>CAKZXZ010000001.1 GCA_937883775.1 uncultured Paracoccaceae bacterium
GTGTGAAAGGACCGGTTCACCGTCACATGAGCGCGCACATCCTCAGGCAGCGCCGCGACAAACTCCATCGCGACGGCAGAATCGTCGGTCCAGTATTCCGGGATGCCCTGACAGGTCGACAGGAACGTCACCTCGGCCCCCTTTTCGCGCACGAGCGAGATGACAGCCGCGCAAATGGATTGCTTGAAAAGCGCCGCCCCCGTTTCCGGATCACGCGCACCATAGGCCTTAAGCTTGCGTACCGCGATGGCGATGCGCAGCCTGTCATCCACCGCACGGCCGCTTCGAACGCGCCGATCGGTCAAGGTCGTCGGACCGGGCGTCCAAAGGGCAAAGACAGAATCCGCCACCGCGACGACAGTGTCAGATCGCCCAGTCAGCGCCTCGACATGAACACGCGATGTCTCGTGGCGCACCAGGATCAGGATCATCTGTCTCAGCAAGGGCGCCAGCGCGCGGGATCGGAAATCATCTGCAAAAGGTTCAAAAGACTGGGTGAACGCCGCCATCGGCTTGCCCAACTGGCGGTTCTTGCGAAACTCAAGAATCCGGCGGCTGTAGTCGTATTTGCTTAGCAGATACGTCCCCCCCGTTGTCAGCACCAAATCTGCGTCCAGATACGGTTTGATCGCCCGCATGACCTTGGTCGGAAGCGGCAGGCCAAGCGCCACCAACAGCCGTGTGAGGCTGACAGATGCCGACAGATAAAGCGTTCGAACCAGCAGATGCTTTCGGTAGGGTCCGAATAGCTTTTTCGACAAACGCACCACAAACGTCTCGTCCATCTTGAAAGACGGCAGCGGGATAAAGGTGATATCCGGGTAATACGGCGCAATTGCAGGGGCACCTGAATCGGCAAAGCTCAACTCGGCCTCGGGGAAAGTCGCAAGCACGATGTCGCGCAGCGCGAAGTTGATCGCACTGTCGCCGCCATTCATAAAGACGCAATTCTCAACGATGATCTTCACGCTAGATCGCCCCCGTCTTTGCATGCGCCTGAAGGCGACGGATCACTTTAAGAAGAAGACCCCGCAGCTCGCCCAAGGTCTGGCGGCCATAAGGCGTCAGGCTAAGGGCGACCGCAAAGGTCAGATAGCACAGCCCCGCCCCGCTCAGCAGTTTGAGAATTGCAGGCTCCGGCAGGCTATCGCGCACCAGCAAAATTAGGGTGTAGGTCGCAAGACCCGAACAAAACAGCGGCAAAATGCGCGTGCGCAGGCTGTCATTGCGGATCGGGCCTTTGCGGCAAATCAGCAGCCAAAGCGGCACCAGCTTGGCGATGCTGGTGCTGGCATAGGCCAAAGCCAGCGTGACTACGCCGTATTGCACCCCCCAGACAAAGGCCGCGCAAGAGACCGCCGCCGAAAAAAGCCCCCACCACGCCATTTCAGTCGTGCGTCCCTGACTGATAAAAAGCCAGCCCGTCGGATTTGCCAGCGGCTGCGCCAGACCCGCAATGCCAAGCGCGGCAAAGATCGGCGCACTGTCCGCCCAATGGGCCCCTAACAAAAAGGGCACGGCCGTATCTGCAAGCGCCGTCAGCGCTGCAACCCCCGGCAAAATCGCCAGTTGCATCAGGCCAAAAACGCGGAAAAAGGCGTGGGCGTAGCGGGCAGGTTCATCTTGCATGCGCGACAAGACGGGGATCATCACCTGCGACAGTGGCTGCGCAACGCGGCTTAGTGGGAACAGCAAAAGCTTGTAGGCGCGGTCATAAAGACCCAGCGCTGTGCTGCCCCAGACCCGCCCGATCAAGATATTGTCGAGGTTGCGCGAAAAGAAGTTTGCCAGCTTGAAGCTGGTCACCCCTGCGCCAAAGCCAATCAGCTCACCCGTGCCGGGTGCCATGGCCGGGCGCGACGGTGTCCAGGGAACCCAGATCCACACCAGAAGCGTGCCCACGCTCATCCCAGCGATTGTGCCTGCCACCAAAGCCCATGGCGTCGGCGAAATCAGCGCCCAGATGATCGACACCGACAACGTCACCACCGCCACAATGCTTGCGTTGATCGCGATGCGCCCAAACACCATTTGCCGGTTGAGCAGGGCAAAATGCTGCGCGCCCAAGGCGCTGATAAACATGCTGACCGCCATTACCCGGATCAGGGCCGTCAACTCAGGCGCGCTATAGAACCGCGCGATAAGTGGCGCCATCCAGATCAGCAGCAGTGTCAGCGACAGGCTAACCCCCATATTGATCCAGAAAAGCGCATTCAGCTGCCCATAGGTAAGCGTCTTTTTCTGAATGACGGCCTGCAAAAGGCCCATTTCCTTGAACATCGACAAAAAGACAATGACCGGACCAATCATCGCGATCAGACCAAAGTCATTTGCGGTCAGCAACCGCGACAGAATGATGACCGACCCGATCTGACAGGCAACCGTCACGCCTTGGCTCAGCGCGGTGTAAAAGCTGCCGCGCAGGACTGTGCCGCCATAGCTGTCCTGTGCGGCGGTCTCTACCGGGTCGTTGGGGTTGCGCTGGGTCATGCCGTCTCGGTGGGTCAAATCGGATTTGCCTGACCTGAACATACCGCGCCGCCGGCTGCGCGCCCTTTACGCAAGAGCGGTGAGATTTCAGCGACTTCCCGCCGCTCCCTGCCCCGGAAAAAGCGAAGTCTTACCGGAAATGCACAGCAATCATGCACTGCGCAAAGTCAGGCGCTGCAGCCGGTTCAGCCACAACACGCCCAGAAAACGGTCATCTTTGTCAAAAACGGGCAAATTGAGGCGAAATGGACGGATTACCGCCGATTGCGCCTGCGAAATCGGCTGGCTTTTGCGCGTGCGCGCGTAGGGCTTTGACACCCGGCAGATCAACAGCGACCGTAGCCATGTGAACACTTGCAACGTGGGATCGCTACTCAATGAATATACTCGTGGATGAACCAGCCGGGCTGAACGCCTTGCCCATGGACGCCGGACATGTCCGCGCGACACGTGTGCTGTATCTTGCGCATGATCTTGATGATGCCGCGATCTGGCGACGGGTGCGGATGCTGCGCCTGGGTGGCGCCGACGTAACGCTGATCGGATTTCGCAGACGCCAAGGGCCCCTGCCGGGCGACGCGGTTGTGCTTGGCCAGACCCATAATGCCCGGATGGGACAACGTATCGGAGCCGTGCTGCGCCAACGCTTGAACCTCAACAAAGTGCTGACGGCCGCCGGAGCGCCCGATGTCATCTTGTGCCGAAACCTTGAAATGCTCGCGCTGGCCGTTCCGCTCAAACACCGGTTGCGCACGCACCGGCCTGTGACGCTGATCTACGAGGTGCTCGACATTCATCGCCTTATGGTTGGTGACGGGCTGGCCGCAAAGTCTCTAAGGTGGTTTGAACGCAGGCTTTGCCGCGAGATTGATCGATTGGTTGTCTCGTCGCCTGCATTCTTGCGGGCCTATTTCGAACCTCACAAACAAACCGATGCCCCGGTGAGCCTTGTCGAAAACAAGGTTGTGACCGACGATCTGTCAGTCTTTGAACAGCCCATCACCCCACGCCCGGTGACAAAGCCGTTGCGCATTGGCTGGTTCGGGATCCTGCGGTGTCCGTTTTCATTGAAATGTCTTGATGCACTGACGCGCGCGCGGCCCGGACAGTACCGCATTATCATGCGTGGCAGACCTGCGCTGGATACGCTGCGCGACTTTCATGCCATCGTGCAGGCCAACCCGGATCTGGTTTTCGAAGGCCCTTACGCCTATCCCGGCGATCTTGCCACGATTTACGGCGAGGTCGACATGGCCTGGCTTGTGGACCGCTATGACACCGGGTCCAATTCCGACTGGCTACTGCCCAACCGCCTTTATGAAAGCGGGCTCAACGGCGTGCCGCCCATAGGCCTGAAAGGCACCGAAATCGCGGCCCGCATGGCCGAGCTTGGGATCGGAACGATCCTGGACAGTGCAGACATTGACGCAACGCTCAACGCACTTGACCAGCTTGATCCGCATGATGTCGCACAGCTTCAAGACGCAACACGCGCAGTCGCACGGGACACCTGGCTCGTCGCATCAACCGAGGCCGAAAACCTTGTCTCGGAACTGGCACCTGACGGTCTGGCGTTGCTTGAAAATCCGATGCGGCACAACGATGGCGTTCTGATCGTTGTGCCAACTTTAAATGAGGCAGCCCATATCGGCGATGTGATCGATGATCTGGTGCCTTTCCTGCAACGCCGTCTGACCGCTGGCGCGCCAACGCGCCTTGTCGTTGCCGATGGCGGGTCGGTCGATGGCACCGAAGATATCGTTCAGGCCCGGATAGAAGCGCTCCCCGCATTCGACATCCATCTTTTGCCGAACCCCGGACGCCTGCAAAGCGCCGCCCTCAATCTTGCGGTGGCGACCCATGGCACAGCCATGGGATGGCTGGTGCGGCTCGATGCGCATGCGCGCTACCCCAGCAATTATATCGACACGCTTCTTGACGATGCGATCGCGCATGGCGCAGACAGCGTTGTGGTACCGATGAACGCGGTTGGCGACACGGCCCTGCAGCGAATGATCGCGCTGACGCAGAACACACGGTTGGGCAACGGGGGATCCGCCCATCGGATCGGCGGAGAGGGCCGCTTTGTTGATCACGGCCACCACGCGCTGATGCGGCTTGACGCGTTTCGCACCGTTGGCGGCTATGACACCGCGTTTTCCCATAACGAAGATGCTGAACTGGACCTCAGGCTTGCCAAGGCGGGCGGGCGCATCTGGCTGACCGCACAAACCGAACTCGATTATATCCCGCGCGCGTCCCTCGGCGCATTGGCGCGGCAATATTTCAACTTCGGACGCGGGCGGGCACGCACGGTTCTGAAACATCGCCAGAAACCACGGCTGCGCCAGATCGCGATGATCGGCGTAGCGCCTGCTGTCGCGATGACGGCTTTGGCGCCGGTTCTGGCCCTCTTCGCAGCCCCTGCCCTGATATGGCTTGCCGCCTGTCTGCTTGCGGCGCTGGTCCTTGCGCTTTCGCAACAAAAGATCCGGGCCCTGCTCAGCGGCGTCATCGCAGCAGTCATGCATCTGGCGTGGTCTGCGGGGTTTTGGCGGCAGGTCTTTGCAAAACCGGGCGCACCGCAGCACGAAAGCGTTGGTCTTGCGCTCACCTCTGCCCCGATCGAGCACGTCACCGTGGGCGTCTGCACCTTCCAGCGCCCTGCGCTAAGCCAGACACTGCGCACGCTTGAAGGGCAGGTCTTGCCGGATGGCACTAGTCTGACAATCATCGTGATCGACAACGACACAACCCCAAGCGCGCGCGATATGGTTGAACGGTTTGCAGGCCTGTCGAGCCATAGCGTGATCTACCGACACGCACCGGCGGGCAACATCTCTATCGCGCGTAATGCAGCTTTGGACGTCGCGGACGAGCGTGGCTTCAAGGTCTTTGCCTTTATTGATGACGATGAACTGGCACCGGC
>CAKZXZ010000002.1 GCA_937883775.1 uncultured Paracoccaceae bacterium
TGTCTTTCGCCTCCATCGTTTTGGACGACAGCGCATCGGTGTTCACCCCGCCCAAGGTCACTTCGGCTGTCCGGTAGCCTTCGGAGCCGTTGGGTTTCAGCGACCAGCCTGTGACTGTTGTGACCAGATGATCGAGCGCGGCGTCGGCGAGATCGGCGATATTTCCCGACAGCTCCGCAACGCCTGTCAGATGCTGCGCCAGCCGCGCAGGCAGCAGATCGCTCAGCACGGTGCTGATCTGTCGGCGTCCATTTTCCTGACGTTTCGCTTTGAGCGCGGCTTTCAGGTCCGTCTCAGGAGCGAGGTTGACCGTGACCGGATCGCCCTCGCGCCAGAAGCTTGAGATTTGCAGGATCGACGGGCCCGACAGGCCGCGATGGGTCATCAGCAGGCCTTCGTCAAAACTGGTGCCGTTGCAACTGACCCGGGCCGAGGCCGAGAGGCCTGCAAGCGGTTTGAGATCGGCCATGATGTCTTCGCCGAAGGTCAGCGGCACAAGGGCAGGGCGCGTCTCGATCAGCGGCAGGCCATATTGTTTGGCGATCTGGTAACCGAACCCGGTCGCGCCCATTTTCGGGATCGACTTGCCGCCGGTGGCGATGACGACATTGGCGCAGTCTAGCGTCTCGCGCCTGCCGTCTTGCTCAACCTCGACCGCAAAGCCGCTTTCGGTTTTGGTCACAGACAGAACAGAAGTCCGTAACCGCAGCTCGGCCCCGGCCTTGTCCATCTCCGCCAGCAAAAGCGCGATAATGTCCTTGGCGGAGTGGTCACAAAAGAGCTGTCCCAGCGTCTTTTCGTGATACGCAATGCCGTGCTGCGCCACCAGATCGATGAAATCCCACTGCGTGTAGCGGCTTAGTGCGGATTTGCAGAAATGCGGGTTCTGGCTCAAGAAGTTCTCTGGGGCGGCATACATATTGGTGAAATTGCAGCGCCCGCCGCCGGAGATGCGAATTTTCTCTCCGGGCGCCTTGGCGTGATCGATAACAAGTGCGCCCGGCCCGGCATGGGCGGCACACATCATGCCAGCGGCGCCTGCGCCCAATATGATTGTCCGATAGGCCATGGCTGCCTTTTGGGGATCGCGCGGCAAGGCGTCAATCCGCAAACGCCGCGCAGTTTTCCTAGCCAAATCGCGCAGGTCTTGATAAACTCACGTTCAGACCCCGCAAAGGGGCGTGATTGAGGCAAGTTGGCGGTAAGTATCCATGACTGAGATGGTCTATGGCTCCCTCCCATCCCGGGACGGGGAGCCTATTCTTCCCAAATGGTGGCGCACGATTGATCGCTGGACTTTGTCCGCGATCCTCGGGCTCTTTTGTATTGGCCTGATGCTGGGCTTTGCGGCGTCCCCACCGCTGGCCGCGAAGAACGGGTTTGAGCCGTTTCACTACGTGATCCGCCAGACTGTCTTTGGTGGCATGGCGCTGGTCGTGCTCATGCTTACCTCAATGATGTCGCCGTCCGTGGTGCGCCGTTTGGCTGTGCTGGGCTTTGTCGTTGCCTTCGCGGCTTTGGCGTTCCTGCCGCTTTTCGGGACCGATTTCGGAAAAGGCGCGGTGCGCTGGTATTCGCTGGGCTTTGCCTCAATCCAGCCGTCCGAGTTCCTCAAACCGGGTTTCGTTGTGATGGCTGCGTGGATGCTGGCCGCAAGCCAGGAGATTAACGGCCCGCCCGGCAAGACCCTGTCTTTCGCGCTGACGATTATCATCGTGTTCCTGCTGGCGATGCAGCCCGACTTTGGCCAAGCCTGCCTGATCCTTTTTGCCTGGGGCGTGATGGATTTCGTGGCCGGTGCGCCGATGGTGTTGCTGCTGGGTATGGCGGGGCTGGTGATCTTTGCAGGCACGCTGGCCTATTCCAATTCCGAACATTTCGCCCGTCGGATTGATGGTTTCCTGTCACCCGACGTGGACCCGACGACCCAGCTGGGCTACGCCACCAACGCGATCCGCGAGGGCGGGTTCTTTGGCGTTGGCGTGGGTGAGGGGCAAGTGAAATGGTCGCTCCCTGATGCGCATACCGATTTCATCATCGCTGTTGCAGCAGAAGAATACGGCATGATCCTCGTCGGCATCATCATCGCGCTTTACGCCACCGTCGTCGTCCGTTCGCTGATGCGCCTGATGAAGGAGCGTGACCCGTTCATTCGCCTTGCAGGCACCGGCCTTGTCTGCGTCTTTGGCATTCAGGCGATGATTAACATGGGCGTCGCCGTGCGCCTTTTGCCCGCCAAAGGGATGACGCTGCCGTTTGTCAGCTATGGCGGATCATCGCTTATCGCAGGGGGCATCGCGGTTGGCATGTTGTTGGCGTTTACGCGTACAAGACCGCAAGGCGAAATCGGAGATATCCTCCTCAGACGCGGCAGGTAAGAACATGAGCAAAGCGCCCCTTTTGGTGATCGCGGCAGGAGGCACAGGCGGGCATATGTTCCCCGCCCAGGCTCTGGCCGAGGCGATGCTGCGCAAGGGCTGGCGCGTCAAGCTCAGCACCGACGCGCGTGGTGCGCGCTATACGGGCGGCTTTCCCCATGTGGTTGAAATTGAGCAGGTCGCCAGCGCCACATTCGCGCGTGGCGGGCTTTTGGCCAAGGCACTGGTGCCGTTCCGCATTGCAAGCGGTGTGATTGGCGCAACCTGGAAAATGATGCGCGACAAGCCCGCCGTTGTGGTGGGCTTTGGTGGCTACCCTGCGATCCCTGCCATGGGGGCGGCCACTTTGCTGCGCTTGCCGCGCATGATCCATGAACAAAACGGCGTGCTGGGCCGCGTGAACCAGCTTTTCGCTAAGCGCGTGCAGCGCGTTGCCTGCGGCACATGGCCGACCGAGCTGCCCGACGGTGTCGAAGGCGTTCCCGTCGGCAACCCTGTGCGCGCCGCCGTGATGGAGCGGGCAGGGGCGGCCTATATCCCGCCCGGCGACTATCCGATGTCGATCCTTGTGATCGGCGGCTCTCAAGGGGCGACGATCCTGTCGGATGTGGTGCCCCCCGCGATTGCGGCCTTGCCGATGGAGATGGTCAAGAACATCCGCGTCAGCCATCAGGCGCGCGAAGCCGATCATGCGCGCGTCACCGAATTTTATGCGCAAAACGGCATCACCGCCGATGTGCAGCCTTTCTTTACCGACGTGCCCAAGCTGATGTCAGAAGCGCAACTGGTCATCAGCCGGGCCGGGGCCTCGTCCGTTGCCGATATCAGTGTGATCGGTCGCCCGTCGATCCTGATCCCGCTCGCCGCTGCGATCCGCGACGAGCAGACAGCGAATGCCCGCAGCCTTGTCGATGCCAATGCCGCCATCCTGATCCCGGAGAGCGCGTTGACGGTCGAAAGCCTTGCGCAACAGATCCAAGCGGTTCTGTCGGACAGTCATGCCGCCTTGCAAATGGCGCTCGCGGCGTTAGGAACAGCGCGCCCGGACGCGACAGAGCGACTCGTCGCCATGGTCGAGGATTTACAGAGCGCATAAGCGCCGAACCCCAGAGGGAGCTAGCACGATGGACGGAGACCCCAGAATGAACGCAGCGACGAAACTTCCCGGCGACGTGGGGCCGATCCATTTTGTGGGCATCGGCGGCATCGGCATGTCCGGCATCGCGGAAGTGCTGCTGAACCACGGCTACACGGTGCAGGGCTCTGATTTGAAGGGCTCCAAGATCACGGACCGCTTGAAGAAGCTCGGGGCCGTGGTGTTCGAAGGCCAAAAGGCGGAGAACCTCGATGGGGCCGAAGTCGTCGTGATCTCGTCAGCCATCAAACCCGGGAATCCCGAACTGGACGAGGCCCGCCGCCTTGGCCTGCCCGTCGTACGCCGGGCTGAAATGCTCGCCGAACTGATGCGCCTGAAGTCCAACATTGCGATCGCGGGCACCCATGGCAAAACGACCACCACCACGATGATGGCCGAACTGCTGGTTGCGGGTGATCTGGACCCCACCGTCGTCAACGGCGGCATCATCCATGCCTATGGCTCGAACGCCCGGATGGGGCAGGGCGAATGGATGGTCGTGGAAGCTGATGAGAGTGACGGCACGTTCAACCGCCTCCCGGCGACCATCGCCATCGTCACCAATATCGACCCCGAGCATATGGAGCATTGGGGCGATTTCGACACGCTGCGCCAAGGCTTTC
>CAKZXZ010000003.1 GCA_937883775.1 uncultured Paracoccaceae bacterium
GTGGCAGAAGCTGCCTGACGGATTTGCAATTGCGAAATCTCTGCGGTCCATGCCGCAACAGCTTCGGCGTCCTTGTTCAGTGCAGAGTTATTGAGCCAGCTTTGCAGCAGGTCGATACGCTCTTGCAACTGGGCTGCCGCGTTAACATTCGGCGTGATCGTATACGTAATATCCCGCGCCAGGTCATTGCTGAAGCCAAGCACGTCGTTGCGCAGATTGTTGCCCGCATCGAGATAAAGCACCTGCTGGTTGCGCGAGCCTGCGCGGACCAGACCGTTGACGACGATGCCATTGTCCTGGGTCTTGGTCGAACTGCCCGTGATGATATCGAGGCTTAGATCTCCCCCACCCACAAGGTTCGAGAAGAAACTGCCGATCGCGGCGAGGATCTCGCGGTAGAAGTCCTTGCCGCGCCCATAGCCACGGACGGTCTGATTGCCAGCCTCTGCAAAGATGTTCACATCGCGCACGGCCAGAACCTCAGCCCCGGCGGCGACATTTACCTGGGTCTTCACGCTAGAGAACGCATCCGCATTGGGGCGCGTTTTGATCGGGATCGCCGTCTTGTTGTAGACGCGGCTCTCGGCGTTGACTGTGATTGTCTGCTGGCTGTTGCGACCATGGCCCGACTTGATCGTGACATTGCCCAGCGATTCAACTTTCGCACCAGACTTGATCAGGATCGAGTGATCCGCGTTGTAATCCGCATCAGTGAGGGAGGACGCCGCCCCGGCCAGACCGTAGGATTTGGTATCGACCTCTGACAGAAGTTTGGCATCCCCGCCCGAATAGATGGTCAGATCGCCACTGGCGAGGATATCAGCATCGTTGATCGTGATGATGGCGTTATTGCGATGCACGATCACGTCGCTGTTGCCAATCGGGATCGCAATTGCGCCACCGCTGTCGAGGCGTTGACGGTCGATCAGCTCAATATCCGTGAAAAGACCCATAGCGAAGGCGCGGTTGTCTTCTGGGGCTGAAATCTGCTGAACCTTCGCGCCATTGGCGAAGGTCATATTGGTGTCGGCGTAGACATCGACCTTTGAAATCATCGCCGCGACGTCAAGCGCGCCGCCAGAGCCGGACTGAACATTCCAGCCATTGCGCGGGCGCTTGATCGCATTGACGCCCGAGATGTTGATCTCTCCGGCCTGGACAAGCGAATTGCTCTTGAAGACAAGGTCGACCTTGGCATCGGCGCGCGTGCGATAATCCGCCCCCGACGCGCCGACGAGGCTTGCGTTGGAGCTGTCGACCTTGCCTTGCAACGACGCGCGGTGCGCAGCCGAGATTGTTAGATCATCGACGACGATCCCCATCGCATCGCCCGTGCTGGTGGTGCCGCGACGGCCAATCTCTGTCAGGGTGACGCTGTTCAGCGTCAAACGCCCCTCAGAGCCGGAGCCGGAGAGCACACCACCCGATCCTGCCTCGGAATAGGCCTGAATATCAGGCGCGTTGGAGGCCTCGATCCGTCCTGTCCGACCGGCATAGACGGTCGCAAAGTCCTTGATCCTTGTGGTGACATTGGCACCGCTGATCGGATTGCCACTGCCGCCCTGCCCGGCATGGGAAATCACGACACCAATCGCGACAGCCCCGCCCAGCTTGCCGCTGGCGTCGGACCGCGCACTGGCCCCGGCTGCATCGCTCAGGATGGTCAGGTTCCGGCCCGCTGCGATGTTACCACCGACTTCGGTCAGAATGTTGTAGTTCAGGTAGGCGCGTGCATCGGCGCCGCTTCCGGCAAGAATACCGCCCGAAGTCGATTTCGCGCTGGCATAAGAGTTCTGCCCCAGCGCATCGCTGAACCGCGTCGTGAAGCTGATGTTTGACGCAATGATATTGCCATTCACGCGTGTCGTCGCGCTCGCATTGGTCGAGCTGCGTGCAACCGATGCACCAACGGCAACTGCGCCAACAGCGACGCCCGTTGCGGTCGCTTCTGACCGGGCGCGGTTATCGTTGTTCACGGAAATATTGGTCGCCGCGATATTGGCTCCGGTGAACAGCACTTCGCTGCGGGCGTTGTTGCGCGCAGTTGATACGACACCGTTCAACGCAAGCCCGATCCCGCCGGTAGAGCCGACAGCCTTCGATTTCACGAGACCGGAATCGCGCACCAGCGTGTTGAGGTTCAGTACAAAGACATTGGCGGGCGTTGACGCGTTGGTGCCGATCCGCACGCGGGCGACACCTGTGTTCTGCGCGGTGACGACTGCCGCGCCGACGCCACCTACCAGACCGAGCGTGAGGTTATACACCTCCGCATCGACGGTATCGCTGCGGGTGGCATTGATATTCAGCGTATTGGCAAAGGTTTGCGAGTTGCCCGCAACCGTGGCGGTATTGCTGATATTGACTTCAGCGCGGCCGCTCAGCGTCGCGGTGACGACACCGACACCGGCCGAAATACCGGCCGAGGCCCCAACTGTCGCCGCATCCGCTGTAATGACATTACCGCCATTCACGCCGCCGGTGTTTGCGTTCATCAGGATCGTGCGGTTGGCCCGCACATTTGCCCCGGCGCCGACATCAACAATGGCCGTGGTGCCGACATTCGCGACCACAGTGCCACTGACAGCACCCGCCGATGCCGTCAAAGACGCCGCGCCGCCCAGCTGACGCAGCGAGGTGCTTGCCGAGGCTTCCGCACTCAAATCATTGCCAGCAAGGATCCTGCTGCCACCGCCGACCTCAACCGCGACCCGGTCTGCAGAAGCACCGGCCAAGACGTTGATCCCGCGACGCTGGGACTTGACGCTATTGGCGGACCCCGTGCCGCCTGCGTAAGTCGTGAGCTTCCCGGCAGAACTCCGGTCCCGGTTGGCATCCCCACTGCTGCCCTCTTGGGAGCCTTGCAACTCACTGTTCACGGTGCCCAGCATCGTTGTCGCGTCACTATCACTCGCCGTCGCCCCGACGGAGGCGAGGCTCACCGCCGCGGCCAGCGCAGAGCCACCCACAGTGCCAACAACGACTGTCGATCCGACTTGACGGGAACTGATGGCGCGCAGATTGACATCGCCCTGCGACTGTACCCGCGTGTCATTGCCCGTCACGACACGCACAGACCCACCGAAGCGCGCGTAATCAAGCGACGCGCCAACGCTGACCCCGCCAACCGCGACAGAGCCAACGGTGCCTGCGATATCAATCGCCTCATTGGCATCGAGGGTCACGGTGCCGGTCGCGCTCACCGCCTGGTTTGCCCCGATTTCAACCTTGGTCTGGGACTCGGCGAGCGTCACATTCGCAGAAATTGCACCGGCAAAACCGCCACCTGCGCCAGAGATCACAACGGCAGAGGTCTTCAGATCTGTCGTGGCATCCAGCGTTGCTGAGCCACTTGCCGTGACGTCAGAGTTTTGCGTGCCCGACGCACCCACTGTCACGAATGAGTTGCTTTCAAAAAGGTTGACCAGCGCCGC
>CAKZXZ010000004.1 GCA_937883775.1 uncultured Paracoccaceae bacterium
TTTTGAACCCCAAACTATCAATCTTCTTTCTGGCGCTGCTGCCCCCCTTCCTGTCGGGCAATCCTGCGACAGCCACCACAGAAATGCTGATACTCGGCGGCATCTTCATGGCAATGACCTTCGCGGTCTTCATACTCTACGGTGTATTCGCAGCCGCCACCCGCCGTTGGCTTTTGCAAAGCGAAACCGTCATGCGCTGGCTCAACCGCAGCTTCGCAGCTGTTTTCGCTGCCCTCGCAGGCCGATTGGCGCTTGAACGGGCATGAGCGACTATCTGAGCTTTGAAGGCCGGATCATTCCGATGATCTGGGGCGAGAATACCTATACGGTGCTGCCCCTGCCCGATGACATTGCCCGGACCTTGCAGGCGCAAAACGCCAAACGGATCGAAGGGGAGATCAACGACCACCCGATCAATCTGGCGCTCACCAAAGCGCCGGTGATCGACGGGATTTTCCTTTATACCGGTAAGAGCCTGCTCGACCGGATTGGTGTGTCACCCGATGAGCCCCTTGAGGTTCGCCTGCGCCCCGCGCCCACAGATCAGGTCGATGTACCTGATGACGTGACTAAAGCCCTGCGCGCAGCGGATAGGACGGCGCATTGGGACAGCCTCTCCCCTGGGAAACGCCGCGGCGTGCTTCACCAGATCACATCCGCCAAACGGGCAGAGACCCGCGAAAAGCGGATCGCGAAGATGCTGACTGACCTTCAGGCAGGCGCCCTATGACCGTGCCGCGCTCTGCCCTGATCCTTGGCCTTGCCGGGCTGATCCCTTTCTTTTGGGGCGCCCTGACATTGGTCAGCACAGACCTTGCCCAGTGGAGCATCCGGGCCCTTGGGCCACGCTTTGTCGGGCCGTATGTCCAGCTTTCATATGGCACGATCATTCTGGCGTTCATGTCCGGCGTGCTTTGGGGCTTTGCCACGAAAACCAAAGGCGCGCAGGCCGCGGCGTGCTATACGCTTTCGGTCATTCCGGCACTTTGGGCATTCTTCATGGTTGGCAGCGGGCCGGTATCGTCGGCCATCAACCTAATGACGGGATTCGCTGGCCTGCTGGCGCTGGATTATATGTTCTGGCAGTGGAAACTGGCCCCGGCATGGTGGATGCAACTGCGCGTTTTGTTGACCGCGCTGGTTATCGCCAGCCTGGCTGTCACGGCGTTCATATGACCAACCGCACCATCGACACGTACAACGCCCGGGCGCAGGACTATGCCGATCTGGTGCGCGAGACCAGGATGGACGGCCTGGACGCCTTCATCGCTGCGATGCCCATAGGCGCGCATGTCCTAGATCTGGGCTGCGGTCCGGGCAACAGCGCCGTGCATGTGGTCGCGGCCGGATGCGCTGTCACCGCCCTTGATGCGTCCGAGGAAATGATCGCGATCGCCAACACTCTGCCCGGCGTAACTGCCCGCCACGCGCAGTTTGAAGACATTACCGGCACTGACCTATATGACGGCATCTGGGCCTCGTTTTCGCTGCTGCACGCGCCCAAAGCCAAGATGCCGACATATCTTGCGGCACTTAACAAAGCCGCCAAACCTGGCGCGCGACTGCACCTTTCGGTCAAGATGGGCGAGGGCGAAAAGACCGACAGCATCGGGCGCTTTTATGCCTATTACACCCAGCCCGAGCTTGAAAAGCTGATCGCTGCCGCGGGCTTTCGTGTCCAAGGACACCTTAAAGGGATCGATAGAGGATTATCGGGTGACATGGCCGAATGGATTGCGATTGAAGCCTATGCCTGAGCTTTTCGCCTATACCGATGGCGCCTGCTCGGGCAATCCCGGCCCCGGCGGCTGGGGCGCCTTGCTGATCGCGCGCGACGGCGACGAGGTTCTGAAAGAACGCGCCCTGATGGGTGGCGAGGCCGAAACGACGAATAACAGGATGGAGCTTTTGGCCGCGATCCATGCGCTTGAGGCGCTTGAACGGCCTTCGACCCTGACCGTCGTGACCGACAGTGCCTACGTCAAAGGCGGCATCACCCAATGGATGTATGGCTGGAAACGCAACGGCTGGAAGACCTCGACCAAGAAACCCGTGAAGAACGAGGATTTGTGGAAGCGGTTGGATGAGGCCGCTGCCCGCCATTCCGTGACATGGGAATGGGTCAAAGGTCATGCCGGGCATCCAGAGAACGAGCGCGCGGATGAGTTGGCGCGTGCCGGAATGGCCCCGTTTAAGCCTGACTGAGGGATTGCGCCGCGCTTTGCGCGTCGCCCCGTGCGGGGCTGCGCCCCGTCTGGACCTTCGGCGAGCGCTGTGTCGGGTGTTGAGGTCTTTTTCGGTATTTAGAGACAAAAGAAGACACAAGGATCCGCGTAAATTGCGATGCCCTGAAGCGTTAGGGTTACCGCGCGATATTCAGCAGAATGAGCCCTGTTCGCCCTGAAAATCTGGTTAACAAAGCGGGTGGCGCCAAGCGGCTTTACGGGCACGTTAACCTTAATAATCCCTTTAAAATACGGACACTGCGAGGTGTCTTGGTATTATGGTAAATGTCGCAAAAAGACTTTGAATGAAATCAACGCCCGTTGTCTGAAAACCCGGTTTCGCATGCGAAACCCGCTAGTTGAAAGTCTTTGGCATATCGGTTCCGCGCAGAAAATCAGCCGCTGGCACCGCACGCTTGCCTTGACGTTGCGCCTGGGTGATGCGCACCGCGCCATCGCCGCATGCTACCACAAATCCACCCAGGTGAGCACCGGGTTGACCAGTGCCGTCTGCAAGCTCTGCATCCAGCAGCTTTACCCGTTCCTGCCCAATCTCGCACCATGCGCCCGGAAAGGGCGAAAGGCCCCGGATTAGCCGATCCACCTCAGCCGCAGGGCGCGCCCAATCGACCCGCGCTTCGGCTTTGTCGATCTTTTCGGCATAGGTCACGCCATGCTCAGGCTGTGGTTTAGCTGTCAGATCGGGTAACTGCGCCAAAGCCTGAACGATCAGGGCAGCGCCCATTTCACTGAGCCGATCGTGCAATCGCGCGGTTGTATCCGCAGCCGTGATCGGCGTTGCGTCTTGCAGCAGGACCGGCCCGGTATCCAACCCGGCTTCCATCTGCATGATGCAAATGCCAGTCTCGGTATCGCCCGCCATAATCGCCCGGTGGATCGGAGCAGCCCCGCGCCAGCGCGGCAAAAGACTGGCGTGAATATTCAGACAGCCCAGCTTTGGTGCATCCAGGATCGCTTGCGGCAGGATCAGACCATAAGCCGCGACGACGCCGATATCCGCCTGCAAATCCGCGAAACGCTGTTGATCTTCCGCTGCTTTCAGCCGCGCGGGATGGCGAACCTCAAGCCCCAGTTCCAACGCGCGGGCGTGAACAGGAGACGGGCGCTCTTTCTTGCCACGTCCTGCGGGGCGGGGCGGTTGTGTGTAGACCGCGCAAACGTCATGGCCAGCCTGAACCAACGCCTCAAGGACGGGGACAGAGAATGCTGGCGTGCCCATGAACACCACTCTCATGCGGCCCCCTTGCGCGCCTTGCGCAGCAGCATATCGCGCTTCACTTTCGACAGCCGGTCAAAATACATCTTGCCGTTTAAATGATCGATCTGGTGCTGCGTGCTGGTGGCCCAAAGCCCAATGAAATCCCGCTGCTCTGCCGCACCGGCTTCGTTCAGAAACTGCACGGTCACCGCACGAGGCCGCTTTACCACAGCCGACACACCGGGCAGATTTGGCGAGGCCTCTTGATGGGGCCGCAGTTCGATCGAGCTGTGCAGGATTTCGGGGTTTGCCATGCGTACCACCTGACCGCGTGTGTCGGACGCATCCACAACCGCAATTCGCAGCGAAACCCCCAGCTGGGGGGCTGCCAGACCGACGCCGGGCATGGCCTCCATCACCGCGATCATATCGTTCCAAAGCGCGCGAATATCGTCTGTCACGGCATCCACCGGATCTGCGATCGCGCGCAGCCGTTTGTCGGGCCAGGGGATAATCACACGGGGCAAAAGGCTAGACGCGCGCCCGTTCGCGCTTGAGCTTTTGCATCTTGCGCGTAATCATCTGCCGCTTGAGCGGGCGCAGGTAATCGATGAAAAGCTTGCCGTCCAGATGGTCAATCTCGTGCTGCACACAGGTCGCCCATAGCCCGTCAAACTGCTCTTCATGGATCTCGCCATCAAGGCCCAGCCAGCGTATTTTGACCTTTGCCGGACGCTCCACATCGGCGTATTGCTCAGGGATCGAAAGGCAGCCTTCCTCGTAAGAGGACACCTCGTCCGAGGCCCAGATCACCTCCGGGTTCATCAGAACCATAGGGCGCGGATCAGCCCCCTCTTCCTTGATGCAATCCATGACCAAAAGCCGCTCCATCACGCCGACTTGTGTCGCGGCCAGACCAATACCCGGCGCATCATACATCGTCTCAAGCATGTCCTTGGCCAGCACATGATGGGCCTCTGTCACCGCAGTCACAGGCGCTGCCACCTTCTTGAGGCGCGGGTCGGGATGGATCAGGATCGGGCGTATCGTCATGGCTTTCATGTAAGGCAGCGAGGCGTCAGTGGCAACGCCCCTTGCGCCTGCGCCCCGGTAAGATAGCCTGCCGGAAAAGCACCGGAGAACCCCCATGTCATTCGACCAAAAGATCGACCGCCGCGGCACAGATTGTTCCAAATGGGACATGATGGAGCCGCTTTTCGGGGTGCCTGCCGAGGATGGCCTTGCGATGTGGGTCGCAGACATGGATTTCAAGGCGCCGCCCTTTATTCAGGACGCGATGAAAGGCCTTCTGGACACAGGCGATTATGGCTATTTCTGCGGGTTGGAGAAGTTCACCCAAGCCATTCAATGGTGGATGAAAGAACGGCATCAGTGGGACGTTGACCCTGAGGCGATGTTCACCACCTATGGTCTGGGCAACGGGATCGCGATCACCCTGCAAGCGTTGACAGAGCCCGGTGACGAAATCATCACGTTCACACCCGTTTACCACGAGTTCGCCAACAAGATCGGCAAGACGGGACGGGTCGTCAAAGAGTTGCCGCTTGTCACCGACGAGACCGGCCTCTACCGCATGGATTTCGAGCGCTACGAGACGATGCTCTCGGGGCGGGAAAAGCTGGTCATGCTGTGCTCGCCCCACAATCCGGCCGGGCGCGTCTGGACCACGGCAGAGCTTAAAGAGCTTGCGGCGTTCTGCATCAAACACGATCTGTTGCTGATTTCGGATGAGATCCATATGGACCTGACCTATTCCGGCCAGCAGCATATCCCGATGCCTGTTGCCGCCCCTGAGGTTGTCGACAGGCTTGTGATAACGACCTCGGCTTCGAAGTCTTTCAATATCGCAGGGTCGCGCACAGGGACCGTTTCGATCCCCTGCCCCAAACTGCGCGCCCGGTTCGAAGCGTTCTTCCGGGGGCTGGACATGCAGCCGAACCTCATGGGGGTGCGTTTGACACAGGCGGCCTATTCCCCGGCGGGTGCGGCCTGGCTTGATACGTTGAAGCCCTATCTCGAGCAGAACTATCAGCTTTTCAAAGATGGCATAGATGCAATTCCGGGGCTGGGTGCGATGCCCATGCAAGGAACGTATCTGGCCTGGGTGGATTTTGCGGGGACCGGGATGGACCGGTCCGAGTTTTCATCCCGCGTCGCTGAAAAAGCCCGGATCGCAGCGACGCCGGGACACACACTTGGGACAGGCGGAGAGACGTTCTTGCGCTTTAATCTGGGCACCCAACGCGCCAATGTCGAAGAGGCGGTCAGCCGTCTGCAAGCCGCCTTTGCCGATCTGCAATAGGTTTCGCACGCGAAACGCGGTTAACGGGGCAGCAGCGCGACCGGGGCGTCGGGATCCCGCGAATAGTCAAGCGCGGGGGCCTCGGCAGCCGCTGTTTTGCGCTTGAATTCATACTGCATTTCATCGCCCTCTTCCAAAGACGCCACGATCAGGCACTGATAGAGATGCACACCCCCGTGATACAGATCGACCAAACCCCGCAGCTTGGGAGCACTTTCAAGATCCATCGCAAACCCGGTCTCTGACAGGCGCAAAACAGGGAACGTCTGCTCTCCGACATGCACGCGCAAACGCGTTCCCTTTCGCGCCGCAGCCTTGCGCGCGGCCTCAAGACCAGCCTTCACTTCGTCTGACAGGAACGTGGACATTTTGCCCTCCATAAACCTTATGCGTCCAAGGTCGGAAGCAGGGCGTCCAAAATCAAGTGAATTATGCGCAATAGTCTGTTTCGGCGGATTTTGTCAGTCGTCCGCAACAGGCCGCAACACATGCGGCATGGTCGGATCATAAAGCGCACTATCGCGGAAATCATCAATTTCACCCAGCGCCGGACCGACCAGGATTAGCGCTGTCCGCGTGATCTTGGCGTCACGGATGACGGCGCGAATCGTGCCAAGGGTGCCCCGGAAAAAGGCCTGGTCAGGCCAGCCGACGCGGTAAGCGACAACCACCGGGCAGTCCTCGCCATAATGCGGGATCAAGGTCCGTTCGATATCGCGCAAGGCACGGATGCCAAGGTGGATCGCAAGGGTGGTTTTCGTGCGAGCAAAATTCTCAAGCGTTTCACCTTCCGGCATGCCGGTCGATTTCATCGAAACGCGCGTCAGAATGATCGACTGCGCGACCTCGGGGATGGTTAATTCCTGCCCCAAAGCAGCCGCAGCCGCCGCATAGGCGGGCACGCCCGGAACAATCTGGTAATCGATCCCGTCAGCCTTCAGCCGCCGGATCTGTTCTGCGATTGCACCATAAAGCGACGGGTCACCGGAATGCACCCGTGCGACGTCTTTGCCATCTTTATGGGCCTGCACAATCTCTGCGTGGGTCTCGTCCAGTGTCATGGGTGCCGTGTCCATCACACGCGCGTCTTTCGGCGCTTCGGCGACCACCTGTTCAGGCACCAAAGAGCCTGCATAAAGACAAACCGGGCACGCCGCGATGAGGCGTTGGGCCTTAAGCGTCAGCAGCTCTGGATCGCCGGGGCCGGCTCCAATGAAATAAACAGTCATGACCCGTTCCTTAACCAGTTTCCGACAGATCGCCGTCGATCTTTCGAGCGTATCCACGGGGTGTATACATGCGTGGGCCTTCGCCCAGTTCAGCCAGTTTCGAATGGCTCGATCCAACCAGAACGACCGTCAGCATATCGACCTCGTCGACCTCAAGATCAGCAAGGTTGCGGTAGCGGATATGCTCTTCCGGACGACCAAGCGAAGAGGCCAGCATCACTGGTGTCTCAGCCGGGCGATGCTTGAGCAGGATATCCCGCGCCTCGGCCAAAAGCGTGCGCCGTCGCAGCGAAACCGGATTGTAAAACGCGATGACGAAGTCCCCCTCGGCCGCTGCGTGAAGACGTTTGATGATATCCTCCCGCGGGGTCAGCAGATCGCTAAGAGAGATCGCGCAGAAATCATGTCCAAGGGGGGCGCCAGCCCGCGCCGCCGCACCTTGCAAGGCTGACACGCCGGGCGTGCACACCACCTCGACACGGCGCGCAGCGTCGGTGACGCCGTGCTGATCCGGGCCGCGGTCCAGCAGCTCGAACACCAGCGCGCCCATCGCGTAAATACCCGCATCGCCTGAACAAATCAGCGCGACGCTCTTACCCTGCCCTGCCTGTTCCAACGCGAAACGGCATCGATCTTCTTCGCCACCCAATGGAAAATCGCTGCGGGTTTTGCCGTGGGCAAGCGGCCCAAGAAGATCGATGTAAAGGCCATATCCAACCAGTTCATCAGCCTCTGCCACAAGCTGGCTCGCCTCTGGCGTGCGCCAAGAATGCTGGCCCGGACCGATCCCGATAATCGACAATCGACCCCGGGCGCGCCCCTTCAGATCAGTGATCGGTGATGCGGCTTTGGCGACCGCACATGTGACATTCTTGGTCTTCTGCTTGGGCACGATCAGCTGGCCACCTGATGACGCGAGGGCGGCCGCCTCGGACACACCGTGGCAACCGACCTCGGCAAAAACAACGTCCGATGGATTAGCCAGATTTGGCGTCTGCGCTTCGAGTTCATCAGCTGTGAAAAGACGGAACGGCACGCCGAATTCAGCGGCAAGGCTATTCATCGCGGGCTCATCGCCCTTTAGATCAAGCGAGCTGACAGACGCAATTGCACCCGGTGCAATACCCGCCTCGGCCAGTGTCGTTTTAACCAAGCTTAACAGTTCGGCAGGGTCTGCATTTCGGGCGCATCCAACGCCCAAAGCATAGCGCTGCGGATGATAAACAAGCGTGTTTGTATCGGCTTTCACCGGCGCCTCCGAAACCACAAGGCGCACGTCCCCGTCGGGATCGTGGGGCAGGTCGAAAATGGGCTGCCCTTCGATGCGGGCCGTGGCCCCGTTCAGCAGCGCCGCCATGACGGATTTGGCGTTCTCGGGGTTGGCCAGGCGATAGCCAGCGGGCGGCGCATCAAGGGCGACGCCCAAGGCAACATCGCCAGCGGTTGTCACAGCAGCAGTCGCCTGAAGAGCCTCGGCGACCTGTTTAGAAAGACGGTTTGCGCCGCGATGCCCTCCCAAAAGCGGGACCACGATGGCCCCGTCATCCGACACTGAAATCACCGGTGGTTCAGCGGTTTTGTCGGCAAGCAAAGGCGCCACACCGCGGATCAAAATACCCGAAGCACAGACCCCGATGATCGCGTGTTTCGCTGCGAAAAGCGTCCGCGCGTGGTCCAAGGCGTTGGCAAAGAAAACGTCTGCCTTTTCGACCCTGCCGTCACGGCCATGCACCGGACAGTTCAGGGCCGCCGCGATGCGATGCGCGACCGGCTCACCGGATTTGGAAAGCGCCAAAACGATGGGTTTCAAAGCCATGGGTCGGCTCCTTTGGTCACGAGGATCATCGAAAAATACGGCGCCGTTTCCGGAGCTTTGGTTAATGGCATGCGCAGCTCATTGGGCAAGGTCGCGCGTTCGATATAGGCTGCGCGTTCTGTCAAACCGGCGGCCTCAAGGACCCTGCGAATTTTCGACAAATGGCGCCCGACCTTCATGATGATTAACGAATCGGCTTGGGCAACGCGTGCGGTCATCGTCGCTTCATCAAGCGGGCCCGGGATAACGGTGAGCACTTCATTGCGCGCGGCCAGCGGCAAGCCTTGCGCCGCCGCGCAGGCTGTCATTGACGTGACCCCGGGGACAATTTCGGTCGAGAAACGATCTGAGAGACGGGCAAAAAGATACATGAACGAGCCGTAAAAGAACGGATCACCTTCACATAACGCGATGACATCATGTCCTTTTTCAAGTTCAGCCGCGATTTCTTCAGCGCCCGCATCATATGCCGCCTGCGCGGGTTCGCGGGCTGTCGTCATCGGAACATCCATGACGATTTCACGGGCGGTTTGCGGGATCACAGCGGCCGCGATGGCGCGCGCGAAACTGTCGCCACCCGCCAGGGTCGGATAGGCAATAACAGGCGCTGTGGAAATTAACCGATGTGCTTTCAGCGTTAACAAATCTGGATCGCCGGGACCCAAGCCAACGCCATACAAAGTGCCGGTCATCGCTTCATCACGCTCCATTGTGTGACTGGCATCAAGGGGCGCCAGCCCGTTTTCGGACCTATTGGCTCGGCTCGATTAACCATGATTTTGGCAAGATCACCGCCATACTTCGCGTGCAGTTGGATCACGAGCGCTTCGGATTCGAGCGTCACGGCGTTCACGACCAAACGACCAAACGGTTTCAACGCCGACCACGCCAACGCCGCCGTTTCCAAGGTCAGCCCACCGCCGATAAAAACGGCATCCGGTGCGGCAAGATCCGTAAGCGCGTCAGGTGACGCCCCGTCGATCAATTCCAGCTTGGGCGTGCCCAAAGCCTGCGCGTTGGCCGCCGCGAAAGCGCGCCGATCTGCGCGCTGTTCGATCCCGATTGCGCGGGCTTCGGGCGCAGCGCGCATCCACTCGATGGCAACCGATCCGCAGCCTGCACCAATGTCCCACAAAAGCGCGTCACGCATTGGCATCAGCTTGGCAAGGGTCGCGGCGCGGACCTCTTGCTTGGTCATGGTGCCATCATGTTGGAAGGCAGAATCCGATAAACCCGGACCCCGCGAAAGCACCATCGCATCAGGCCCGGCGATGCAATGAACGGCCATCGTATTGAAGGCCGGAACGTCATGATCCCAGGTCCGAGCAATCCCATCAAACCGCTGTTCTGACGGTCCAGCCATTGCGGCCAAAACTGTAACCTTACTGGCGCCATAGCCACGATCCATCAAAAAATCACATATTTCTAGCGGTGTTTCTGCGCCAGTTGTCAAAATAAGCAACTTTCTATTCGGCTGTATCGCTGAGATCACTTGCGCAACGGGGCGCCCATGCACCGTCAGCGTTTCGACATCCGGGAGAGACCATCCCATGCGCGCTGCGGCCAACTGAAAGGCAGAAAGCTGCGGATGATATGTGATTTCATCAAGGTTAATCGCGCGCCCAATCCGGGCACCGACCGAGTACCAAAGCGGATCTCCGGTTGCGAGCACAACGACGCGTTTGCCTTTAAGATCCCGCAGCGTATCGATGAGCGCATCAAAAGGGGATGGCCACGCGACGCGGGTCGCCGTGACGCCCGACGAAAGCTTGTGATGACGATCACCGCCAATGATGATTTCCGCGGCCTCGACGATCGCGCGGGTCGCTGGCGCGAGACCGGCCATGCCATCCTCGCCGATACCGACAATGTGCAACCAAGGCGCGGTCATTTGGGATCTTCCGGCAGACCTGCGGCCAGCGCGTTCACGGCTGCAGACGCAATCGCCGAGCCACCTCGGCGGCCGCGCAATGCGATGAAATCAGCTCCACGCGGGTTGGCCGCAAGTTCGGCTTTGGATTCGGCCGCACCAACAAAGCCGACCGGAAAGCCAAGGATGACCGCAGGTTTGGGCCAGCCTTCATCAAGACATTCAAGCAGGTGAAAAAGCGCTGTTGGCGCATTGCCGATCGCGACGACTGCACCCTCGAGATGGGGCTTCCACGCCTCAACAGCGGCGGCAGAACGGGTGTTGCCGATCTCTTTCGCGCGGGCCGGCGTCGTGGGATCGTTCAGCGTCACGATGACCTGATTGTCGGCCGGCAGATAGCGGCGGATGATGCCTGCCCCGACCATTTCGCAATCACACAGGATTGGCGCACCGTTCAGTAATGCGGTGTTTCCTGCGTCATATGCGGTGTCGGAAAAGGCAAGCCTGTCGGCGACTTCGACCATTCCACAGGCGTGGATAACCCGAATCGCCAGCGCCTCCATCCCCTTGGAAAACCGCTCGAGCCTGGCTTCTTCACGAACGGTGGAGAAACTTTTTGCGTAAATTGCGAGAGGATTTTTTTCATAGGGGCGCATGACGCTTTATACGCCCGCTACTTGGCTTTTCGCGCGCTTTCCGGACCATGCGGATGATTGGCATGGGGGTATGGCGCGTGGTGGTGGTGGTGGTGATCGTGGTCATGGCCGTGCCCATGATCGTGGTGGTGATGATGGTGATGCGCGTCGTTGGCCTCAAGCCGGCAGACGCCTGTGCAGAACGTGCTGCACAGCTCACAATCCTCGACATTTGAGCCCGGCGCACTGGCGCCCTGACCTTCGACATGATGATGGTGACTTTCCTGGATCGCACCGACTTCTGCTTCAAAGCCAAGGACTTGAGTGCGGTACTTGCACATCGCACAATTGGGAGGAGGCACCTCACCGACCTGTTCGGTGATACGTTCAGCAAAGGTACGCAGCACATCAGGATGGTCGTTGAGATACCCCGCCTTGACGAACTGAATATCGGGATATTCCGCCGCAACCTGATCGGTGAACCCATAAATCCGGTCGATCAGAATGCCGGTGAACAGGAAGTATGGAAAAACGATGACGCGCTTGTAACCAAGACGGGTGACATGTTGCAAACAAGGTTCAACAAGCGGGAAGGTGACGCCGGAATACCCGACCTCACACCAGCCAAATCCCATACCTTCCTGCAACATCCGCGCAATTTTAGAGACATTTCCATTGGCATCCGGGTCAGACGCACCGCGGCCAATAACAACGAGGCATGTCTCGCTCAAGGCGAGCTCTCCATGTTCGGCATTGGCGCGATCAACAGCATCTTGGACGCGTCCAGCGGCGGCAGAAATCATCTTGGGATCAACGCCCAGCTCACGACCATAATGCACATCGATCCCATGCTTGGCCGCGTATGTGTTCAGCACGGTGGGAATGTCATTTTTGGCATGCATCGCCGCAAACAACATGCCCGGCACTGCAAGAATGCGATCGCATCCGGCGTCGCGCAGCTTGTCGAGGCCGTCCCGAATGACGGGGTTTGCAAACTCGAGATAGCCGTATTCCGTTAACCAATCAGCAGGCAAATAGGCGGGCAGCTTTTCGGCAAGAACCGAAAACTCATCAACAGCGGCCTGACTGCGGGAACCGTGCCCGCAAATCATCACTCCGGTTTTGGGCATGGCTGCCTCCTATGATGTGGCTACGGCACAAAAAAGCAGGTGGCCGCGCGACAGCGGAGGACACGATGCAGCGTCAGATTCCCTGTTTGGGTCAATCTCCGGCTGCCAACCTTTCTGGCCAAATGGCGTCGTCGGGCGAGGTATAAGGTGCGCGTGACCCCCTTGCAAACGCAAAGACGGCACAGTGTCGCGTGGTAATTGCAGCATGCACAAACCACTTGTCTGACATCGGGCCAGAGTGATTTTCGAATGGAGATAAAAAGGGGGCAATGCGCCCGGCTTCTGCCGGATCAGATCAAACCCGTTAACCCCGTTTCAGATTGCGATCTGCCCATAATGAGAATCATGAAATTAGTTAACGCCCAGATGTTCGACCATGGCGGCAAGATCAGCAGGGGGTGTCGATGTTTGCACATAGCCACAAGCATTCGGCATATGCTGAAAAACCGAGCCATCCGAAAAAAACGTCGTGCTGGTCACGTAAATCACACGGGCATCGGGGCGCCGGTAACACGCATAGTCGGCGACGGCCATTGCGCTCCCCTCTTCCAGGACAAGATCAAGAATGATGACATCAATGGCGTTTTGGCGTACGATTTTAATCGCTTCCGTCGTGCTGGTCGCAAGGAAGACGTCAACGCCTTGACGTTCAATATGGCGCATCCACAGCTCGGCAAGTGGGCGCCGGCTTTCGATTATAAGTACTTGCATTTGTCCTCCGGCTCTCGATCTTTCGATGAACCGACCCAAACTTCCCTAACGCCAACGTAACTCTGAAAGTATTAACAAACCCTTAACTATCGTTAACTTCGCTCAACATCTTGCCCTTGGCGGCGAGGTTAGGCACTAATCCGCCGACAGCCAATTGAGAGGGCATCATGACCACCTGGATTACGATCTGCGACACCTGCAAACGCGATGGCTGGGACCAGGGCGACATGGCGCTGACCGATGGGGAGCGTCTGGCAACTCTTATAGAAGCGGAGGCCGAAGGTGCCGTCAAAACGCGCCGTGTCTCGTGCTTGATGGGCTGCGCGCGGGGATGCAATGTGGCGATCCAAAGTGAGGGAAAGCTGGCCTACACACTAGGGGATTTCGCACCCGAGCAAGAGGCTGCAGAAGGCATCGTTGGATATGCCAAACTGCACGCCGAAAGCGCAACAGGGCAGGTGCCTTACCGGGAATGGCCACAGGCAATCAAAGGGCATTTCATCACGCGCCATCCCCCTTTGCCATCTGGAAAATGAAGCTAAATCAAAGGGATCACGGAGGCGGTCTGGACGCTGCCATCGCACGTTGGGGCGGCACACGCGACAGTTGGCTGGACTTGTCGACGGGCATCAATCCGGTGCCATACCCGGTAGGCGCACTACCTGACGATGCGTGGACAGCCCTGCCCGATGAAGCCGCTCAGAACCGGTTGGATATGGCCGCACGCCGGTTCTGGTCGGTGCCGGATGATGCGGCTCTTTTGGCCGCGCCCGGGGCCTCTGCCTTGATCGCCAAAATCCCATCGCTTTGGCCGCGCGGAAAGGTGCGGATCGACGCACCAACCTATAACGAACACGCCGCCGCGTTCGACATCGCCGGCTGGACGCAAGGCACAGGCGATGCGATGGTTGTGGTGCATCCAAACAACCCCGATGGACGCTTTTGGGTCAAAAGTAACCTTACCGCACCGTTCACACTGATTGACGAGAGCTTTTGCGACATCGCCCCAAACCAGTCCTTGATTGCCCTGTCATCAGACCCCGGCCGCATTGTCCTTAAAAGTTTTGGTAAATTCTGGGGGCTGGCGGGCCTTCGGCTTGGTTTTGCGATTGGCCCCACCGATTTAATAAATGCGTTAAGGGATCAATTGGGTCCGTGGCCTGTATCCGGCCCGGCGCTCGAAATCGGTGCACGCGCCCTTGAAGATCTTGCCTGGGCGCATGAAACACGCGTTCGTCTGGCACAGGATGCGCAGCGATTGGACCGTTTGATGACACGGCATGGCACCCTGGTTGGCGGGACCGATTTGTTCCGCCTCTATGATGTCAAAGACGCCAGCGCATTTCAAAATCGGTTGGCACAGGCCCGTATCTGGTCGCGTATTTTCCCTTATTCCGACCGTTGGATCCGCCTTGGTTTACCATCTTCCAAAGGTTGGTCACAGCTTGAGGCCGCCCTATGAGCCTCGTCTTGGCGCTGTGTCTTGATGCGCTTTTCGGAGAGCCCAAAGCCCTGTGGGACAGGCTGCCGCATCCCGCTGTCTTGATGGGGCGTGCGGTTGGCTGGATCGATAAAAAGGTTAACAAAGGCGGCGCAAGGTGGCTGCGTGGCACGCTTGCTTTTGCGCTGCTCTGTGGTGCTGCGCTTGCTTTGGGCTTTGCGTTGCAAGCCGTCCCCGGCACGTTTGTTGATGTGATTTTAGCAGCAATTCTGTTTGCGCATAAATCACTCGTTCAGCATGTTCTGGACGTCGCCGATGGTATGCGACTTTCACTTGCCGAAGGGCGCCGGATGGTTGCGCGGATCGTGGGGCGCGACACATCAGAGATGGACCAACCCGCGATTGCACGCGGAGCCATCGAATCCGCCGCCGAGAATTTTGGCGACGGCGTCATCGCACCTGTTTTCTGGTTTGCAATCGCAGGCTTACCCGGTTTGCTCTTGTACAAGGTCACAAATACCGCAGACAGCATGATCGGCTATAAAACGCCACGCCATGCACAGTTCGGATGGGCCGCTGCGCGCTTTGACGATGCCCTAAATTGGATACCCGCGCGGATCACAGCCGCCCTGATCGCGGTCAGTCATTTGGACTTTGGCAGCTTGAGTGCAATCCGGGCGGACGCCGTCTTGCACCGCTCGCCCAATGCGGGCTGGCCAGAGGCTGCGATGGCCCGTGTGTTGGGTGTCGCCTTGGCTGGGCCGCGGTCTTATGACGGGCAGGTGCAGGACTTTCCTTTCGTTAACGCCAGCGGACAAAAAGACATCGGGCCAGAGCAGATCGAAGCGTCTGTACGTGCCCTTTGGCGGGCTTGGATCGTTGTGCTTGTTGGCGCCGTGCTCATCGCGATGCTGTGATATTGCGAAGGTCCGGGTGGCTGTTAAACTGTCGGTGGCGAAACGGAGATCTTGATGAAACGGTTAACCCTTTTCCTTGTTGCCAGTCTGATGGCAAGCACAGCCGCAGCACAGACGCCCTGCGGCGGCTCGTTCTCTGGCTATGTCAAGCAACTCAAGCAAGATGCCGTCGCCAAAGGGCATACGGCCAGTACCGTCGATCAGTTCTTTTCAGGGGTCCGGCAGGACCCGAATGTTATTAAGGCCGATCGATCTCAAGGGGTATTCCGAAAGACCTTCATCGACTTTTCGCGTTCGCTTATTTCAAGCAATCGGATGACCAATGGTATCGCAAACGGCAAGACGTATCGCAGCGTGTTCCAAGCAGCACAAAACCAATATGGCGTGCCGCCTGGCGTCCTTCTGGCCTTTTGGGCGCTTGAGACAGATTATGGCGCTGTGCAGGGTAATTTCAACACGCTGAACGCATTGGTCACGCTTAGCCATGATTGCCGCCGTCCCCATCTTTTCCGCCCGCAAGTCTTTGCTGCAATTGAACTTTTTGAGCGCGGCGCGTTCGATCCCGCCCGCACTAAAGGCGCTTGGGCCGGAGAGATCGGCATGGTGCAAATGCTGCCCGAAGACATCCTGCGCAGCGGTGTAGATGCCGATGGCGACGGGAAAGTTTCGCTGAAAACCTCACCGCCAGATGCGCTGATGTCGGGGGCGCGGATGCTCAGCAATCTGGGTTGGCGCGCGAATGAACCATGGCTGCAGGAAATCGCGGTGCCCGCTGATTTGGACTGGGGCAAAACCGGTCTTGATACGCAGCTAAGCGTTAACCAATGGACCGCCATGGGTGTGAAGCCTCGCGCGGGTCAGCTGCCCTCGGGCAATCTGCAGGCGTCAGTTTTGCTGCCCCAGGGGCGCAATGGCCCAGCCTTTCTCGCCTATCCGAACTACCGCGTGTATTTCGAGTGGAACAAAAGCTTTGTCTACGTGACAACCGCTGCTTATTTCGCAACCCGGCTTGAGGGCGCGCCTGTCTATACCGCCGGAAATCCAGACAAGGGGTTGGGCGGCAACCAGATGGTCGCGCTGCAGAAAAAGCTGGCCGCACGCGGGCATGATGTGGGCAAGATCGACGGGATCCTGGGCGCAAAGACCCGGCGGGCCGTCCAGATGGAACAGGCACGCCTGGGGATGCCCGCCGATGCATGGCCCACACCCGCGCTGCTCAACAAGCTCTAGGCGCTCCTTTGGTTTCACCTTTGTAAAAATATCCCCGCCGGAGGCAGCGCGGGTTTGCGTAGCAAATCCGCGCGTAGCGATTTGGCAAAGCCAAAGCGCAATCCCTCTAGGCGACCATCTGTTCCGCTTTTTTCAGATCAACAGATACCAGCTGCGACACTCCCTGTTCGGCCATCGTCACACCGAACAATCGATCCATCCGCGACATCGTGACGGCGTGGTGCGTAATAATCAGGAACCGCGTCTCGGTACGGCGTGTCATCTCGTCCAAAAGATCGCAGAAACGGGTGACGTTGGCATCGTCCAAGGGCGCATCAACCTCATCCAGCACACAAATTGGGGCGGGATTTGCTAGGAAAACAGCAAATATCAATGCAAGCGCGGTCAGGGTTTGCTCACCGCCTGAGAGCAGCGACAAGGTCGAGAGCTTCTTGCCCGGCGGCTGGCACATGATCTCCAGACCGGCCTCAAGCGGGTCATCGGATTCGACCAGAACCAGCTTGGCTTCACCGCCCCCGAAGAGGTGGGTAAACAGCAGGGAGAAGTTGGAATTCACCTGCTCGAACGCGGTTAACAGACGCTCGCGGCCTTCCTTGTTCAGCGACGCGATGCCGGAGCGCAGCGTGCGGATCGCCTCTTCCAGATCGGCTTTCTCGGTGACAAGGGCGTCGTGCTCTTCCTGGACCTCTTTCGCGTCCTCTTCAGCGCGCAGGTTCACGGCACCGAGGGCATCGCGCTGACGTTTGAGGCGGTTCACATCGTTCTCGATCGCCTCTGCGGCGGGCATCTTTTCCGGGTCAGCATCGAGAGTTTCGAGCAACTGATCCGGCGTCGTGTCCATCTCTTCGGTGATGCGTTCGGCGGCATAGGCGACCGTCTCTTTAGCGGCATCTGCGCGCGCTTCGGATCGGGCGCGGGCTTCACGCGCTTCCGACGCGGTGCGCTCGGCGTCGCGCTCGGCGCTGACGGCTTCGCGCATGGCAGTTTCGCCCTCTGCCAACGTGTCGGCGGCTTTGGCGCGGCGGGTCTCGGCCTCGCCAATGGCGTCGGCCAGTTCTTCGCGTTTTGCCGCGATCTCAGAGGGGGCGGCTTGGGCTGCGCTGAGTTCCTCAGTTGAGGTTTCCTTGCGCTCTTTCAGCTCGCCGATCCGCTTTTCGGCGGTCTCAAGACGGTGCTTCCAACCGCTGACTTCCTTGGTGATTTCCTGACTGCGCTTCAGACGTGCTTCGCCTTCGCGGCGCAACTCATCATGGGCAGAGCGACGGGCCATCATCGTCATGCGCGCGGCCTCGACCGTCATCTTGATGTCTTCGACGCGGGCGCGGGCAGCGTCGAGATCTTCAAGATCGCCAAGGCCCGCTTCGGCTTCGGCCAAGCGAGTGCGCGCGCCCATCGCTTCCTCTTCAAAACGTGTC
>CAKZXZ010000005.1 GCA_937883775.1 uncultured Paracoccaceae bacterium
TGGTGCGCACAGGCGATCTGCACTTCAAGGAAGAAGACGGCGCGCGCCTGCGCGACATCCAGGCGACGGCTGGGGCAATTGATATCTTTGCGGGTGGCGATCTGACGCTAAACAGCCTTGCGGCAGGGCCCGGGGCTGCGATGACAATCTCGTCGGACGGCTCCATCAAAGGGACGGGGACGACGCTTTCGGGCGGTGATGTCCGCCTCTTTGCCTTTGGCGGCGCGCTGACGGGCGAGACGGGCAACACCTTTACCGGGGACACAGCACCGGGCGTTACCACTTACTTCGTGGCCCGTGATGATCTGCGCTACACGGAACTTGCCGGTGATCTGCGTACCGGATTTGCGTTAAGCGATCGGGGCAATCTACAGCTTGATACGGTGAATGGCACGCTGACCACTGGTATTCTGGGAGCAACAGGTGCCGTGACGCTGACCGCAAACGGTGACTTGAACGTCAATGTGATCGGCCGCGTGCAGGTGGATCTGGCGGATGAGGTTGCTCTGCAACTCATCAATCCAGAGCGCTACGGCCGCCGTCTGGCGCGCTCCCCCCGCGCGGTGACGCTGACAGCGCAGCCAACAAATGCAACGATCACGGCGGGCCTGATCAACGTCAAACGCGATCTTGTCCTGCGGGCCGATCAGATGGATGTTTTCGCCTATGACGCCACCGCCAATGATGGTCTGCGCGCTGTTATCGAGGATCCGAACGGTGGCTTCGCCGAGAATGTTGATGTTCGCTTTATCGGGGACGGCCCTGTTCTGTTCTTTGCCGACCCGTTCGCATCTGTGCGCCCACGCGTTGCCGGTCGCTTGGCCAAAACGTCTTCAAGCACCGTCACCCTGACGCGTGCGCGCCTGGGCGCACCCAGTGATCTGGACAACCAGATCACCCATGCCGGTCCGCGGTTTGTGGGCAAGAACATCGTTATCAACGGCGATCTTCGGTTCCGCCAGCGCAGCTTTGATCTGTTTGCGCATACCGAGTTCCGCGCCACATCGACAATCGATGACACGCAGATCTTTGCCGTGAATGGCGGGCGGCTGAGCTTTGATATCGAGGACGAGATCACGCTGATCACCGAAGATACCTTGCAGCTGAACCGGAAGCTGGGCGGTGTTGATCTGAACGGCGGGCAGGGCTTTGTCTACGAAGTTGGGGTCGAGACAGGGATAAAGGCCGATCCTTTCATCAGGGACCGCCGCGCCCCGGGCACCACTGGGTCGATTTTCAATGATGACAGCGACGAGCTGTTCCTAATCGAAGACGGTGTGATAAAGCTGCCGTTGGTCCTCGCATCCCTGCCTCAGTAGGGCGCTGACCAACCGCCGCTATCCGCTGCGCTTGTAGTCTTTAGCGCGCAAGCCATGCCGCGCCAGTTTGTCGTAGAACGTCTTGCGCGGCAGTCCCAGCGCTTCGGCGGCTTGCGCCGCTTTGCCGTCCTTGCGCCGGAGGGTGTCGATCAGGATCACCCGCTCGAACGCGTCAACCTGTATGGCCAAGGGGGTTTCGGCAGCCATCGGCTGTTCTGTGAGCCCCAAGGCAAACGAATTGGCAAAACTGCGCAGTTCGGCCAGGTTTCCCGGCCAATCGCGGGTCAGCACTTCGGTGAAAAGGCCTTCGGGGATGATGGGCATATCGCCATTCATCGACCGCACGGCCTGCCGGACCAGCCCTTCGAAGATCACCCGAAGGTCGGCTTTGCGCTGGGCGAGGGTGGGCACGGTGATCTCCATCAGGCTGAGCGTGAAATAGAGCTCTTCGTTGAGCCCCGCATCGCGCAGTTCCTTAAGGTCGCGCTTGCTTGAGGTGACGACGCGCAACTGTGGGTGCACCTCAATCAGGCCCAAAAGCTGGATCATTTGTGTGGCTGTCGCCGCCTCAAGGTGCTTCAGCGACAAGGTGCAGGGCTTTGCGGGAATGACGAGGTTGGGCAGCGCGTCTTCGGTCGCCCCAAGCAGCGACAGGCCTAAATGCGCCTCCCGCTCGACCGAGAGCGCGTGCACGGTGTAGGCGGCAAGCCGTTTGCCCGCGCCGGTCGCCCCGTTGATATGCAGATGCACCGGCAAGACGGCCGCGCGGCGCAGCGCTTCGCGCAAAGCTTCGGTCACTGGCGCGTCGCCGGGAAAATGCGTCGCTGCGGCGTCTGACCGGCGCAAACGTGCTTCGGTGGCACGGTTCTTCAGGACAAGCTTGCGATGCTCCAGCGCGCGGTTGAGAACCTCGATCAGGTGATCTGGCGCGCAGGGCTTTTCCAGAAAGTCATGCGCACCTTCAGACATCGCCCGCACGGCCGTAGGCACATCGCCTTCGCCGGTCAGCAGGATCACCGGCAGCTCTGCGTCACGCGCCTGTGCTGTGCCCAGCACATCAAAGCCGTCTTTTCCGGGCATCCGGATGTCGCTTAGGATCACGCCTTCAAACCGGTCTGAGATATGATCGATGGCCTCGATATAGCTGGCGGCCTGCTGAACGGTGATGTCTTCCAGCTCAAGCGTCTGCGCCAAGGAAGCGCGCAGCGCCGCGTCATCTTCGATCAGCAAAACGGTTTTTGTCATGGCGCCTCTCCGGCTTGCAGGATCATCCGAAAGGCCGCGCCACCTTCGTCAAGATTGCGTGCGGACAGGTCGCCGCCAAAACTGCCGATGATCCCATAGGAAATCGACAATCCCAGCCCCAGCCCCTTGGATGCGCCGATATCCTTGGTTGAATAGAACGGTTCGAACACGCGGGCCGGATCGCCAAGGCCGCTGCCTGTGTCGCGTATCTCGACGCTGACATGTGCGGCGTCCTGCGTCACATCGATTGTGATGGTGCGGGTGTCTTGATCGGACATGGCGTCCACGGCGTTGTTCAACAGGTTGACGATCACCTGTTGAAGGCGGACATGCCCCCCCAGAACCCAGACCGGCCTGCGACGTCCGCAGCGGTTCACGGTGACGTTGTCATCGCGCAAACGCTCGCGTGTCAGATCCAGCGCGGTGTCGATGACTGTCTGCAGATCGACCGGCTCAATCGGCCCGGGTTCCTTATGCGCAAAAGCCCGCAGATTGCGGATGATCCGGCTCATCCGGTCGGTCTGCTCGCTGATCGCGCCCAGGTTCTCGACAGCTTTTTCGGGGCGTTTGCGGTCGATGAATTTCTGCGAATTGGCCGCGAAGTTCTGGATCGCCGCAAGGGGCTGGTTCAGCTCGTGACTGATCGCGGCGGACATCTGACCAAGCGCTGACAATTTACCGGCCTGCACCAGTTCATCCTGCGCCTGACGCAGTTGTTGCGTGCGCTCTTCCACACGCGCTTCCAGACGTGCGTTCGCGGCTGCTTCGATCACAAGCTGATCGGCAAGCCGCTGACGGCGCTGCACCAGCAGGAAAAGCACCAGTCCGATCACGGCAAGCACAGCGGCTGTCAGCATCGCCTGCAGCCGGGCCGATGCATGTGCCGTCGCGGTTGAGATAAAGACGCGGGCGGTCATTTCGATCTGTGGCAGCGCGCGGGTCAGCACAAGAGAGGCGCTGGGCAAAACAGGCGTGGCGGATTGCGTCCAGATCTCGTGTGGGCCGAAGCTGGTTTTCTCATGCGTGTAAAAGGGCAGGATGCGGTCTGCGGGATAATGATCGGGCGCCGGTTTGGGATCGCGCATGCCGCCGTCACGCCGCAGGATCAGGCTGGGCCGGTTCGAGGAAAAGACCACATCGTTTTCATCGAAGAAGGCGACGATGTCTTCGTCGATCCGCCATTCGAACTCTAACTGCGCGATGTTAACCTTGACTACGACAACGCCTTTGGGCCGCCCGGATGCCGTATGAACGCCGCGCGCCAGAAAGAAATCGCGCGTGTCGTCAGAGACCTCAATCGCGTGAAAGACACCCAGCGTGCCGGACATGGCCGCGACAACATCCGGACGGCTGGCGAAGTTGCGCGCCAGAAAACTGACAGGTTCTTCGTAATCCGACGAGGCAATGACCGTGCCGTCCGGATCAAGCAGATACACATCATCGGCCCCGGATGTCAGGGCGGCGCTGGCAAGCAGTTCGTGGGTGTCATCGGTGGTGCCGCTGCGCAAGGCGGCGATCACATCGGGATGCTGTGCAAGATAGTTTGGCAGCTCACGATAGCTTTCTAGCTGCCCCAAAAGCCGGTCTGACGCCTGTGCCAGACGAATCGTTCCCGTTTGGCTTAACTGTCTGATATCGTTGTTAAACGACAGGAAATACGATGCCCCGGTCAACGTCGCAGCGACGGCGATGAACGCAAAGACCGACAGGCTGCGCAGCCCAAAAGAGAATCGATTCGATTTCATAATGTGCGGAACATCGCACTTTTTCAGAAGCGCGCCCATCAATTGTGCGGATATTCGCACAAAAGCCGTAGGCGGGATCCTTTGAAACGCCTCTAATCCCCTGAAATCAAGCCGAATTTAGCAACGATCAGACGCAACTGTTGCAATGCACACGCGCGGCGGCAACTCTATCCGGGTATCGGCTGCGAGGAGTTGGCCGAACAGGTCTGAACAGCGTTTCTTGGGAGGAAACCATGAAAAGTCTTTTTAAGGCGGCGTGCTTCGCCGCAGTCGCTCTTGTGCCCGGTGTTGCTTTTGCAGCCTGTGACGACGGCGAGATGGTCATCAAATTCAGCCATGTGACCAACACCGATAAACACCCCAAAGGCATTGCCGCGTCCCTGCTGCAGCAGCGCGTCAATGACGAGATGAACGGCACCGCCTGCATGGAAGTGTTCCCCAACTCGACCCTTTATAACGACGACAAAGTGCTCGAAGCGATGCTTCAGGGTGACGTTCAGCTTGCAGCCCCGTCGCTGTCTAAGTTCGAAAAGTTCACCAAGCAGTTCCGCTTGTTTGACCTGCCGTTCATGTTCAAGAACATCGAAGCTGTGGATGCGTTCCAGGCCTCTGCCAACGGTCAAGCAATGAAAGACAGCATGCAGCGCCGCGGCCTGCAGGGTCTGGCGTTCTGGCACAACGGCATGAAGCAGATGTCGGCCAACGTGCCGCTTGTCAGCCCCACAGATGCGAACGGTCTGAAGTTCCGCGTGCAGTCGTCTGACGTGCTTGTGGCGCAGATGGAAGCCATCGGTGGCTCGCCCCAGAAAATGGCATTCTCGGAAGTCTACGGCGCGCTGCAACAGGGCGTTGTCGACGGCCAAGAGAACACATGGTCCAACATCTATGGCCGCAAGTTCTTTGAGGTGCAGGACGGCATCACGGAAACCAACCACGGCATCATCGACTATCTGGTCGTGACCTCCGTCGACTGGATGGACAGCCTTGATCCGGCTGTGCGCGATCAGTTTGTCACGATCCTTGGCGAAGTGACCGAAGCCCGCAACGGTGAAAGCTTCAGCGTCAACGAAGAAGCCAAGCAGGCGATCATTGATGCCGGTGGCACGATCCGCCAACTGGACGCTGCACAGCGCGAAGAATGGGTCAACGCGATGAAGCCCGTCTGGGAGCAGTTCGCCGGTGACGTGGGTCAGGACATGATCGACGCCGCACAGGCCATCAACGCTGGCATGTAAGCCACACGCGGTTTTGACAGGGGGCAGGGCGGTCTCGCTCTGCCCCTTGTCGCACCAAACAGTCCAAAATCGGGGGCACGGGGACAATGCATGCAAAGTCCAAGCCGGGAAAAACCGGCATTATTGACCAGATCGAAGAGACGCTGATCGCAGCGCTTCTAGGCGCGATGACCCTGGTCACATTCGCCAATGTTGTCGCACGGTTCATGAATTCGAACATCCTGTGGGCGCTTGAGGCAACCGTCTTCATGTTCGGCTGGCTTGTTCTTCTGGGCGCCTCTTACGCGGTGAAGAAACACGCGCATCTGGGCGTTGATGCCATCGTCAATATGCTTGCACCGCCCGCCCGCCGGGTTCTTGGGCTTATCGCGGTGGGGTGCTGTCTGGCGTTTTCCTTTCTGCTGCTGAAAGGATCCTACGATTACTGGGCGGTTTTTGCAGACCTGCCCCCGACCGAGGGGCGCTGGTTCCCGCTGGGCTTTGCCGAAAAGTTTCGGTCGCAGTCCTTCTATGAAGTCGATGACATTCCGATGCTCCCGTTCCTGCGCTTTCTTGAGGATGCGATCAATTACGGCGACAGCTACGAAAAGCTGCCCAAGGTCGTGCCCTATCTGGTGATGCCGCTCTCGATGGGCTTGCTTCTGTTTCGCTTTCTTCAAGTCACCGTGCAGATCTGGAAGGGCGAGACCGACCGTCTCGTTGCGTCGCATGAAGTGGAAGACGAACTGGATGAAATCCGCGCCGGCCATGAGGAGCAGAAATAATGGACGTCGTTCTTCTTTTTGGCATGATTATCGGCCTGCTGCTGATCGGTGTGCCAATCGCTGTTTCGCTGGGCCTCAGCTCGACCATCTTCCTGCTGATTTATTCCGATAGCTCGCTGGCCTCTATCGCGCAAACCTTGTTCGAGGCGTTTGAAGGGCATTTCACCCTGCTGGCGATCCCGTTCTTCATCCTTGCCTCGTCCTTCATGACGACGGGTGGCGTGGCGCGGCGGATCATCCGCTTTTCCATCGCCTGCGTGGGGCATCTGCCGGGCGGTCTGGCCATTGCGGGTGTTTTCGCCTGTATGCTCTTCGCGGCGCTCTCAGGCTCCTCCCCGGCGACGGTCGTTGCTATCGGCACAATCGTCATCGCGGGGATGCGGCAGGTGGGCTACACCAAGGAATTCGCCGCTGGTGTGATCTGTAACGCAGGCACGCTGGGCATCCTGATCCCGCCCTCCATCGTGATGGTCGTCTACGCGGCAGCTGTCGAGGTTTCGGTCGGGCGTATGTTCCTTGCGGGTGTGATCCCGGGGCTGCTGGCGGGCTTCATGCTGATGGTGACGATCTACATCATGGCCAAGGTCAAGAACCTGCCCAAGGGTGAGTGGCAAGGCTATGGCGAGATTTGGCGCTCGGGGCTGAACGCCGGTTGGGGTCTTTTCCTGATCGTTATCATTCTGGGCGGTATCTATGGCGGTATCTTCACCCCGACCGAGGCTGCCGCCGTCGCCGCGGTCTATTCCTTCTTCATCGCGTGTTTCGTCTACCGCGATATGGGGCCGCTGGCGACAGATGGGCCGGATGCTAATACATCGCTTCTGAAAAAGCCGTGGGCGCTGGTCACAGCCTTCGTGCATCCCGACACCAAGAAGACGCTGCTGGATGCGGGCAAATTGACGGTGACGCTGTTGTTCGTGATCGCCAACGCGCTGATCCTCAAACATGTTCTGACCGATGAACAAGTCCCGCAACACATCGCGTCGGCAATGCTGGGTGCGGGCTTTGGGCCGGTGACGTTCCTGATCGTGGTGAACATCATCCTGCTGATCGGTGGTCAGTTCATGGAGCCATCGGGCCTTCTGGTCATCGTCGCCCCGCTGGTCTTTCCCATCGCGATTGAGCTGGGGATCGACCCGATCCATCTGGGCATCATCATGGTCGTCAACATGGAGATCGGGATGATTACGCCGCCTGTGGGTCTGAACCTGTTCGTGACATCTGGTGTGGCGGGCATGCCGATGATGGCGGTGGTGAAGGCAGCACTTCCCTTCTTGGGCGTGCTCTTCATCTTCCTGATTATGGTCACCTATATCCCGTGGCTGTCGACATATCTGCCCAATACGATCATGGGGCCTGAGATAGTTATCAGGTAGCGCGGCTCCGGGGCCTTATCGGTGAGGTCCCGGGGCAAGCCTGGGGGGCGGGCGGCGTCAGGCCCAGCGCTTGATGGCTGCTGCGGAATCCGTGGGCCCCGTATTGAACGCGATGCGTGAATTGGACGCGTGTTGAATTTTACGACCGGGTGGCTGAATGCGCTTTGCCAGCAACGTCTTGATCCATACGGGCTTTCTTTGCCCCAATGGGTGATCCTGTCGTGTTTGTAGCGCGATGGCGCCTTGCCGGTCGGAACCCTTGCGGATCTGGTTGGCACGGGGCTTCGCGGCTTGTGGATCGGATGGTTGAGCGGGGTTTGGTCACCCGCCAGAAGACCAAAGAGGATGGCCGCATGATGATCGTGCAGGTCACCGATAAGGGCGCGGCACTGGATCATTTGTCTGGGTTTCACCTTTAGATCAACGAGGCGCTCTTTGCGGGGTTTTCTGATGAGGAGCGCGCGCAAGCCTTCGATCTGTTGCACCGGATGCAGGCCAATGCCGAAGGGGCCCTGGAGGCTGAATAGCGCGCAACCTCAGCCGCAGCAGCTAGCCGCCAGAGACGAGCGTGGCGATATAGGGCAGGGCGGTTGCAGCAACCACACCGACCACTGCCCCGACCGCAAGCCGGGATGGCATCGCGCCCAGTTTCGGTGCCAGCACGCTCAACAGCCCGCAGACAACTGCATAAAAAATAAGCGTAATCGGATCCATGAGCCAAGCCTAGCGAAGTCTCGCCACAGGTCCAGCTTTGTTTGCACACAAAATAGGCGCTTGCACCGTCTAGATCGCAGGCGAGTGTCCGGTCTTTTCGGCCTCATACGGGTCAAGGCCCTTGGCAATGATCCGCGCCAACGGGTGCCCCTCGGGACGAATGATGAATTGCGTTGATGTCAGCTTGACCACTTGCGCAAAGTCTTGCGCGACAGGGGCAAGACGTTCTTTCAGCGCTTTCGTTGGCTCGCCCAGGGCTTGGGCCAGATGCTCGATGTCGATTTTGAAGTCACACATCAACGCTTCGATCATCGCGCCGCGGACGGTGTCTTCGCGGGTCAAGCGGTGGCCTTGCGCGGTTGAAAACGTGCCCGCCTCGATCGCGACCTGATGGACCGCAGTGGCCGGTGCGTTATGCGCATAGCCTTGCGGATACTGCGAAATGGCGGAAGCCCCGACACCAATCAGATAAGGTGCGCTGTCTTCCGTGTAGCCTTGGAAATTGCGCCGCATTGTGCCAGCCTCTTGCGCAAGGCTCAGGCTGTCTTCGGGATGGGCGAAATGATCGATACCGATCTGGCGGTAGCCATCCCATTCGAAAAGCTGACGTGCGGTGTCAAACAGCTCAAGCCGTGTCTCGTTCGTGGGCAGCGCTTCGGACGGAATGAGCGCTTGCCGTTTGGCCATCCAGGGCACGTGGGCGTATCCGAAAAGAGCAACCCGGTCGGGGGCGAGCGACAAAACGCGCTGGACGGATTCTGCGATGCGTTCAGTTGTCTGATGCGGCAAGCCGTAAAGGATATCCATGTTCAGGCTGGTCACGCCTGCGTCGCGCAGCATTTCCACAACATCACGCGTGTCAGCATAGCTTTGAATGCGCCCGATGGTTTCCTGAATAAACGGGTTGAAGTCCTGCACCCCGATTGAGGCGCGGGTCATCCCAAGACGTACCAACGCATCGATGCGGGCGCGGTCCACTTCGGTTGGATCAATCTCGACCGAAACCTGCGCGTTGGGGGCCAACGGTCTGAAAGCGCGCAGTTCGGCGGCCAGTTCGTCGATCATTTCGGCTTCAAGCAGCGTCGGCGTGCCACCGCCAAGATGGATGTGGCTTAACCGAACGCTTTGCGGGATCGTGTCGGACACCATCTTAAGCTCGGCTTTCAGCACATCAAGATAGCGCTCCAAAGGCCGGGTCGTTGCGGTTCCCTGCGTGCGACAGGCGCAGAACCAACACAGCCGGCGACAATACGGAACATGCAGATAAAGCGAGACGAGCGCCGCGTCCGGGATTGCCTGCATCCACGCTTTGGCATCGTCGGGGCCTACATCTTTGCTAAAATGGTTGGCGGGCGGATAACTTGTATACCGAGGCACACGAGCGTCAAATAGCCCTAGCTGGCGAAGTTGAGGTGTCGCGCTCATTCGCTTACTCTCCTAAAATATAAGGCATCGGTGACGCCTTGATAGCCATAGCAAAAGGGGGCCTGCGAATCATGCAGACCGTTGAAACTCTTGAGTGCTCGGAATGCCCAATCAGACATAACGCGGTTTGCGCGAAATGTGATCCTGACGAACTGCAGGTTCTCGAAGAGATTAAATATTACCGTCACTACGGACCCGGCCAAACGATTTGCTGGGCAGGTGACGAGATGGGTTTTGTCGCGTCTGTCGTAACCGGTGTCTGCACGCTGAGCCAAACCTTGGAAGACGGGCGCACCCAGATGGTCGGCATGCTTTTGCCGTCCGACTTTATCGGCCGCCCGAACCGTGAAAGCACGCCCTACGACGTGATTGCGATCACCGAGATGACGCTGTGCTGTTTCCGGCGTAAACCGTTTGAGCGTCTGGTGCACGAGACGCCCCATATCAGCCATCGCCTGCTTGAGATGACGCTCGACGATCTGGACGCGGCGCGTGAGTGGATGTTGATCCTTGGTCGCAAGACCGCACGCGAGAAGATTGCCAGCCTGATTAACATTATCGCGCGTCGCGAGGCGGCTGTTGGTCTGGTGCCGCACAGCTCGAACGTGGTGGTTGAACTGCCGCTCACCCGTGAAGCGATGGCCGATTACCTTGGTCTCACACTCGAAACGGTCAGTCGGCAGATATCTGCGCTTAAAAAGGATGGGATCATCCAGCTTGAAGGCAAGCGCCGCATCACCATCCCCGATCTTGAATCCCTGATTCAGGAAACCGGGGACGATTATGACGGCGGAATGATCTCCTGATCTGGCGATCTGATCGGGATATGCGCGCGCATCTGTCATTTAATGCGCCAGAAACAACGGCAGACGGCTGACCTGCAACATGTGCCGCGTCGCGCCGCCGAAGATGGCTTCGCGAAAGCGCGAGTGGCCGTAGGCCCCCATGACGATCAGGTCTGCGTTGATGTCGGTGGCGTGACGCAACAGCGTGTCGCTGACGAAATCCGTGGTCTGCGCCAGCACTGAAACTTCGGTTTTGACCCCGTGCCGGGCCAGCATCTGCGCCACCGAACCGCCGGGATCTGACCGATCATGCCCACGCTTTGGGGGATCGATAATGCAAAGCGACACGATGTCGGCAGCCTTGAGCAGCGGCAAAGCGCGGCGCAGGGCGTTCAGGGCCTGCGCGCTGTCATTCCAGGCCACCACGATGCGTCTGAATTCTGGCAGTTGCTGACCGTCCGGCACCACCAGCACAGAGGCGTTGCCTGAAAAGAGCGCTGCTTCGAGGATCGCTGGTGCGACATGGTCGCTGTATTTTCCGTAGGGTTGCGAGGCAATCACCAGATCACTGAACCGCGTCCGATGCGTGACATAGGCCGCGAGGCCCGGTTCCGGCACCACGGCTGCATGGACGACAGACCGCAGGCCAAGCGGCTCAACGACCACTTTGGCAGAGCGCTGGAGGCTGTCTGCCTGATCGTGTGCGCGATCCCAGTCATTGGCCAAGACCTGCGGAGACGTTCCCAGACTATAGGCATCCAGATAGGTGTAATCGATCCCCGCGCAGTACACATCCAGATGCGCCTCTTGTGCGCGGGCAATCGAAACCGCAGCCGCCAAAGCCGACATGTCGGCTTCCGGGCAACTCATCACGGTAGAGATCGATCGGTATTGCATTGGTTTCCCTCATGTCGATTTGTGCCTTGAGTTTGTGAGCCTCAATTCGACCGCGCCATGATTTCAATCAGGTAATTGGCCCCTTAGCCTTGACATGGATCAAGGAAACCCCATGCGCCAACCGACTAGAACGGGAGGCGTATTCCGGGCTCAATTTCTATGCCCGGCGCTATTAAGGGGACTAATCGATGTGGAATTACATCAAGATCAGCGTGTTAGGACTGGTCACCCTCCTTGCTGCGATAGCCGCCAACTATGCGAGAGATGTACCGTACATGGTGCATATGATTATCGTGATGTTGGTCGCGGCAGGGCTGTTTTTGTGGACGGTACGTCAGACCGAAGAACCTGCAGGGCCTGCGCCCATAGGGTATATGGATGACGTCATCCGCGCTGGCGTCGCTGCAACCGCCTTCTGGGGCGTCATCGGATTTCTAGCGGGCACGTTCATTGCTGCTCAGCTTGCCTGGCCCGCGCTCAATTTTGAATGGGCGCAAGGGTACGCCAACTTTGGACGGCTGCGTCCGCTACACACCTCAGCGGTGATTTTTGCCTTTGGGGGCAACGCGCTGATCTGTACCTCGTTCTACATCGTGCAACGCACCTGCGCTGCCCGCCTGTGGGGTGGAAACCTCGCTTGGTTTGTCTTCTGGGGATATCAACTTTTCATCGTTCTGGCAGCAACGGGCTACCTGCTCGGTGCCACTCAATCCAAAGAGTATGCCGAGCCTGAATGGTATGTGGACCTGTGGCTGACCGTTGTCTGGGTCGCCTATCTGCTGGTCTTCCTTGGCACGCTGATTAAGCGCAAGGAGCCGCATATCTACGTGGCCAACTGGTTCTTCCTGGCCTTTATCGTCACCGTGGCGATGCTGCATATCGTGAACAACCTGTCTGTGCCTGTGTCGATCTTCGGCTCCCGCTCTGTGCAACTGTTCGCAGGTGTGCAGGATGCGATGACCCAGTGGTGGTACGGCCATAACGCGGTAGGCTTCTTCCTGACCGCAGGCTTCTTGGGGATGATGTATTACTTTGTGCCAAAGCAGGCCGAACGGCCCGTCTTCAGCTACAAGCTGTCGATCATCCATTTCTGGGCGCTGATCTTCCTGTATATCTGGGCCGGTCCGCACCACCTGCACTACACAGCACTGCCTGACTGGGCGTCGACACTGGGTATGGTCTTCTCGATCATCCTGTGGATGCCAAGCTGGGGTGGGATGATTAACGGTCTGATGACGCTGTCTGGCGCATGGGACAAGATCCGTACCGACCCGATTATCCGGATGATGGTTGTGTCCATCGGTTTCTACGGCATGTCCACATTCGAGGGTCCGATGATGTCGATCCGCGCTGTGAACTCGCTGTCGCACTATACCGACTGGACCATCGGTCACGTCCACTCCGGCGCCCTTGGCTGGAACGGGATGATTACCTTCGGCGCCCTTTACTTCCTGACACCACGTTTGTGGAACCGCTCTGGCCTTTACAGCCTCAGCCTTGTCAGCTGGCACTTCTGGCTCGCCACGATCGGCATCGTTCTTTACGCCGCATCCATGTGGGTTACGGGTATCATGGAAGGCCTGATGTGGCGCGAAGTGGACGCACAAGGGTTCCTGGTGAACTCCTTTGCCGACACGGTGGCAGCCAAGTTCCCGATGTATGTCGTGCGGATGTTGGGCGGTGTGCTCTTCGTCGCGGGCGGGATCATCATGTGCTATAACCTCTGGATGACCGCGACGCGAGGTCCTGCGAAAGAGCAGGCCACTCCCGTCATGGCTCCAGCGGAATAAGGAGGAGCCGAAATGGGAATTCTTGACAAGCATAAAGTCATAGAGACCAACGCCACGCTTTTGCTGGCAGGCTCTCTGTTCGTGGTCACCATCGGCGGGATCGTCGAGATCGCACCGCTCTTCTACCTCGAAAACACCATCGAGGAAGTGGAAGGGGTGCGGCCTTACTCCCCGCTGGAGCTGACCGGTCGTGAAATCTATATCCGCGAAGGGTGCTATGTGTGCCACAGCCAGATGATCCGCCCCATGCGGGACGAGGTTGAGCGCTATGGCCATTACAGCCTTGCGGCGGAATCGATGTATGACCATCCGTTCCAATGGGGCTCGAAACGGACAGGGCCTGACCTTGCCCGCGTTGGCGGTCGCTATTCGGATGAATGGCATGTCGATCACTTAGTTGATCCGCAATCAGTGGTGCCGGAATCGATCATGCCGAAATACGGCTACCTGCTCGATACGCTGATCGACGGTGAATATGTCGGCGATCTGCTGGCCACCCATGCGTTCGTCGGTGTCCCCTACACCGAAGAGCAACTGGCCAATGCCGGTGCCGACTTCCGCGCACAAGCTGATCCGGATAGCGATTGGGATGACATGCTTGCACGCTATCCCAAAGCGCAGATCCGCAATTTTGACGGCGCGCCGGGTATCTCGGAAATGGATGCCTTGATCGCCTATCTTCAGATGTTGGGCACGCTGGTCGATTTCTCGACCTTCACGCCTGATGCAAGCCGGTAAAGGAGGCAGAGATGGACACCTATTCCCTTCTGCGTGAGATTGCAGACAGCTGGGTTCTACTTGGCCTTGTGATCTTCTTTTTGGGCACGATCGTCTGGGCGTTTCGCCCGGGCAGCACCCAGGTTTACCGTGACACGGCCGACATTCCGTTCCGCAACGACGACGGCCCGCTGATCGACGAAGGCGGGGCCGGTGGCGCCGCTTTGTCGGAGGACGACAAATGAGCAAGAAAGACAACAACCAACCCGTTGATCCGGATACAACCGGTCACAGTTGGGATGGCATTGAAGAGTTCAACAACCCGCTGCCCAAATGGTGGCTCTGGACCTTCTACGCGACCATCGTCTGGGGAATTGGCTATACCATCGCTTATCCCGCATGGCCGCTGATCCAAGAGGCGACACCGGGTTTGCTAAAATACTCGACCCGGGGTGAAGTCGTTGAGGAAATTGCCGCCGTGGAGGCCGCCAATGAAGACCTGAACGTGCAGCTTGCCTCCGCCGATCTGACCACGCTGCCCGAGAACGCGGAACTGCACCGCTACGCCGTCAATGGGGGGCGCTCCCTGTTCGCTGCCAATTGTTCGCAGTGCCATGGCTCTGGGGCCGCCGGGTTTATCGGCTATCCGAACCTGCTGGACGACGATTGGTTGTGGGGGGGCGATATCGACACCATCGCCTACACCATCAACCACGGTATCCGGAACGACCAATCGCCCGACAGTCACTGGTCGGAAATGCCCGCCTTTGGAGAGATCCTTGAACCCGAGGAAATCCAGACGGTTGTCAGCTATGTTCAGTCCATCTCGGGCCAGGAGCACGACGCGGATCTTGCCGCAGCGGGAGAGGAGATTTTCCTCGACCAGTGTTCGGCCTGCCACCTTGAGACAGGTATGGGCGAAACGAGCCTTGGCGCGCCGAACCTGACGGACGCGATCTGGCTATACGGGGGCGACCCTGAGGCCTTGACTGAGACAATTACGTATTCCCGTTTTGGCGTGATGCCAGCATGGGGTCTGCGCTTGTCTGAGGCCGAAGTGAATGCGCTGGCCGCCTATGTCCACCAATTGGGTGGCGGTCAGTAAAGAAATAACCGAAGCCTCTTCGCTAGGAGGCTTCGGTCTGTTTTGCACATGCGCATCCTCGGCTAGAGGGCATGTGCAAACGGGACTGGCGCGCATTGGCTATCTGCGCGCCAGTCTTGCATTTTAGATTTTGCTGCACCACCGGTTTTGGGGACCTATGGCATCACAGGGTCCGTTTTTCGAGCGCCATACCGATGCCGGCTTTCTTCATCTCTGCATTCACTGTCTTGAAATCGACGCCGGACGACGAGATTGCCGCCAGCATCATCGCCATGTCGCGTTCTGCAAAATCAGGCATTTCCGACGCATCCAATGCCTCGAAAGCGGCCGATACGTTCGCGGATGAGAAGATGGCAAGAGTGCTTTCCGGTTCGACCGTATCAATGGCAGCGCCAGAAGCGGTGGGGAGGCTGGATTGCGTCTGATCGTTGATATCGCCGCTTGCATCAAAATAAGTCGCACGGTTCTGCGGTGTCAAAAGCACCCGCGCAGGTCGATCAAGCTGCGGTACGATCGAAAGGCCTGCACCGTCAAAGATGATAATGGGCCTCAGCCGCAAGGTGACAAAGCCACGGGCCTCGAAATTCGGTGGGGCCACTGGTGCGGGAAACGGATCGCTTGGCAACACTGCGATCTTGGCCGTTTCATTGGGTGCAATCGTCACGCTGGGGCTAAGACGGAACGAAGGCGCGGCCAAATCGCCCAGCAAAGACGCGGGGACGTTGTTGACGTTAGGGGTGTCAATGAAGGCAATGGTATTGCTGGCCAGGCTGCGATCTGGATCGGTTACGCTGGAGGTCACGAAATCCAGCTGGAACGTCAGCTGCGTGTCTTCCAGATTGGTGATGTTCAAGAAGTAACCCTGCAGCACCGTGTCCGCAGCACCGCTGGGTGATTGTGGTTTATAGATCAGTTCAAATGACGAGACTTCCATTTTAGGCTCTCCAATTCCTAATAAAGTTTCAATGAAACACTAAAAATTTTACAAAATATGCGTAGAACATAGCAAAAATGACGTATGATTGCGCGGCCTGCTGTTGTGATTTTTCGGTATTTTCACGGATTTGCTGAACCGTCAGATTGCCGCCGCACCCTGCAATGCAAGGACCTTTTGCGGGCGTGGCAGCAGGCATCACATTGGCCTCTGGCGGCGCAGGGTCTGCGAAGCCACGCATGGCCTCAGACAGTGCATTCCGTCGCGTTAACATCTTCTGGGTGCAACAAATTTTCCGTGTGAGTTTGACCCATGTCAAAGACCGAACACGCCGCATCTAGGACAACGAATTACAGACGACGATAGCCAATCGCCGAAAATATGTAGCCAACAGAAAGGAGCTCGAATGAGTTCCGAAGACGCGCCATCATTATATGCGGCCCGGGAACCGGTTTTCCCACGTAAAGTCAAAGGCCCGTTCCGCCAGATGAAGTGGATCATCATGGCGGTCACTTTGGGGATATATTACATCACGCCATGGTTGCGCTGGGACCGTGGCCCGTCTTTGCCCGACCAGGCGGTTCTGATCGACTTGGCGCATCGCCGGTTTTACTTTTTCATGATCGAGATTTGGCCTCACGAATTCTATTTCGTCGCGGGCCTGCTTATTATGGCCGGGCTTGGCCTGTTCCTGTTTACCTCGGCGTTGGGTCGGGTCTGGTGCGGATATGCCTGTCCGCAAACCGTCTGGACAGACCTCTTCATTGCGGTCGAGCGCTGGATTGAAGGCGACCGCAATGCGCGGGTCCGGCTTTGGAAAGCTGACTGGGATTTTCGAAAGGTGCGGCTGCGCATCGTGAAATATCTCAGCTGGGCGGTGATCGGCCTGGCGACGGGCGGTGCGTGGGTTTTCTACTTTGCTGACGCGCCAACGCTGTTGCGTGATCTGGTCACGCTTCAGGCCCATCCTGTGGCATATACCACCATGGCCGTTCTTACCGCGACGACGATCCTGTTTGGGGGCATCGCGCGCGAACAGGTTTGCATTTACATGTGCCCGTGGCCGCGCATCCAGGCGGCGATGATGGACGAAGACACCATCACCATCGGCTACCGGGAATGGCGCGGCGAACCGCGTGGCAAAAGGCGCGATGCCAATGCCGGCGACTGCATCGACTGCATGGCTTGCGTGAATGTCTGCCCGGTCGGCATCGATATCCGGGACGGCCAGCAGATGGAGTGCATCACCTGCGGTTTGTGTATCGATGCCTGCGATGATGTGATGGCCAAGATCGGAAAGCCGCGCGGGCTGGTCGATTACTTTGCGCTGAAAGACGAAGAGCTTGAACGCGCGGGCCAGCCACCGAAATCCATCTGGAAACATATCTTCCGCCCGCGCACCGTCCTTTACACCACCCTGTGGTCGGCCGTTGGCATCGCCCTCGTGGTGGCCTTGTTCGTCCGGCCCGAGATCGAAATGCGGGTTTCTCCGGTGCGCAATCCAACCTTTGTGACGATGTCGGATGGGTCAATCCGGAACACATATGACATCCGCCTGCGCAACAAGCACGGCGATGCGCGCCCATTCCGCATGTCGCTGACCGCTGATGTGCCTTTGCGCATTGCGCTGGAAGGCACCGAAGAACTGGTTGTCGAAGTTGGCCCGCAAGAGACGTTCGCCCAACGGGTTTACGTAACGGCCAAGCCCGGCACCGAAGCAGCCCAAAATCATCGGACTGACCTGCGCTTTTGGGTGGAGGATCTCGACAGTACGGACCGCGCGTTCATCGATACGATCTTTAATGGAAAGGAGAACTGATATGGCTCAGCGCCAAATGGCCCCCTTCACAGGGCGTAAGGTTTTTTTCTTTGTAGCATCTGCGTTTGCGATCATCATCGGGGTGAACTTTTTCATGGCGTATAGCGCCTTGTCGACCTTTCCCGGTCTGGAGACAAAAAACAGCTACGTCGCCAGCCAGAAATTCGACAAGGATCGTGCCGCGCAAGAAGCATTGGGCTGGACAATCGATGCGTCCGTGCACGACGACATTTTGTCTTTGAGCGTAACGGACAAGGCAGGCGCGCCGGTTGAGCTGGCTGATCTTGAAGCCACGTTCGGGCGGGCGACCTCTGTCAAAGATGACCAGTCGCCAGCGTTCAAGTACGAGGACGGCGCCTACAAGGCTGCGGTGAAGAACGCGCCTGGTAACTGGAACTTGCGCATGGTGGCGAAAGCCGCTGACGGCACTGAATTCCGTCAGCGCGTGATCGTCCATATCCGTTAAGATGAGCATGCCAGACACACCATCAGCCGCCGCGTGCCCAGGCTGCGTGGCTTTGCCATCAGGCAACACCGCTGTCGCCAAGGCGCTGGCGGAAGGGCCGACGCGCAAGGTGCATCTTTCTTTGCCCTCGATCCATTGTGCGGCCTGTATCTCGGGCGTGGAAAACGGGTTGATGCAGCTTGATATCGTTCATGCGGCCCGCGTGAACCTGACCCGCAAGCGCGCCGAGGTGACGATTGACCGCGATGCCGAGGTTGATCCGCTGCTGGACCAGCTGATCGCCCACGGATTTGAAGCCTACGCGCTGGACGGCGCGACGTTGCACGCCTCTGACGCGGACCGGACGGCGCGCGAATTGCTGATGCGCCTTGGTGTCGCTGGCTTTGCGATGATGAACGTGATGCTGCTGTCGGTTGCGGTCTGGTCTGGCGCGTCGGATGCGACGCGTGACCTGTTTCACTGGATTTCGGCCGCCATCGCGATCCCCACGATCGCGTTCTCGTCCCAGCCGTTTTTCAAATCGGCGCTGATGGCGTTGAAGGCGGCACGGTTGAACATGGATGTGCCGATCTCGCTTGCGATCCTGCTGGCTGCTGGCATGTCGATCTATGAAACCTCTGTTTCCGGGCACCACGCCTATTTCGATGCGGCTTTGTCGTTGACCTTCTTTTTGCTGGCGGGACGGTATCTAGACCAGAAAACACGCTCGACTGCGCGGTCAGCCGCGGCTGAGTTGGCCGCCATGGAAGTGCCTTACGCGCTGCGCCTTGACGCTGACGGACACACCCGCGTGCCCATCGGAGAGGTCACCGTGGGCGACACGCTTTTGGTGCGCGCTGGCACAAATATCCCCGTGGACGGAACTGTGCTGAAAGGCGCATCTGAACTCGACCGCGCCTTGCTGACAGGTGAGACGGACCCGGTTGCGATCACCAAAGGGGGCCGTGTCACCGCAGGTGAGGTGAACCTGACCGGCCCGCTAGAGATCCGCGCTGATGCGGTGGGCGAAGACACGGTTTTGCATTCGCTGGCCTCGCTTGTGGCCATCGCAGAGGCGTCGAAATCGCGGTATAACTCGCTTGCCGATCGCGCTGCGAAAATTTATGCGCCCGTGGTCCATTTGCTGTCCCTGGCTGCGTTTATCGCGTGGATGTATATCTCGGGCGGGGATGTGCGGCTGGCGTTGGGAATCGCTACCGCAACGCTTATCATCACTTGCCCCTGTGCGCTGGGCCTTGCGGTGCCTGCGGTATCGACCGTGGCATCGGGGCGTTTGTTCCGCAAAGGTCTGCTGATTAAGCATGAAACCGCGTTGGAGCGTCTGGCTGAGGTGGACACGGTTGTCTTCGACAAAACCGGTACGCTGACCGAAGGCCGGCCGCTGCTTGATACGCCAGATGCACTCCCTGCGACTGCGTTTTCTGTTGCGATGGCCCTGGCCGAAGGATCAGCCCACCCGCTGGCAGCCGCCATTGCGCAGGCGGGTCGTGCGCAAGGCATTGTCCCGGCAGAGCTGACCGATATCGTCGAAAAACCCGGCTACGGGATCCAAGCGCTCTGGGGCGGTAAGGCTGTTCGGCTGGGCCGTGCGACCTGGGTTGGCGCAACCCCGGTGCCCGCCACGGCAAGCTACCTTGAGATCGACGGCGCGATCACACCTTTCACCTTTTCGGACCGTTTGCGCACTGGCGCGGCGAAGCTGCTTCAGGCGCTGCGTGATGACGGCTATCAGGTACAACTGCTGTCAGGCGACACGCGCCCCGCTGTCGAGGCGATTGCAAAAGAGCTTGGTATTGCGACGTGGCAGGCCGACATGCTGCCATTGGAAAAAGCGAACCGCGTCAATGCGTTGCGCGATGAAGGGCGGCGTGTTCTGATGGTGGGGGACGGCTTGAACGATACGGCTGCTTTGGCCGGTGCACATGTTTCACTGGCCCCGGCATCGGCTTTGGATGCTGCGCGCGTGGCGGCTGACATGGTGCTTGTCAGCGCGGATCTAAGCCATACTCTAGACGCCATTCGTATCGGGCGCTCTGCTAAGCGCCGCATTCTGGAAAACTTCGGCATGGCCGCGACCTATAACATGATCTCGATCCCGATCGCCGTGATGGGCTTTGCAAGCCCGTTGGCTGCGGCACTGGCGATGTCGACCTCGTCGATCCTGGTCTCGCTTAACGCGCTCAGGGCACGCTGATGGATGTGCTGGTCTATCTTATCCCGGCGTCGCTGATCCTTGGCGGGCTGGGTTTGGCTGCGTTCTTTTGGGCGCTCAAAAGCGATCAGTTTGACGATCCTGCAGGCGACAGCCGCCGTATCCTGTCAGATGAATTTGACGACACGCCCAAGGATTAAAGCGTGACCCGCATATGCGTTTCCGCCGAGCGGTAGATCGCCTCTTCGACCTCGATGACGTTTAAGTAATCAGCGGCGAGGTTCTCAAAACCATGGCCGGTGCGCAGGGCTGCGACGACATGTGATTGCAGCGCATGCACGCAATCGCCCGCAAATCCTGGCCAATCCTGCGCTGCCAAAACGCATCGTGCCTCAACTGCGCCGAAATCGCGCTGCCATAAACCGCCGTCGCCGTGCAGTTCCAGGACCCCGCATGTCCCTTCGATCAGCGCCTCGCCCAATGTCATCCGGTGGTTCGTCGCGGCATGATCGAGATGGCGGTTGCCATCGAACAGCGCACGCACACCGCCCTCAAACCCAAAGATAACATGACCGGCATCTTCGCCAGTGACCGCAGGGTTCAGGCTGCGCAAATCGGCATAGACATCGCGGATCGGCCCCAGAAGATATCGAAACGTATCAATCCAATGCACGGCCGTTTCGTGGATCAACAAACGCGGCATTGTCTGGAAATACGGCTGACGATCCATATAGGCCTCTGGGCCTTGCCCATCGCCTGTCCGCAGCCGGAATGTTGCCTGATGAACCTCACCAAGCGCGCCATTTTCAAGGATGTCTGCAGCCAACCGGTACCAGGGTTGAAAGCGAAAATTCTCATGCACGATCAGCGGGATAGAGGCGTTTTGCGCAATCTGAACAGCTTCTTTGGCCTCGCTCAGAGCGGTGCAGAACGGCTTTTGGCAGATGATGGCCCGGACGCCGCTGTCACAGGCCGTGCGGATCGCATTAAGATGCCCGCCGGGAGGGATCGCGATGTCTAGAATATCGGGCCGCGCCGCGTTTAACATTTGCTCGAGCGTGTCGAATGCCTCGACGCTCGAGACGCAATTGGACGGTTCCAGATCCGCCTGCGCCACGAATTGGACGCCGTCCATCCGCTGCCAGCTATCGGTATGAAACCGGCTGAAATAACCGGCCCCCAACACCGCGACGCGCAGTGTCATAGCGCGGCCAGAACGGCCTCGGCCGCGGCATCGGTGCCCGCCGAGCCACCCAAATCGCGCGTCATTACGTCTCCTTTGGCGATCACTTTGCGCACTGCTGCATCCAGTTTTGCGCCATCAGCGACCATGTCGGCATTGCCTGTGCGCAGCCCCAGCCAGTCTAGCATCATCGCACCAGACTGGATCATCGCAAATGGGTTGGCCACGCCTTGCCCTGCGATATCGGGCGCGGAGCCGTGACACGGCTGGAAGACCGCGTTGTCGTGTCCAATATCTGCAGACGGCGCAAGGCCAAGGCCCCCCATCAAACCGGCGCCCAGATCGGACAGAATATCGCCGAACATGTTTTCAGTGACCATGACGTCAAATGCCCAGGGCTTTTCGACCATCCACAGCGCCATCGCGTCAACATAGGCATGATCGCGGGTGAGGCCGGGATAGCCGTCTGCGACATCATCAAAAATTTCGCGGAAGAAGGCGAAGGCGCGGAAAACATTGGCTTTATCCACGCATGTGACATGGCCCGACCCGCGTCCTGCCGCCTTGCGCTGTTGCGCCAGATCGAATGTGAACCGGAACAGATCTTCGCTGGTTTTGCGGGTAATTTGCAGGGTTTCGCGCGCATAGTCCTCGGCGACTTCGCCACAGCCTTGGGTGTGAAACAGCCCTTCGGTGCTTTCGCGGATCAAGACAAAATCAATCTCGCGCCCGTCCAGTTTCAGCGGCGTCGGTTGGCCTTCGCTGACGCGCACAGGGCGGACACCTGCAAAAAGATCAAGTTTGAGCCGAATATCGATCTGCGGCGTGATTTCGGTGCCGTCCGGATAGCGCACGCGGGGCAGGCCCATCGCAGACAGCAATATCGCATCAGATGCACGCGCAGCGTCAATCGACGCCTCAGGCAGGGCGTCGCCCGTTTGCTCGTAATGCCCGGCACCGGCGGGCAGGACAGTGTAAGTCAGGTCATACTTGCCGCGCGCCAGATGGGTGAGGCAGCGCAGCGTGGGGGCCATGATCTCTGGCCCGATCCCGTCGCCTTCGAACACAGCGATCTTGTATGTGCCAGTCATGTTCTTTCTCCCAAGTATAATGTGAGCGCAAACAAGCCGTAAAAGACACCGAAAAGCAAGGACTTGTCTTACATCGCTTTTCCCAGTTCACTGGCGAAAGGGAGGATTGTGATGTTTGTGATAACCGTACGCTTTGATGTGGCGCCGACACATTTGGCGGCATTCCTGCCACTTATACTCGAGAATGCAGCGCAGTCTTTAGCGGTTGAGCCGGGGTGCCACCACTTTGACGTCTGTCAGGATCCAAAGGTTCCTGCCACGGTGTTCTTATATGAGGTTTATCAAGACGAAGCGGCGTTTCAGCTGCATCTGCGCTCTGCGCATTTCAAAGCGTTTGATGCCGCGACGGCCCCGATGGTCACGGCAAAGTCCGTTCAAAGTTTCGAAAGGTTGTCGCAATGACGGAATGGAGCGTTCACGCCATCAAATACGCGGACCGAAACGCGCGAACACGGGCGGACAGCTTTGTGTTTGACGACAATCACGATGCGCCTCATGCGATGGATTACTTCATTTGGGTCCTTAGATCCGGTGATGAGGTTATTCTGATCGACACAGGTTATGATGCCGCAGAAGCGCTGAGCCGGGATCGCCCGATCCGTCGCGATCCCGGAGAGGCTTTGGCCCCGCTTGGTCTGACACCCGACGCGATCACGACACTGATCGTCACACATCTGCACTATGACCACGCGGGCGGCTTGCATCTTTTTCCCAACGCAACGCTGCATCTGCAAGCCGCCGAAATGGCGTTTGCGACGGGGCCCTGCATGTGCCACGACACGTTGCGAATGCCCTACACGGCCGAACATATCTGCGAAGTCGTCAAGCGGCTTTACGCCGGGCGCATGGTCTTTCATGACGGCGATGGGCAGGTGGCTGAAGGCGTGACGGTGCATCGCATCGGCGGACATTCACGCGGGCTTCAGGCGGTGCGGGTCAAGACGGCATCGGGATATATGTGCCTTGCTTCCGATGCCGCGCATTTTTACGAAAATGCTTTTTCAAACAAACCCTTCCCAATCGTAGTTGATGTAGAAGACATGCTTGCCGGGTTCGATCGGATTGTGGCTTTGGCGTCCAGCCCCAAGCTGATGATCCCAGGTCACGACCCGCTGGTTCGTGACCTGTTCGCGCAGGACACGGCAGAGTTTATCCATCGCCTTGATGTTGGGCCGATCCGCTGGCCGTTCTAGGCCGCTTTCAGCCCTTTCAACTGTCCGACAAGTTTCGGGATTTTCTCTTTGAAGCGGAAAAACCCGTGTGTCGCATGTGGCCACGCTGCCGCATCGAAGTCACGCAAGGCCCGGATCACCTTGATGCCTTTGGCGTTCAAGTCGACCTCGAGCTGTTGCAGCGCCTGCGCCGCTGGTCCGACAGGTGCATAGGGTGTCACAATTTGAACAATTTCCGCCTCAGTTGCCCAAGCGATGACCGCCGCAGTATCCGGCAGTATTCCTGCAATATTTTCAGAAGATTGGCGATAACGGCTTAGGCTGTCTTCCATTGCGGCGGATATGAAATTCTCAACAATTGGGCTTGTTTCAAGCGGGCTGCGTGCTTGCGTCGAAAGCAAAGCCGCCGTCGTGACAGGCTTGAAACTGGTGCCCAGGATGAAGCCCGGGCTCATATCTTCTTCTGTGAGAAGCAGCCCGGTCGGTGCTGTTCGATCCCAACTTTCGGGCAAGGGGGCTCCGATCCGATCTGGATGAGGAGCGCCTTCTAACGCATTTGCAAAATTGGATAATTCACCTTCGGGATTAAACCGCCCTTCGGTATATTGCGCAATGTTGGACGCACGTGCCAGATAGGTCTTCCCTTTGGTTTGCAAGCCGGCGACCCAGCGCCAACCCAGCGTGTTCGAGGCCGGATCCCCATCAATCAGATGCCGCAGGAAGAAATCGGCGCCCAGTTCCCAGGGCAGCCGCAGGGTGAAGATCCAGATCGAGGCAAACCACATGCGCGCATGGTTGTGCAGATAGCCCGTTTGAACCAGCTCATGCGCCCAGTGATTGAACGCGGCGATCTCTGTCTCACCGCGGCACGCCTCTTCCCATGCGGTGCGCAGGCCTGCTTCTGTCTGGACCCGGTTCAGCGCGGCTTGCACCCCTGCCTGATAAGAGGTCCAGACGGAGGGCCGCATCTCAAGCCAGCCTTTCCAATAGGTCCGCCAGTACACTTCCTGAACAAACTTCTCTGCGGTCGAAAGCGCATATCGGCCCAGAACAGCTTCAAGCACCTCTTCTTCGGTCAGCATCCGGTGGCGGATATAGGGCGACAGGCCCGACACGTGCGGATGCCCTTCCAGATCGTAATTGCGCTTGCTCGCATAGGCAGAGGTTTTGGGCACAAAGCTTTGTAGCCGCTCCAAGGCGGCTGTGCGGGTGGGTTGGAAGGCTGGCTGCATCACATCCTCGTCATACTTGCGTCTGTCTGTCGCGACCTAAGCCGCGCAGACGCCGGGTCAAAGGCAGGTCAAAACGGTCTTATTCCCGGGCTGCCCTTGCAGGCCCCCAAAGGCAGGCCTAAGACTCTGTTAGCTTATCCCAGCTAGAACCCTTTTAGACGTTTGAGGCAGGCACAATGCATGATCCCGTAAACACCTACATGAACCTCGTCCCGATGGTGGTCGAACAGACCAGCCGCGGCGAACGTGCCTACGACATTTTTTCGCGCCTTCTGAAGGAGCGGATTGTCTTCATCAACGGCCCGATCCACGACGGCATGTCCCACCTGATCGTGGCGCAGCTGCTGCATCTTGAGGCGGAGAACCCGACCAAGGAAATCTCTATGTATATCAACAGCCCCGGCGGCGTTGTGACGTCGGGTTTGTCGATCTACGACACGATGCAATACATCAAACCCAAAGTGTCCACGCTGTGCATCGGGCAGGCGGCCTCTATGGGGTCGGTCCTGCTTGCCGGTGGTGAGGCTGGGATGCGGTTTTCGCTGCCAAATAGCCGCATCATGGTGCACCAGCCGTCGGGTGGTTATCAGGGCCAGGCGTCCGATATTATGATCCATGCGGCTGAGACCCAGAAGTTGAAAGACCGCCTGTATGACATCTACGTCAAGCACACAGGCCAGACGAAAAAGGCCGTCGAAAAGGCGCTGGACCGCGATAACTTTATGTCGCCCGAAGAAGCAAAAGACTGGGGCCATATCGACGAGATCGTCGAGAGCCGCAAAGTGGATGACACTGACGCCAAGTAATCTGCACAGATTTTGGCGTTGTAGACCGGAAATGGCTGCCCTAAGCTACCCAACAAGGGCAGCCTGTTTCGGTTGAACTGATGACAAATGGAGCTTGGCTCCGAGAGGTATGTGATGTCGAATTCGTCGAGCAGCGACAGCAAAAACACTCTGTATTGTAGCTTTTGTGGCAAAAGTCAGCACGAGGTCCGCAAACTGATTGCAGGACCCACGGTTTTCATCTGTGATGAATGCGTCGAGCTGTGCATGGACATCATCCGCGAAGAGACAAAAACAGCCGGCCTGAAGGCCAGCGACGGTGTGCCGACACCAAAAGAGATTTGCGAAGTGCTTGATGATTATGTGATCGGTCAGGCGCATGCAAAGCGGGTCCTGTCTGTTGCGGTTCACAACCACTACAAGCGGCTCAATCATTCCGGGAACTCGTCGGATATTGAGCTGGCGAAATCCAACATCATGCTGATCGGCCCGACCGGTTGTGGTAAAACGCTTCTGGCGCAGACACTCGCGCGCATTCTGGATGTGCCTTTCACCATGGCAGATGCGACCACGCTGACCGAGGCAGGTTATGTCGGCGA
>CAKZXZ010000006.1 GCA_937883775.1 uncultured Paracoccaceae bacterium
CGCAGAGGCCCAGATTGCCGCGTGAAAGCATGGCTATACATCGGCCCCAGATGGAGCCTGCGCAGCCGCTTGGGATGCAGATCATCGAAATCCTCATCAAAGCCGCGGGCAATCGTTAGCAGCTTTAACCCGCCAAGCGCTTGTGCCATCAAATGTGCCTGCGCTTCGGGCCAGCGGCGCTGATCTTTGGGCAAGGCGACCTTTCCGGTGTCCTCAACTTCCATCAGGTAAACCGTCGGCAAGTTGATCTGGCTGTCATACACCGCCCAATGGATCAGAAACTTGCGGTGTCCGTCCTCGACATTGCCTTGCCAAAGCGCCTCTGGGTCATTGCGCGCCCAGAACAGCTGCCCTTTCACCAGCTCTTCATAGTAAAGCCGCTGGCTCAGCGCATATTGCAGCTTTGTCGGGATCTCGAGATCGCTGACGATCTTGCGGACCATGTCGTCTTTGAGCGCCTCGACCGACGGCATATTGCGCAGATGGCGATCCGCCTGCTGCGCGTCATTGGCCATTTCCATCAACTCGGCAAACACCGGAAACCCGCTATCCTCACGGTCAAACGCTAACTGCCCCGCACGCGGCATCCGCCCCGAGAACAGGTATTTATGGCTCAGCGCACGAAAGGTGAAGGTCAACCCGGCCAGATACCGGCTCAGCACTTGCACATCGACCTTCGAGAACTGACCCTCGACCTGCAGCGACGCCGCCACGCGGCCCAGATGCCCGGTAATCTTGTCGAACTTATCGAAATAGCGCCGCGCAACCCGCGTGTCATAGAGCTTCGAATGGTCTTGAGCAGGGTCCGTCACGCCCGGTTAGGCCCCATACGCGTTCTTGTCGTGCTTCTCGACGATCTTCTCAAACCGCCGCATGAACCGCTCATCGGCTTTGGCTTTCTGCTCAAGCACCTCGCGGGCGAAGACCATATGATCCTCGTGCTTTTCCATCATCTCGGCCATCCGCGCATTCGTAGCAGATCCAATCGCTGCCATCGCGGATTGGGCCTCCTGATCGGTTTGCACGCCAATCTCGTTGATCTGATGCGCGACGTCCTGTTGCTGCGCAGTTTTGAGCGACTTCGACAGCGCATCATACAGAACCACGCGCTGCTTCGTATCGGTCTGAAGCTTGTTAATCAAAACCATCTGCGTCGCCGCCTGATTTTGCAAGGAATCGACCCAGGTCTTGCCCTTCTCGATATACCGCTCCAGCGTCTGCGAGCGGGCGATCAGCACCTGCTCTTGCTGCACCATCTCGTTGTACTTGGTGTTCAACTCGGCCAGCTCAGTCTCCAGCTTTGTCCGCGCCGCCGCATCCTGTTCCACGCTGATCTTGTTCTCAAGCTCGATAATCTTCGGGTCCATCCCCTGAATATCGACCTTCAGCTTTTCCAAGTCTCCGACGGTGAATTCACGCTCGTCCAGTGTCACGACAAGGTTGTCGTTCACCTTTTCCTTCTGCTCGTTCAGCAAATGCAACTGCCCATCCAGCAGCGCAACAATCGTGTCAGACTTGGAAATCAGATCCTGCAACTTGTCGTCAATCGTCGCCGTGCGCATCCGCTCCTGACGCATCGACTCCGATTTGCCCTTTGAGAACACACCAACAAAGCTTTCCCAGCCCGTCTTCGTGCGCATCTCGTCAAAGTCTTTGGAGAACGCGGCTGTCACATCGTCCAGCCCCATAATCAGCTCGGCGATATTGGCATTCATCAGCTCGGTATGGGCGTGCACATCCTCAAGCGAGGCATTTTCAATATCCACGGCGATGTCTTCGCCGTTTTTCATCTTGGCCCGCGCAATTTCAATACGGCTGGTCATTTCTGCAATTTTACCTTGCGCCTCTGAAACCTGTGCCTGAGACTCTTTAATCTGCGCATCAAAATCGGACATTTCTTCTCCTAATCCGGGACTTATCCCAATTTATATAGGCGATGTTAATTCGAATTACATCACGCCCACGTGATATTTCAGCGAAAAAACGAGCTGTTATCGTAAGTTTAGCGGGAAAAATGTGGTCAGACTAGGTTCGCAATAAGGGATCGAAGTGTCTCGATCCCGTCGCCTTTTTCCGAGCTTGTGAGCACGATCTCGGGAAAAGCGGCCGGATGCTTTGACAGGGCGCCACGAACCTGCGCCAGAACCTTCTCACGATCCTTGTCCTTCACCTTATCAGCTTTGGTCAGCACGCATTGGAACGTCACTGCGGCGCTGTCCAGCAAGGCCATGATCTCTTCATCAACAGCTTTGACGCCATGCCGCGTATCGATCAGAACAAAAGCGCGGCGCAAGCTTTGGCGCCCCGACAAATATCGCTTCAAAAGCCGTTGCCATTTTTCGACGACCGGAAGCGGCGCATTGGCAAACCCATAACCCGGCAGATCAACCAGATAATGGCTGTCACCGACGGTGAAGAAGTTAATCTCTTGCGTGCGTCCGGGCGTGTTTGAGGCACGCGCCAGCCCCTTGCGGCCCGTCAACGCGTTAATCAACGTCGATTTGCCAACGTTCGAGCGTCCAGCAAAACAGACCTCCATCCGGTCATCCGGCGGCAGGCCGTCCATCGCGACGACCCCCTTAAGGAAGTCCGTCTCGCCCGCGAACATCTTGCGCCCCTTCTCGCGAGAGATATCATCTGGCGCCTCGACCAACGGGAAGGGCAACTCCATCAGACCACCTCAACCGGGTCGTTCAAACGGATTTCGCCAGATTTTATGACCTCGGCATAGACGCCGAAATCCGTGTGATTCCAGCCATTCTTTAACGCACCAAGCGTATCTGCGTCGCGCAGACCCGTCACGGGGTTGGCCGTTGTCGCAAGGCACCGCCCGATCCGCTCGACAACCCGCAACTCAGCGCTGCCAACGCGAAGCGTTTGACCAATCCACTCAAACTCTTCCCAAGGTCCAAGACCGTCCAGCCACAGGTTGCCCCGAAACCGGCGCTGATCCAAATCGGTGCCCACCTTTTGGCTCAAGGCGCGCAACGAGCTGGTGGAGTTCAGGCTGATCGACGGAAAATCCGTATCCGTCATGCCGCGATCGGGTACACGGACAACACGCGCTGATTGTGCGCGATCCGCAGGCACAAGGGGTGCCGCCCAGGCAATCAGCGCCTCGGCCTCAGTGTCGGGATCGACGGTCAATTCGCCCAGATCAGGATGGCGCAGGGTGACGCGCCCAGCGGCCTCATCCATTTGCGCAGAAACCGCCATCAAGCGCGGCGCCTTCGCCCCGCGCGAGAAGTTTGCACAAGACGACCACGCCGTGTTATCTGCCTTCGCCGCTTCATGAGCAATCGCCCAATGCCGATCCCAAGGCATTGTTTTGCCAGCGATAAGCTGAACCGCCTCCAGCGCCTCGGCCCCGTGCGACTTGATCGGGTGTCGCCAGATCTGGGCCAGAACCGCCATCAGTCGGTGCTGTCTTTCGGGGTCTTTTTGAAACCCGATTTGATATTGCCAAACACGTCCGGTTTATACCCTTGCGACCGCATGATCGCGTATTGCTGGGTGAACGTAATCATGTTGTTGGCAATCCAGTAGATCACCAGACCGCTGGCGAAACTGCCCAGCATGAACATAAAGACCCAAGGCAACCACGCAAAAACCATCGCTTGTGTCGGATCGGTGGGCGCGGGGTTCAGCTTTTGCTGCAGCCACATCGAAATACCCAAAATGATCGGCAGCACACCCAGGGAAAAGATAAAGAAGATCGAACCGGGGTCCGGCGTGTCCCACGGGAATAACCCAAAAAGGTTTAGGATCGACGAGGGATCAGGCGCGGAAAGGTCCTGAATCCAGCCAACCCACGGCGCGTGCCGCAGCTCGATCGTGACAAAAATCACCTTGTAAAGCGAGAAGAAGATCGGGATCTGCATCAGGATCGGCAGGCAACCCGAAGCGGGGTTCACCTTATTGTCCTTGTACAGCTTCATCATCTCCATCTGCATTTTCTGCTTGTCGTCGCCCGCACGCTCTTTGAGCTTTTCCATCTCGGGCTGCAGTTCTTTCATCTTGGCCATCGACACATACGACTTGTAGGCCAACGGCAGCAGGATCGCCTTGATGATAAGCGTCAGCCCGATAATGGCCCAACCCATGTTGCCGATCAGCGCATTCAGCCAATGCAGCACTGCAAAAATCGGCTTGGTCAGGAAAAAGAACCAACCCCAGTCGATACTGTCAAGGAAGCGTTCAATCCCGCCTTCGTTTTGATAATTGCGGATCGTTTCCCATTCCTTTGCACCGGCAAACAGCTGGGTGGTCGCGCTGATCGTTGCACCGGGTTCAACCGTTTGCGCCTCAAGAACGGCATCTGTCTGATAAATATCGCGCCGTGCATCATATTTCGCGATCGACCGGAACGGCGTGCCAGGTGCGGGGATCAGCGTCGTCATCCAATAGTGATCGGTGAACCCAACCCAGCCACTTTCGGTGACCTGCTGTTCCTCGGCGCGGGCGCCAAGGCGTTCGGAAAACTCCAGATCAGGCATATCATTGTAATCGATTTCCTGCAGCTCTCCGTCGGATTTGCGAACGACGCCTTCATGAATGATGAAGAATCCAGACAGATCTTGCGGCTCTCCATGACGCGCAAGGATCCCGTAGGGCGCCATGGTTGCGGCTGTCGCGCTGGAATTGGTCACACTTTGCGTGACGCTGAACATAAAGTCGGTATCGACCGAGATTTCGCGCCGGAACGTCATGCCCGCGCCATTGTCCCAAACCAGCACGACAGGCGTCTCGGGTGTCAGCGTCGCACCGCTTTCGATTTGCCAAAGAGTGTTCGGCCCCGGCACGTTTTCAGCTGTAACCCCGGTCGCGGCGGCCCAGCCATATAGCGCATAATAGGCGTTTTCGGACCCGACGGGTGAAAGCAGGGTGACCAGCTCACTCTCGGGCTCCAGCGTTTCGCGGTAATCTGTCAGCTCAAGCGTGTCGATCCGACCGCCCAGCAACGACAATGATCCTGCGTAGCGCGGTGTCTGGATCGCCACGCGCGGCGCGTCGGCTTGGGCTGCGGTTGCCTCGGTCTGGGCTGCATCGCCAGCCGGTGCTGGCACTTGCGTCGGCGTTGAAGCCACACCGGTTGCCGGCGCATCAGGCGCAACTTCGGTCGTCGGTGCAGCCTCTGTTGGCGCGGGCGGTTCGGGGGGCGGAAAGAAATACATCCACACCAGTAGAACGATCAGGCTCAGCGCCGTCGCAAGAATGAGGTTCTTGTTGTTTTCGTCCATGAAAGAAGGCCTACCCATCGGCTTTTGAGGTTGAGCAGGTTCAACAGAACAGAGGCTGAAAGGTCAAGCGGTTTCGGGTGTCCTGCGGGCGAAAGGCGCAGGATCGCAAGGTAAAAAACCTGCCCCTAGCTGCGGCGCATCCCAATCTGGACTTGCGGACCGATCTTCTTAAGATGTTGGTCCATCCAAAGGGCCGTCTTTTCATAAGGCATTGGCCGCGCCAGACCGAACCCCTGAATGTAATCACACCCCAGTTGCGCCAGCATGGCGTGCTCGCCAATGGTTTCGACCCCTTCGGCAAGCGTTTCAAGCCCAAGCTGATCGGCCATCGACAGGATCGCTGACACCATCTTTTGTTGTGCCTCGTCGCGGTCGACCTGCATCACAAAAGACCGGTCAATCTTGATGCGGCTGACATCAAATCGGCGAATGCTCAAGATTGACGCATGCCCGGTGCCAAAATCATCCAGATCAATGCCACAGCCCAATTGCGCCAAAGCTGCGATATTGCGTGTGACGACATCATCGTCGGATTGCGTAACGACAGTTTCCAAAATCTCAACGCTCAGACGGGCAGGTTCAAGCTCGAAACGGTCCAGCTCCCATCTGATCTTGTCGATCAGCTTTGGGTTTCCCAGCTCATCTTGTGAAAAATTGACCCCGATGGATGGAACTGAATAGCCTGCTTTATCCCAAGCCTGCAAAGCCGTAAGTGCCTGGAAAAGCATAACTTCGCCAAGACGCTCCAGCAACCCGACCTGAGCAATTGCAGGCAGGAAAAGACCCGGTGCGATCAAGCCACGCTCAGGATGGTGCCAGCGGGCCAGCACCTCAAAGCCGGAAACATGACCTGTGCTTGTGTTGATCTGCGGTTGAAACCAGGCCGTTATTTGCCCGTTTTCAAGGGCGGATCCAACTTCATCGGCCAGCTCGTGGCGATCACGTAGCACCGCTTGCATATCGCTTGAAAAGGCGCGGATTGCGGCGGGTCCGTGCAAGGCTGCATCCGCCCCTGCCCGTTCGGCCGCATCCAGAAACACCTCCGCATCGCGGCGCGGCATGCGCGCTTCTGTGCAAAACCCGATCGAGGCGCTGACATAAACATGGCTTGCACTGACCGAAAACGGCTCTTCCAGGGCGGCCTGCAGTCGGCCTGCGAACTGAATCGCCATTTCCAGATCAAAAACCCGTACGGGGCTCAACGCGATGGCACAGCGGTTGGCGTCCAGCGGCACCAGCACGTCATCCGCCCGCAATGTGGCTGATATCCTTTCGAAGACACGGCGCATCAGGTCTTTGCGTCCCTCTGCGCCCAGACGCGTTGAAAAACTGTCGAAATCATCGAAACAGATCACAAAAACAGCGGTTTGCTTACTGCCCGCATCCGCCAGTGTCTTGCGAAGGATCTGAAGCAATCCAGCGCGCGTTGACCCTGCGCTTTCTGCAGCGTCGGTTGCGTCATCCTGAAGCCATTGGCTGCGCAGAATAGCCAGGATCAAAGGGTATAGCAAAGCCGCCGCCAAAAGTGCTTTTTCGCCGCCCAACCAAAAAGCGGCAAGCGTCAATGCAGGCGCAAATGCCAGCATATGCACCCCAGAAAGGGCGTCCCTTAGCCGTGGCCAGTTGCCCCGGCTCGCACCAAAACCATTCGACATAATGATCCTTTCCGCACCCGTTTGCGCTTGTTGAACACACGCTAGGAAAGGATCGTCAGGGACAGGTTAACGCAGCTTGGGAATATCCTTAGAATTCGCTTCAATTGCCTGCATACCGCGCGAAAGACCCGCAAAATCAAAGAGTTTTGGGTCAAGCAAATGCGAAGGCCGCGCATTCATAAGGGCGCGGAACATCACTTGCCGCCGCCCTGGCGCGTTCGCTTCCCACCCATCCAGAATCGCTTTGACCTGTTGGCGTTGCAGCCCATCCTGCGACCCACACAGATCACAAGGGATGATCGGATAGCCCAGCGCGGTCGCAAACTTCTCGCAGTCGGCTTCGGCCACATGCGCAAGCGGGCGGTAGACGAATACGTCGCCTTCTTCATTCAGCAATTTGGGCGGCATCGTTGCCAGCCGTCCGCCATGAAAGAGGTTCATGAAAAACGTCTCAAGAATATCATCGCGGTGATGCCCCAGCACAACAGCCGAACACCCTTCTTCGCGCGCAATACGGTAAAGATTGCCGCGCCGTAGTCTCGAACACAGCGCGCAATAGGTGCGCCCTGCAGGCACCTTGTCGACCACAATCGAATAAGTGTCCTGATACTCGATCCGGTGCGGCACGCCCATCTTCTCAAGAAACGCCGGCAGCACCGTGGCGGGAAACCCCGGCTGCCCCTGATCGAGGTTGCAGGCCAGCAAATCGACAGGCAACAGCCCCCGCCATTTCAGCTCATAGAGCACAGCCAGCAGTGTATAACTGTCTTTGCCACCCGACAGGCACACCAACCAGCGGGCATCGCGTTCGATCATGCCGTATTGCTCAATCGCCTCGCGCACATAGCGCACAATCCGTTTGCGCAGCTTCTTGAATTCGGTTGTTCGGGGCGCACCAGCGAACAGTGGGTGGATATCGTCAGCATCATCAAGCATGACCGCGATATGCCAGACCAGCCCCCCCGCGCCAAGAGGCATCCGATCAGGGACCGCGCCCGTATTTCAAAGAAAGGAGATGGTCCCATGCGCCTCATCGCTCTTATCACCTTGCTACTTTTGGCCGCCTGCACTGGAAAGCCGTCTTTCGACGATGCGCCACTCAGCAACCGCGCGCTGAATCTGGAAGAGTTCTTTGAAGGCGATCTGGTCGCATATGGCCAGTTTCAGGATGTTTTCGGCACCGTCCGCCGCCGCTTTGAAGTGCAGATCGATGGCACGTGGGACGGCAAGACACTGACCCTGGTCGAGGATTTCATCTATGAAGATCAATCAACCGAACAACGCATCTGGACACTGACCAAGACCGGCGATCAGACATGGCAGGGCACAGCGCCCGGTGTCATCGGGACTGCGACCGGCACCGAACAAGGTGATACCTTCAACTGGGGCTACACCATTGATTTGCCCGTGCCGGACGGCACGATGCGGGTCACCTTTGATGATTGGATGTGGCTTCTCTCTGACGATCGCCTGCTCAACATCGCCTATATGAAGCGGTTTGGCATCGACATCGGTCAGGTCGTCATCACCTTTGAAAAGCAATAGCGCGCGGGGGGCACACCCCTGGCCAATGGCATATGCCCCGTGCCCTCACGCCACGGCGCGCGACGTAAGCAGGCCGGAAGTGTCGATGTAATCGCTGAGTAGCGCCACTTCATACCCCTTCAGGACAGGGCGTGCGGTGCGCAGGTGGGTCATCTGCCCAAGACAGACCTCGTCTTCCATGTGCCAACCCGTGGCTGCAGCAATGGCTGAATGCGCAATATCGCCCAGAAAAAGGCTTTCCGACCAGCACCCATCCGATTGCACAATCTCATGCGTATCAAAGAGCAGGTGAAAATAGGTGATCTGACGCTCGGACATGTCAATCGTGACCCCGGCATGGCCCACCAGCTGCCGTGCGGGCACGAAAACCTCAGAACTCTCGAACAGCAATTCGCAGCACGACCCTTCGATCAAGACGCGGTGCGCCGGTGAAAGATGAAGCGGCTTCCAATTGCCCAAAACGCCGGTCGGCACCACAACCGGGCGCACATCCGGGTTCCACCCCAGAACGACCTTGCCAATATGCGATTTTCGGATCGCGCGGAGCGGTACAAAGCCATGATCCTTGCTGTGCACCTGATCTCCGGGCATCAGATCATCCACCGCAAGGGCCCCGCGGTCTGTTGTAATCATCGTCCCCGCGGCAAAGCAGACCGGGCCCGACGTGCCAGGCGTGGGAGTGCCTTCGATCAAGTCCCCCTCTGCGTCTCTCAGGATTGACGTCGCATTGGGAGCGCTTGTGTTAAGCGCTTCGCCAGCGCCTTGTTGGCTGCCGCCTGTCGGAAAGCCGGACGGCAAACCACCGGGGTTTTGCGGCGGCGTTCCATAAGACAGTTGGATGTAGTCGCCACCAGGCGCGACAAGATAGATCGTGTCCGACTTGCTCCCCTCACCATCTTCCAGAAAGCCGCCATTCCCACTGGCTGAATTATTGGCCCCGTTGGCGCCATAAAAGCCGTTGGGCGGATTGGTATAGCTTCCCACAACCGTGGCAGTTGCCCCCGGCGCAATCTGGTCGCTATTGCCAAAGGTATGAAGCAGCCCGTTCTTGTCAGACCAGATCTGATAGCCGCCCAGGTTGATTGCGTTGCTCGAATTGTTCTGAATTTCGACGAACTCGTCCTGCTTATTGGCGCCGCCTTGCCCGTTCACATTGAACGCACCATTCCCGGCATTATCGGCAAGGATCTCGCTGAAAAATAGTCCGTTGAGGAAATCGGGCATGAGAAACTCGGAATGGAATCATGAAAGGAAGCGCTGCTTAGATGAGGAAAGCGGCTGAAATTTGGCAAACTCGTACGGCGGAAAGGCAGAAATACCGGCAAAATCTCGCCGAGCACAGCGCGCCGCAGAACGTGACTTGAGACCACATTTCTATCAAACCAGATCACAGACAGCGTCCAGCTTTTTAGATCGCCTCATCGCCTGCAGCGCCCAATACGTTATGTTTTAGCGCTTCTTCTTGTCTGGCACCGGATCGTATCCCATCCCACCCCAAGGATGGCACCGCGCAATCCTGCGGAGCGTTAGCCAACCACCTTTCAAACCGCCATGCACGCGCAGCGCCTCTAACGCATAGGCACTGCAGGTGGGGTGATACCGACAGTTATGCCCTACAATGGGCGAGAAGACGGCGCGATAGGCGCGGATCGGCAAGGAAAATATCCAGGCCAGCGGGGTCATGCGTCTTCACCATGGATTTTTCGCAGCGCATAGATCAGATCGCTCTGCAGATCCCCAAAGTCGCGGGCGGCCGTCACCTCGAACCGCCCAATCATCACATAGTCCCATCCGGCACGACCATGCTGCGGCAAAACCAGCCGCGCCACCTCGCGCAACCGCCGCTTGGCCCGGTTCCGCGCAACAGCATTACCCACCTTCTTGGAGCAGGTGAACCCGACACGGATGCCGTCGCCCCCGCGCTTGCGCCCCTGCACCATCATTCCCTTGGTGCCCTGACGCCGCGCTTTCGCGGCCAGTAGAAAGTCAGACCGTTTGCGCAAAACCTCCAGACAAACGGAAACCGCCGCGGGCGTTTCCACCCCGGCGGTGTCAGTCTTCATCGTATCAGGCGGTGTAGACACCAGCCCGACCGCTTATGCGCTCAGCGACTTCCGGCCTTTGGCGCGGCGGGCGTTGAGGATCTTGCGGCCAGCTTTGGTTGCCATACGCGCACGGAAGCCGTGGCGACGCTTGCGAACCAGATTGGACGGTTGAAAAGTGCGTTTCATCGCTCTTTCTCCAGTTAAGAGGCGCTCCTGCGGTCAGGATTCGGCCACCTCGTGAATTCGAAGCCCTGCGTATAGAAGGGGACCTAAGGTATGTCAAAGGGTCGAGAGGCGGTTTTTGCAACAAACCTGACCGGAACCACCGCCCAAATGTTTCAGTTTGTGATCGAAACGCCGTCAAACCTGTAACAACTGCCCGAAAACATCAATGCGGCGTGAGGCCGGTAGCGCAAAACGACGCCTGCGCTCATGTTCTGTCCAACGCACAAACCCCGGATCTCCTCATGCCCCCCAAGGACCAAAAACCTATGACCGACCAAACCCAAACCCCGCCCCAGAAGGGTGGTTTTGCAAGCAAGCTGCCCCTTATCATCATCGGCATCGTCGCCGTGCTCGGCGCGTATTTTCTCCGCGATTACCTGACCTTCGAGACGCTGCGCGAAAATCGTGAGGCGCTGATTGCCTTCCGCGACAACAATTATCTTGTCACCGTTCTGGCCTTCATCGCCGCCTACATCGTGATCGTCGCCTTCTCGCTGCCCGGTGCCACAATCGCCACTTTAACGGGCGGTTTTCTGTTCGCCACCTTCCCCGGTGCGCTGTTCAACGTGACCGGCGCCACCATCGGCGCCATCGCCATCTTCCTCGCCGCCCGCTGGGGTCTGGGCGAGAAGCTAGCCGCAAAAATGGAAAGCTCTGAAGGCGCTGTGAAGAAGATCAAAGACGGGATCGACGAAAACCAGTGGTCGATGCTGTTCCTGATCCGCCTTGTCCCAGCTGTCCCCTTCTTCGTGGCCAATCTTGTGCCCGCCCTTGTCGGCGTCCCGCTCAGCCGCTTTGCCATCTCAACCTTCCTCGGCATCATCCCCGGCGCGGTCGTCTACACCTCCGTCGGCGCGGGCCTTGGCGAAGTGTTCGAGCGGGGTGAGACGCCAAACCTCGGCATCATCTTCGAGCCGCATATCCTCTTCCCGATCATCGGCCTCTGCGTCCTCGCAGCCCTGCCCATCGCGATCAAAGCCATCCGCGGCAAGAAAGGCCTGTAACCTATGTCCCGTATCAAAACCGATATCTGCATCCTCGGCGCAGGCTCAGGCGGATTGTCCGTCGCAGCCGGGGCCAGCCAAATGGGCGCTGACGTTGTCCTGCTGGAAGGCCACAAGATGGGCGGCGACTGCCTGAACTACGGCTGTGTCCCCTCAAAAGCGCTGATCGCAGCAGGCAAACAAGCCCATGCCATGCGCCATCAGACCCCCTTTGGCGTCACCCCCGTCGACCCCGACGTGAACTACGCGCAGGCCAAAGACCACGTCCACGACGTCATCGCCACGATCGAACCCGTGGACAGCCAAGAACGCTTCGAAGGCTTCGGCGTCAACGTCATCCGCGAGTTCGGCGAATTCATCTCCCCAACCGAGGTCAAAGCCGGCGACACCATCATCGAGGCCCGCCGCTTCGTGATCGCCACGGGCTCAGGCCCCTTCGTGCCCCCCATCCCCGGCATCGACAAGACGACCCACTACACCAACGAAAACATCTTTGATCTGCGCGAACGCCCCGATCATCTGATCGTCATCGGCGGTGGCCCCATCGGCATGGAAATGGCGCAAGCCCATCGTCGCTTGGGCTCACAGGTCACCGTGATCGAGGGCGCGAAAGCCATGGGCAAAGATGACCCTGAGATGGCCGCTGTGGTGCTGGAGCGCCTGCGCGAAGAAGGCATCGAGATCATCGAAGGCGAACAGGCCAGCGAAGTCTCTGAGAAAGACGGCAAGATCACTGTCACCACTTCGGGTGGCAGCTATACCGGCTCGCACCTTCTGATGGCCGTGGGCCGCAAGGTGAATATCGACAAGCTGAACCTTGAAGCCGCCAAGGTCGAATATGACCGGTCCGGCGTGAAGGTGGGCGCAGACCTCAAGTCCACCAACAAAAAGGTCTACGCCATCGGCGATGCCGCGGGCGGTCTGCAATTCACCCATGTCGCGGGCTATCACGCCGGCATCGTCATCCGCTCCGCCCTGTTCGGCCTGCCTGCAAAAGCCAAGATCAGCCATATCCCTTGGGCCACCTATACGGACCCGGAACTGGCGCAAGTAGGTCTGACCGAAGCGCAGGCCAAGAAAGAGCACGGTATCAACCTCGAAGTCGTTCGCTTCCCCTATCACGAAAACGACCGCGCGATTGCTGAAGGCAAAACCACTGGCCTTATCAAGGTGATGGTCGTCAAAGGCAAACCCGTCGGCGCGTCCATTGCGGGCGCCATGGCAGGGGAATTGATCGGCATGTGGGCCATGGCCATCGCCAACGGCCTCAAGATGTCGGCCATCGCGAACACTGTTCTGCCCTATCCAACCATCGCCGAGATTAACAAACGCGCTGCGGGTGCCTATTTTAGCCCAAGGCTCTTTGAGAGTGATAAGGTAAAGAAGATCGTCGGGTTCGTGCAGCGGTTCCTGCCCTGACGTAGCAATAGGACGGCACGTATGCTCAACTCTCTTTCAGGTCGCTTCCTGATCCTCACAGTGGTCTTTGTGATGCTGGCTGAGGTGTTGATCTTTGTGCCGTCCATCGCGCGCTTTCGCGAAGACTATCTGCTCGACCGTTTGGAACGCGCGCAGATCGCATCCTTGGCGCTATTGGCCGAAGATATGATCTCTGACGATCTGGAATACGAGCTGCTCAAGAATGCCGAGGTCTTCAACGTCGTATTGCGCCGCGATGAAAGCCGCCAGTTGGTGCTGTCCTCGCCCATCCCCTCCCCCGTCGCGATGTCCGTCGACCTACGCGACCCCATGGCCACGCGGCTGATCGCAGACGCCATGCGCCGTCTCGTGACCCCTGAAAACGAAGTCATCCGCGTGATCGGGGAGCCGGTGCGCGAGGCGGGCCTGCTCATCGAAGTCACGATGGAAACGCAACCCCTGCGCATGGCGCTGATCGACTACGGCATCCGCATCCTGATCCTGTCCGCCGTGATCTCCATCTTCACGGCCCTTCTTCTCTTCCTCACCGTCCGGCGCTTCCTCGTGAAACCGATCCGTGGCGTGGTCGGCCATATGCAGAACTACGCCTCAGCCCCCGAAGACGCCCGCCGCATTATTACGCCAAGTGCGGGCGTGACCGAGCTGCGCGAGGCCGAAGAGGCGTTGCAAAAGATGCAGACCCAGCTGACCAGCGCCCTGAAGCAGAAAGAGCGCCTTGCCCAACTGGGTGAAGCCGTCGCCAAAGTCTCCCACGACCTGCGCAACATCCTGACCAGCGCACAACTCTTCACCGACCGCATCGAGACGTCCGAGGATCCAACCGTAAAGCGCCTCGCCCCCAAGCTGGTGAACTCCATCACACGCGCCGTGACGCTGTGCGAAAGCACCCTCGCCTTTGGCCGCGCCGAAGAGCCCGCGCCTGCTCTGACCCGCATCCCTCTCTCCCCAATTGTCGAGGATGTCATCGAATCTGAACGCCTCGCCGCCGGAGACTATGATCTGTCCTTCGCCGAGGATGTCCCTCTTGGCCTGACCATCCGTGCCGATTCCGAACAGCTTTACCGCGTGATTGCAAACCTCGTGCGCAACGCCCGCCAAGCAATAATCGCAACCGGGAAACCCGGCGAAATCGCAATCTCCGCCCATGAGGACGACACCGATTGGTGGATCACCGTCTCCGACACCGGCCCCGGCCTGCCGCCCAAAGCGAAAGAACACCTCTTTACCCCCTTCCAGGGCGGCGCGCGCAAAGGCGGCTCCGGCCTTGGCCTTGCCATCGCGGCCGAGCTTATCAAAGGGCACGGCGGATCTGTCACCCTCGATCGCACCGACGAGACAGGCACCTGTTTCGCGATCCGCCTGCCCAAATCCGAAATTGCACTGGATGCCGCCGCCGAATAGCCGATTTCTTGCTTGCATCAACGCGCGAGCCTATCTAAAGACCACCCTCACGCGCTGGTAGCTCAGTTGGATAGAGTACTTGACTACGAATCAAGGGGTCGGGGGTTCGAATCCTCCCCAGCGCGCCAAAGAATTCAAAGGCTTAGCGTTCAATCGCTAAGCCTTTTTCTTTTTCTCAGCACGCAATTCATCACCACAAGACTCAGACGCCCGAGGCAAAAGCCCCCAGAACCAGTCATTCAAAGCCGATCTGTACGTGTTCCAGCTTAGGCAGGATTTCCCGGACAGACCGCTTGGAGCGCGCCTTTACAAGGCAACCCCCGCGCCTGGTCGTCTTGGCGCACTCACCGTGCTTCGTTCAGAAAACCTGTCAGCGCCGCTTCGACGCCCTCGTCCCAGATGTGGGTCAGCCAATTGCAAAAAGCATGCCGGAAGACCGAACTCTGAGCCAAATCACCGTAATACGGCTCTTGAAGCAGCCAAAGCGCCGGGTCCTGCTTGGCCGCGATTGCGACGGCCTGCAGATCATTCCAGAACGGATCATTCGGTTCGATCTGGGTCCCATCTTCGCGCGTCCCGGCACACATACGCGCCCAGAGCGCCTCGGCGAGGGCAAGTCCCGTAATCGGTGTACCTGCCGAAATACCGCTTTTGATCGAAGGCACGACAAAACCCGGATGCCGTGCGGATCCATCAAAGGCAACCCGCCGTGTGGTGTCGACGATCCGCGGGTTTGCAAACCGCGCTTTGATAAGATCGACATAGGCTGACGGCGCCATGCCGGGCACGGGCTTGAGATGTGGAACAATCTCCTCGCGCGCGGTCTTTTCGAAGAAAGCGCTGATTTTCGGATGCGCCATACACTCGGCAATCGTCGCGATAGACAACACCTCGCCTGCATTGGCCAGCAGTTGATGTCCGCCATTCAGAACACGGATCTTGATGGCCTCGAAGTCATGCACATGATCGGTAAAGATCGCACCCACCGCATCCCAATCCGGCCGCCCGGCACAGAACTGATCTTCGATCACCCATTGGCGAAAGCTCTCATGGGTGACAGGGGCCGCATCATCGATGCCCAAACCCTGCACAAGGCCAAGCGCATTCGGCCCGGTGGCGGGGACGATGCAATCAACCATCGAATTGGGGAAGGTGCCGTTGCGTTCGATCCAGTCGGCCAGATCCACATCCGTCAAACGCGCAAGAGAAAGTACCGTCTGGCGCAACACATCCCCGTTGCCTTGCAGATTATCACAGCTCAGACAGGTAAACGGCGCATGCCCCGCACTCCGGCGCTTTTTCAGCGCAGCGATCATCGCGCCAAACGCGGTACGTGGTGTATCCGGGCTCTGCGCATCATGTCGGATATCGGGATGATCGGCATGAAACCCCTTGGTTGCGGGATCAATAAAATACCCGCCTTCTGTCACGGTCAGCGACACAATCCGAATGGCCGGATCCGCCATTTGCGCAATCAAGGCGGCATTGTCATCGGCAACCGGCGCAAAACCAATCATCGGGCCGATCACCTCGGCCGTGGTGTCATCGGGCTTCAGCTCGATCAGCGTTGTCAGGTAGTCCTGTTCGGCAAGCCTTTGCTGCTGGGCTGCGTCAGCGGCGCGTACCCCGGCCCCGATGATGCCCCAATCCAAAGCCAAACTCTGCTGCATCAGACGATGCAGATACCACGCCTGATGCGCGCGGTGAAAATTGCCCAGTCCGATATGCACAATACCCGGCGTCACTTGCGAACGATCATAGGTCGGCACCTGAACTGCAGCAGGAAGCGTCTCAAGCGTCGCATCGCGCAGTTTTATCAGGTCTCGCTTTTGCGCGTGATCTTTCATCAGCTCGTCCAGTTCTCGACCTCAAAAGGGTGGGTTTGCGCGATCCATCATGCGGCCCGTCATGCGATCCGCAGACCCTGCGCGTCGAACCGGTGGATCACATCGGCGCGCGGCGTCAGATGGATCGTGTCGCCATATTTGAAATCAACTTCGCCATCCGCGCGCACGGTGATTGCATCTGCAAACCCTGTGTCGTGGATATGAAAGAACGTATCTGAGCCAAGATGCTCTGACACACCGACACGGCCTTTCCACGGCCCCTCCGTCGCCGAAACACTGATATGCTCCGGACGGATGCCGATGGTCGTGGCGTCATGTTCGGCTGCGATGGCACCGGTCATCAGGTTCATCGTCGGCGAGCCGATAAAGCCCGCCACAAACAGGTTGCGCGGCGCGCGGTACAGCTCAAGCGGCGATCCCACCTGCTCGATATGACCAGCCCGCAGCACGACGATCTTGTCGGCCATTGTCATCGCTTCGACCTGATCGTGGGTCACATAGATCATGGTCGTGTTCAGCTTTTTGTGCAGCTCGAGAATTTCCATACGCATTCCGACCCGCAGCGCAGCATCCAAGTTGGAAAGCGGTTCGTCAAAAAGGAAGGCAGCAGGCTCGCGGACAATGGCGCGGCCGATGGCAACACGCTGGCGCTGCCCGCCTGACAACTGCCCCGGCTTTTGCTCAAGATAATCGACTAGGTTGAGCGATTTCGCCGCCGCTTCCACGCGGGCATCAATTTCAGACTGGTCCAGTTTTGCCATGCGCATCGGAAAAGCGATATTCTTGCGCACCGACATATGCGGATAAAGCGCATAGGATTGGAACACCATCGCCAGACCCCGCTTTGACGGAGGCACCTGCGTGGCGTCGTCTCCATCAATCAGGATCTTGCCCGAGGTGGTATCTTCCAAACCCGCGATCAAGCGCAACAAAGTGGATTTACCGCAGCCGGAGGGCCCGACGAACACGGCGAACTCTCCATCTTCAATCGTCAGATCCAGCGGCGGGATAACCTGCGATTCACCAAAGCTTTTGGTGACCGTATCAAGCACGATGCGTCCCATATCTGCGTTCCTTATTTCACAGCGCCAAAGGTCAGACCTTGGACAAGTTGTTTTTGACAGAACCAACCCAGCACGACGATGGGCCCCACAGCAGCGGTTGAAACCGCTGACAGGCGCCCAAAGAACAGCCCCTCGGGGGCCCGGTTGCCTTCGATCAATTTTGAAAGGGTTGCCGCCTCTGTCGTCGTCAGACGGACGGTCCAATACGCTTCGTTCCAGCAAAAGATGAAGCACAGCAGCGCAGTTGAGGCGATACCCCCCCATGCCAGCGGGATCAGGATTTCCGTCACCTCACCCCAAGTGTTCACTCCGTCCATCTTCCCAGCTTCGATGATGTCCTTGGGGATCTCTTTGAAATAGGTGAACAACATCCAGACGACGATGGGCAGGTTAATCAGGCTCAACACCAGAATAATCATGAAATGCGTATCAAAAAGCCCAAGGCTCTTTGTGAGAAACGTCATCGGGTACAAAACCGCAGCCGCGGGCAACATCTTGGTGGACAGCATCCACATCAGGATGTCCTTGGTGCCGCGGCTGGGATTGAACGCCATCGCATAAGCGCACGGGATACCGACCGCCAGCGTGAACAGCGTCGCAAAGACCGACGTGATGACCGAGTTCTGGGCAAAGCGCCAGTAATCGTAATTCTCGGTCATGTTCAGGTAGTTCTCAAGCGTTGGCGTAAAGAAGATAAGGAACTCCGGCTTGACCGCATCTGCATCGGTCTTGAAGCTTGTCAGAACCATCCAGAAGATCGGGAAAAAGAACAAAAGTCCCACCGCCCAAGCCAAGATTGGTCGGCTGATTTTTCCAAATCTCGAAGTGTGTGCAACGATGGCCATGGGCTGTCCTACTCCATCAACGTCTTGCCAATCATGCGCAGCAAGAAAATCGCGACGATGTTGGCGAGGATGACTGCAAAGATGCCGGTGGCGCTGGCAGCGCCGATGTTGTTGTTGGCAAATTCACCGATCAGATAGGGCAGGTTCTTGTTGCCGTTGCCCCGGCTCACGATTTCGATTTCAGCATAAAGCGACAGATGAAAGATCGCCTGAATCATAACCACAATCGCGATCGGGCGCGCCAGATGCGGCAGCGTCAAAAAGCGAAACTGCGACCACGCACCAGCCCCGTCAAGAATAGCCGCTTCCTTTTGTTGCTGATCCTCGGATTGCAGCGATGTCATGAAGATAAGCACCGCAAAAGGCGTCCACTGCCAGGTCACCATGATGATAACCGCCAAGGCAGAGGTCTGTGTCGCCCGAAACGAGATCGGTTGAAAATCAGGCCAGAGCGAAAAGAACCCGCCAACCAACGGCGCCGCCTGCAACCCGTCAATCACCGAATTGATCGCATCGACAGCAAGCCCCTGCAGGCCCAAAACAGGGTCAAGGATCATGTTGATCCACAAAACCGCATTCACTGCAGGCATCACAAAGAAGGGCGAGATCAGCAGGACCCGCACGATCCCCTGACCGGGAAACGCCTTGTTGATAAGCACCGCAATCAGAACGCCCAGAATAACGGTGAGAAACAGAATGCTGCCGACGATGAACAGGCTGTTCTGGATCGCAAGAAGGAAATCCTTGGAGTTCAGGACGAATTCATAATTCCCAAAACCGCGCCAATTGCTCAGCGAGGGGGTCGTCCATTCCGGTCGGCGCAGATTGTTGAGCACATACCGAATGAACGAGAAATACAGCGTCATCCCCAGTGGGATCAGCATCCAGATCAGCAACAGCACAACCGCCGGTGTCTGAAGGAGGCGTGGGATCTTTCTGTCAGACATAGCCCTATCCCTGCAGCGAAATGAGACATCTCGCAGTGTTATTGGTTTCAAATTCGAATGACCGGTGACGGCGCCATGTCAGCATGACGCGTGACTTTGCCAGATCGCAACGGTTTGTTGGTGGGAAGGCCCGATCAACCCGGGCCTTCCGCAGAAGACATGACGGCTTAGTAGCCCGCCTCTTCCATGATGGACACGGCCGCATCCTGGGCAGCAGCCAATGCGTCTTCAACAGATTTCGCACCGGACAGGGCCGCAGCCATTTCCTGCGCAACCGCAGACCCCACCTCGGGGAACTCGGGGATAGCAGCGAACTGAACACCCACGTAAGGCTTCAGGTCTGTTGCCTCTGGAGCAGCCGATTCAATCGCAGCCAGTTCCGCAGCGGCAAAGCCAGCGACTTCCTGAAACTCAGGATAGGCATAGGTCGACGCGCGTGTGCCTGTGGGAACAGACCCCCACCCAAATTCCGGGTGATCCGCGACGGCCTTGATGTAGTCCTTGGATGTGGCCCACTCGATAAACGCTTTGGCCTCCGCGGCGTTTTCTGTGCCTGCAGGCACAGCCATCGCCCAAGCCCACAGCCAGTTTGCACCGACCGGGTTTCCGGCATTGGGCGATTGCGCATAGGCCACGCCCTCAACGTCCAGGAAAGACGCAGCGATTGTGGCATCGATCCACATGCCGCATTTGCCTTCGTTATAAAGCGCGAGGATTTCGTTGAACGAATTGCCTTCCGAACCCGGAGGGCCGTATGTGCCCAGCAGATCCACATAGAAGTTGATCGCCGCATTCCATTCATCGGAATCAAGCGTTGGCTTGAAGTCCGCGTCAAACCACGCACCACCAAATGAATTCACCATGGTTGTGATGAACGCCATGTTGTCGCCCCAGCCCGGCTTGCCGCGCAGACAGGCGCCATAAACGCCATTGTCGGGATCGTGGATCGCCGCTGCAGCGGCCTTGATATTGTCCCAGCTGTCATTGTCAGAAATGGTCACGCCAGCCGCATCGGTCAGGTCTTTGCGATACATCACCATCGAGCTTTCGCCATAAAACGGCGCCGCGTAAAGCGTGCCGTCCGCAGACAGACCATTGCGGATCGCCGGAAGCATGTCGTCCATGTCATACCCGGCGCCGAACTCTAGCGGTTCGATCCAGCCAGCCTGGCCCCAGATGGGCGCTTCCTGCATGCCGATATTGATGACATCATACTGCCCGCCACCGGTCGCAGTGTCAGAGGTGACCTGCTCGCGCAGAACCCCTTCTTCAAGCGAAACCCACTCAAGCTGGACACCGGTTTCTTCGGTGTAGGCTTCGGCGACCTTCTGCATGTTAATCATGTGACCGTTGTTCACGATGGCAATCGTGAGCGATTTTGAATGACCATCGGCCATCGCACCGCCCGCTGCAACAAGCGACATCGCGGTTGCGGCACTTAGAATGCTCTTCAAAGACATCCGTTATCCTCCCTGATTGGATGTGATCTACCAACGCTAGAAGAAAGGACAACGCGACGTCAACATAAATTTTACGCGCGTAAACTTATTTGCTGTCAGGCGGAATCTCGCATTATCAGCTTTCCTTCTATTCTTGTGCTTTTCCAAGGCTCTACGTGGCCATCAATCGCCGCGAACAAGGCCTCCGCCGCATGCATAGAGACCACGTCATAATCATGCGAAATCGTGGTCAACGGCGGGCATGTGTAGCGGGAATGCGGATGACCATCCTGTCCCGCGATGCGCAGTTTGCACTCCGGCCCGCGCCCAACGGTGATTCCCTGCTCGTAACAGGCCGTCAAAAGTCCGATCGCAAGGCGGTCATTGCTGCAAAGGATCGTATTGGTGGAAAACTGACCGCGCGACAGGGCCTCATGCCCCCCGACGCGACCGATCTCTTCAAAGGCCCACCCCTCGCCTTCGATCGAAATCACCTGAGGTGTGTGCCCAAACGTCTCCATCGCGGCGATATACGCCTGACGGCGGCGGTGCGCGTTGGGATTTGCGGGCGTCTTCATCTCAAAAAAGCAGGGCGGCTCGCCGGTTCGGCACAGATAATCCGAAATATGCGATGTGAACTGGACGTTGTTTGACCCCACAAAAGCCAATCCCAACTCGTCCAGACTGCTGTCGAAAATCAGCGTCGGCACGTCATTGCAGAACTTCTCAAGCGCTTTGCGGTACGACGCCCGCCCAAGCGGTGCCAGCAACACCCCCGCCGGTTTGAGCGAACGCAAAGCCTCTAAAACCTCGACCTCCAGATCAGGATCACCATGCGCACTGAAAAGCGTCGGGCGATATCCCGCATCAATGCAGCGCTGTTCAAGGCTGCGCGCCATCTCAGCGAAAAAGGGGTCTGCCAGCAACGGCACGACAATGCCCACATTGTTCGTCAATTTGCGGTTCTGGTTCATCGCAAAGATGTTGGGGCGGTAATCGTATGTCTTGAGCGCCTCTTCAATCCGCGCGCGGGTCGACGCGCGCACACTGTCGGGGTCATGGAAATACTTCGAAACTGTCGGGCGGGAAATGCCGCTGACCGCAGAGAACTCCTCCATGTTCTTGATCTTCGCGTCAGGCACTGTTGCAATCCATCGCTGAAACTAACTTTTCATATCAGAGGCAATTTCTTTTCGCGCGTCAAGTTTTTGGCAAAATTCAAAGATGCTGTGACTTGCCCCACAGCATAGGCACACCTGTTCAGTCAGGCGTGCGGCACCATGCGCCGAACATGGTCGACGACAAAATCAATGAACAACCGCACCTTTGAATCCTGCAAACGCCGATGCGGGTAAAGCGCACCAAAGGTCGAAGCAAGCGGTGGCGTCTGCGGCAGGATTTCAACCAACGCGCCCGAAGCCAGATGCTCGGCAATCTCAAAACGGGGCTTGTTCACAATGCCACGCCCACTTAGCGCCCACGCAGTCAGCACATCGCCGTTATCGGAATCGTAACTGCCAGAGACATCAAGCTTCAGCGGGCCCGTCGGTGTCTCGACCGTCCAGAAATACTCGGGCGACCGTGGGTACCGCAGCAGCAGACACGTATGCTCCAGCAGATCTTTCGGGGTCTGCGGGATGCCGTAACAGTCCAGATAGAACGGCGCCGCACACAAAACGCGCGGACTGTCGATGATCTTGCGCAGCTTGAGGTTGGAATCCGGTGGCCGCCCCACGACAAAGGCCACATCGATCCCATCGGTCAGCACGTCCACCTTGCGATCCGACAGACGCAAGCGGATCGACACGTTGGGATAAGCATCCACAAAGCGGGGCACCAGCGGCGCGATATAGTGTTTGCCGACGCCCAGCGGGGCCGCCACATCAATCGCGCCTCGGGGCTGGTTCGAAAACCCGGAAATCGCAGCCTCGGCATCGTCCAGCGTTTTCAGCACCTTCAACGCATGCGCATAAAACTCGCGCCCAACGGCTGTTGGTGATAGCTTGCGCGTCGTCCGATTGAAAAGCCGCACATCAAGACGCTGTTCAAGCTCTTTGATCCGGTTGCTGGCGACGGCAGGCGTCAGACGCAAATCGCGCCCACCAGCGGTGATACTGCCGCGCTCTACAACACGAACAAACACGCGAAGGCTTTCGATATATGGCAAGAACTGATCCTTGAATTATATATAAACGGTTGAAAGAGATTACCGTTCTTCGCTCTATTTTTATATAGTCGAACCTTTCACAATAGGAATGTATGCCAAAAGGTCCGCCCAGCTGATGTCAGGAAAACACGATGGCCGCTCGATCTGAAATCAGGTTCCTCTTGAATGGCGCTGACGTCACGCTGGATGCAGCGGGCGCAGGCGACACGCTGCTTGACTATCTGCGCCTGCAAAAGCGCCTGACCGGCACCAAGGAAGGCTGCGCCGAAGGCGATTGCGGCGCCTGTACTGTGCTGGTCGGTCGGCTGACCAACGGACAGCTGCACTATGAGGTGGTGAACGCCTGTATCCGCTTCATGGCCTCGCTTGACGGCTGTCACGTGGTCACCATCGAACATCTGTCCGGCCCGAACGGCCGTATGCACCCCGTGCAACAGGCCATGGTCGAACATCACGGCAGCCAATGCGGCTTTTGCACGCCGGGCTTCGTCATGTCGCTTTACGCCTTGTGGATGGAGACACCGAACCCGACCGAAACTCAGATCGAAACCGCCCTGCAAGGCAATCTGTGCCGGTGCACCGGCTACGAGCCGATCATCCGCGCCGCCCAATCCATCAGCGCCTATGGCAATCCTGCCCAGGACGCGCTTAACAAAGAACGCGCTGCCGTCACTGCCCAGCTTGAAACCATGGCGGATGGCCAACGCGTTGAGTTGCGTAGGGCAGACAGCCTGGCGATCCTGCCCGCTGATGTGGACGACCTCGCCGACGCCCTGTCAGAGTATCCCGACGCCACAATGGTGGCCGGCGCCACCGATGTCGGCCTTTGGGTGACAAAATTTCTCAAAACCATATCGCCGGCGATCTTCCTCAGCCACCTCGATGAGTTGCGCCAGATCGAACAAATCGACCGCACGATCCGCCTCGGCGCAGGTGTCAGCTATAGCGCAAGCGCTGAAACGCTCTGCACCGCCTTCCCGCATCTGCGTGAGTACTGGGGCCGCATCGCGGGCTGGCAGATCCGCAATATGGGCACCATTGGCGGCAACATTGCCAACGGCTCGCCCATCGGCGACACACCCCCGGTGCTGATCGCCCTTGGCGCGCAGGTGATCCTGCGCAAAGGCACAACGCGGCGCAGCCTGCCTCTTGAGGCGTTCTTTATCGACTACGGCCAACAAGACCTCGCCCCGGGTGAGTTCGTCGAACGCATCGATATCCCGCTTGCACAGTCCGGCGCCATGCAGGCGGCTTACAAGATTTCAAAGCGCCGCGATGAAGATATCAGCGCGGTCGCTGTTGGCATGAACATCACCGTCGCAAACGGGCAGATCACCCAGGCCCGCATCGCCTTTGGCGGGATGGCCGCGACGCCAAAGCGGGCCGCGTCTGTCGAAAATGCCCTTGTCGGCCAGCCATGGAGCGAGGCGACGATGCTGGCAGCTGCTGCACAGCTGCCAAAGGATTTCCAACCACTCTCTGATTGGCGCGCCTCGTCCGCCTACCGCATGCGGGCCGCGCAAAACCTGCTGCGCCGGTTCTGGCTGGAACAAACCAGCGACGACACGCAAACGCGTCTGTTGCGCGCCTAGGGGAGGACACAGCATGCATGATGACAAACGCATCCACGCCGACCTGACCCAAGCGGAACCGCGCCCTTTGTCGGGCGGTGTGCATACCAACCGCAAGCACGAGTCCGCGATCAAGCATGTGACCGGGCGCGCTGAATACACCGACGATATTGCTGAACCCATCGGCACCTTGCACGCTTATCTTGGCTTGTCCGAACGCGCTCATGCCAAGCTGCGCAGCGTTGATCTGGACGCCGTGCGCACAGCCCCCGGCGTGATCGACGTGCTGACCGCCAACGACATTCCCGGCGTCAACGATGTCAGCCCCACAGGCCGTGATGATGAGCCCGTTCTGGCGACCGACAAGATCGAGTTCTGGGGCCAGCCCATCTTCGCCGTCATCGCCGAGACCCGCGATCAGGCCCGCCGCGCAGCCCATTTGGCGCAGATCGACTATGAAGACCTGCCCCATGTGCTCGAAGCCGACATCGCAAGGGACGCCGATTTGCCCTATGTCACGCCGCCGCTCACGCTCAAACGCGGTGAGGCAAAGGAAGCGATGGCAAAGGCAACCCACCGCATCAAAGGCCAGATGCGCGTCGGCGGTCAGGATCATATGTATCTCGAAGGCCATATCGCCTTCGCCATCCCGGGCGAGGATGAAGACGTGATCGTGCACTCCTCCACCCAGCACCCGACCGAGGCGCAGCATATGGTGGCCCATGTGCTGGGCGTCGCCTCCAATGCGGTCACGGTGAATGTACGCCGCATGGGCGGCGGCTTTGGCGGCAAGGAAACGCAGATGAACCTCTTCTGCGCCATCGCAGCGGTCGCCGCAAAGCGCCTCAACCGCCCGGTCAAGATCCGCCCCGATCGCGATGACGACATGTCGGCCACAGGCAAACGCCACGATTTCGTCATCGACTACGAGGTGGGCTTCGACGACGAAGGTAAGATCGAAGCCGTCACCGGCGATTTCGCAGCCCGCTGCGGGTTCTCGTCCGACCTCTCCGGCCCCGTCACCGACCGCGCGCTCTTTCACGCAGACAACGCCTATTTCTATCCCCATGTTCTGCTGAACTCGCACCCGATGAAGACGAACACCGTTTCCAACACCGCCTTTCGCGGCTTTGGCGGACCGCAAGGCGTGATCGCCGCCGAGCGCATAATCGAGGAAATCGCCTATCACCGGGGCCGCGACACGCTCGACATCCGTAAGCTGAATTTCTACGGCGAGGGCCGCGATATCACGCCCTATCACCAGACGGTTGAGGACAATATCACCGCAGAGATTGTTGCCGACCTTGAGGCACGATCTGACTATGCGAAACGCCGTCAGGCCGTGCTTGATTGGAACGCCAAGGGAGGCGTGATCCGCAAAGGCATCGCGCTGACCCCGGTGAAATTCGGCATCTCCTTCACCGCGACATGGTATAATCAGGCCGGTGCGCTGGTGCATATCTATTCCGATGGCTCGATCCACCTGAACCACGGCGGCACCGAGATGGGTCAGGGTCTGAACACCAAGGTCGCCCAAGTCGTCGCTGACGCGTTCCAAGCCGATTTCGAGACGATCAAGATCACCAAGACCACGACCGAGAAAGTGCCGAACACCTCGGCCACCGCAGCCTCCTCCGGCACCGACCTGAACGGCATGGCCGCCCTTGATGCGTGCGAACAGATCAAGGCGCGCCTTGTGACATTCGCCGCTGAAAAGTGGTCCGTCACCCCCGACGCCGTCCAGTTCATCCCCGGCGCAGTGCAAATCGGCGGCGACATCATCCCCTTCCGCGACTTCATCAAAGCCGCTTACATGGCCCGTATCCACCTGTCGGCAGCAGGCTTCTACAAGACCCCCAAAATCCACTGGGACCGCGACAAGGGCACAGGCCGCCCGTTCTATTACTACGCCTACGGCGCCGCTGTGTCCGAGGTCTCCATCGACACGCTGACGGGCGAGTATATCGTCGACCGCGCCGACGTCCTGCACGATGTAGGCCGCTCTCTGAACCCGGTGATCGACCGTGGCCAGGTCGAAGGCGCGTTCATCCAAGGCATGGGCTGGCTCACCACGGAAGAGCTTTGGTGGGACGCCAAAGGCCAGTTGCGCACCCACGCGCCCTCAACTTACAAGATCCCCCTCGCCTCCGACCGCCCGCGCATCTTCAACGTGGATCTCGCTGATTGGTCTGAGAACCGCGAGAACACGATCAAGCGGTCCAAAGCCGTGGGGGAGCCGCCCTTCATGCTGGGCATCTCCGTCTTTGAGGCGCTCTCCATGGCCGTGGCCAGCGTCGATGACTACCGCACCTGCCCCCGCCTTGATGCCCCCGCCACGCCCGAACGTGTGCTGATGGCCGTCGAACGCCTGCAAGGTGAGGGCTAGACCATGACGCTCGCTGACTTCCTCGACCACCACGACGCAGTGATCGCCGTCAAGCTGACCCACGTGCGCGGCTCTTCCCCACGCGAAGTGGGGGCCACGATGTATGTCACAGATAACGCAATTCACGGCACCATCGG
>CAKZXZ010000007.1 GCA_937883775.1 uncultured Paracoccaceae bacterium
CCAGCCCGTCGATCTCAACACTTTCGATCCCCGCCTCAACAAGCGAGACGCGCAGGATGCCGTCTTCCACATCCTGCGGCGGCAACACCGCTTGCGCCGTCAACACGCCAGAGCGGGAATACAAGGTTTGCACATCGCCCAGCATCTTTTCGAGATCCGCAAACACAAGCGGACGGCCCACATACCGATCCTCGATGGCCTGCAATTCCCCATCACTCAGATACACACTATCCGAAAACGCGATGCCCTTGATCTCAAAGGTCTGAGCCCCTGCGAGCCCAGCCAGCATGCACCACAGCGCAGCGGCTGCACAAAGGGCCTTCACGAAGCTCATCCCTGCCCGCCTGTCTCTTGCAAGGCGGCTGTGACACCCATCATGGAGATATCGAATGCAATCGGCGGCGATGTCAGTGCCGGGCGATAGCGCACAGAGACGGCCCGCGCTTGTTTCCAGCTGGCGATAGTATTGGCAGACAATTCTGCCACAGCCTCACAGGTCTCAGCGCTGCAAGTCACATATGGCACTTGAACCGGCTTGCCCGATTTTAGCTGCACGAAAAGGCCGGACCCCAGATGGACACCCGCCGGAACAAAGACCTGCACAGCGGCCGAGCCGTCGTCCTGTTGGCGCAGGCGGACCGTGGCAAGCCAAGTCTCTTTCGGGCCGAAATTGGTTTGTGACGCGATGCACATGTCATCGTGACAAGTGACAGACCAGTCTTGAAACGATTTAGCCTCAGACGCGGTGCCCGCGCCGGAGGTTGAAAGAATAAAGCCAAATGCAAGACTTGCTTGCAAAATAAATCGTATACGGCCCATGACCCTCCGCCATGTCGCTATCACTGGCTAACGGTAAAATCATCAACAGGAAAACTTTGTCAGGCTTTATACGCGACTTGTCCGAAAATTCTAAGGAATATTAAGGATTTATAAAGATTTTCGTTAACGCCCGGATTTGCGGCTGGTTGCACTCAAGATGGCGCATGACGCTTTTCCAGTAGTTTCAATACGTTAGGCGAATTATCGCCGATCCCGTTAGGTCACCCCAAAATCGCAGCGTTGTTTCCTGATTTTGGTTAATGGACGCGCGAGTCGCGAAATCGTCGCTTTTAGTCCTGCGCAAGCTGCTCCAGCTTGGCTGCTGCGTCTCTCACAGTGCGAAAATGCCGGGCCAATGCTGTAACCGAACTGCGCTGCATCGGCGCATGAAGCGACAGTGTCGTCAGAAGCCGGTTTTGAGTGTCGCGGATCGGAACGGCAATCGCCGTCATGCCGTCCATGAACTCCTCATCATCGGTCGAATATCCGCGCTCTCGGGTCAGGGTCAGCTCTTCGCGAAGCGCTTCGGGATCCGTAAGTGTATGCGGGGTATGCTGCTCAAGCCCAAGGGATGCAATCAGCCGCTCCAGCTTGTCGCTGCGTAGGGAGGAAAGATACATCTTACCGCTGGCTGTGCAGTGAAAGGGCACCTGCGTGCCAACGGGCAACTGAATACGCAAAGGCCAATGGGTCTCTACCCGGTCCAGATAGACCATCCCATAACGCCCCGGCGCCGCGAGATTGCAGGTCTCGCCCACTTCCTCGGCCAAGGCTTTCATAATCATCAGACGTTCGGTCCGAATGCGTTGTGATGACAGCGTGTTCGACGCAAGCCGCCGCAGCCGCTTGCCGGGGCCATACGACCGGCCATCAATGTCGCGCTGCAAAAGGCCTTCCGCCTCTGCCGTTGCCAACAACCGGTGAATTGTCGGCTTTGGCAGGCCCAACGCCTCGGACAGGACCACTGGCGCTACAGGGACCCCGGCCTGTGCGACTTCTTCAATCAAGCGAAGAAGTCGCAGATTGGTCGGGATCTGGTCTTTTGTTTCCAGCACACGTTTGGTTGTCAAACGGTCATCTGGCATGGGTAAAGGCCTTAACGGTTGGGCAACAGCGCCAGTGCAAGATCCGGCGTCAGCGCGACAAGGAACCAGACGCTGATAAGCGCGAACAGATAGGGCACCGTGTAGCGCAACAGCCTGAAATACGGCACGCCCGTCACACCGGACGCCACATAGAGATTAAGCCCATATGGCGGCGTGATGAAACCGATGGACGCCCCCACAAGGAAAATCACCGAGAAATGCACCGGATCAACGCCAACACTTGCCGCAATTGGCGCTAAAATAGGCGCAAGGATAATCGTGACAGGCAGCGATTCCAGCACCATGCCCGAGAAAAAGACGATCAGCATCGCCGTGAAGAGCACCGCGTAATATCCCCCCATCGAGGTCACGAAATCACCGATCACCTGCTGGGCACCAAGCAGCGACAGGATCTGCTGCATCACGACCGAGATCGCGATAAGCGGCGCCAGAATGCCCGTAATCTCGGCCGAGCGCATGGTGATGCCGGGGATCTGCTTGAGGGTGAAACCTTCGACAACCAGTTGCTCGGCATAGGATTTCTCTTCCCATGTCTTGCCGGCTTTCAGGCCCAGCGTGTTGGTAATCACGTATGACAGCAGGCCCGCAATGATACAGAAACCAACGGTTACACCCGCCGCCTCTGTGGGCGAAAATTTACCGGTGTAGATGCCCCAAAGCACCAGACCGATGGCAAAGAAACCCAGCCATGCACCGAACGCAGTCTTCAGAACGCGGTTCAATTGCAGCGGGATCAGGTAGCCCCAGCCATTGATTCGGCAGATGATCCAGCAAGCCAGCTGCATACCGACCACCATCAGCGCACCGGGGATGATCCCCGCCACAAACAGATCCGAGATCGGCAAGTTCATCAGGAAGCCGTAAACGATGAAGATGATCGACGGCGGAATGATGATCCCAACCGTGCCGCCTGCGGCTGCTGTGGCTGCCGAGAAGCGTTCGTCATAGCCGCCTTTGACCATTTCAGGGTGCAGCATCGAGCCGATGGTGGCTGTCGTGGCCGAGTTGGACCCCGAAATCGCGGCAAACAAACCGCACGCGCCCAAGGACGCCATCGCCAAACCACCTCTGAGCCAGCCCAGACACGAATACGCAAAGTCCGACAGCCTTCGGGCAATGCCTGATTTGTTAATCAGGTCCCCCGTCAGGATAAACAGCGGCATCGCGAGCAAGGCGAAGCCCTTGTTGAACACGTTCAGCAACTCGGCGCCCATGTTATCAAGCGTCAGCCCCAGCACGAATGAGCAACCAATGACCCAGTAGCCGATGACCAGAAAAACCGGCACACCCAGCATGAACAGGAAGGTCACACCAAGCGAGATGATTGTAATAAGCGTTCCGTCAGCCATCAGACATCTCCCCCGATCACGGCCTGCTTAATCATGGGCTTGCCTGTCCGGTAATTCTTGATGTCGTCTTGCATGTTCTCAACGGCGCGGGCCGCCATCAGCACGCCTGCGACAGGGGCTGCCAGAATGAACCACCACTGCATGGTGTTGTCTGTGCCAAGCACGATTTGGAAGTTGGAAGCCGACAGCGCAACAACGCGCAGGGTCGTGACCAGGAAGATCAGCGCAAAGCCGAACCACAGCGCGAAATCAATGCAAAGACAGACAAGCTGTCCTGTGCGCGGCATCATCGTGCGGAATTCAGAGAAACTCAGATGGGTGCGGACGCGGATATTATAGGCGGCACCAAACCACGCCATGACCATAAAGAGGAACGGGGGGATCGTTGTGGACCAGGGCTGTTGGTTTGAGAAAACAAAGCGGTCAATCACGCCCCAGAAGATAATCAGCGCAATCGCCAGGTAGCTGGTGACCATGATCGTGCGTTCGAAATACCGCTCGATCAAAGGGACGCGGTGGTAGATCCAGGCCATCACGATACCAGAGGCCAACAGAAAGACCGCACCGATGACATACATCGTCTGCGGACGCAGCGCATTTCGGATTTCAAACGAATCCTGACTGCCAAAGGCCGCCATCAGCGTGCCGAAGTCGGACAAAACGGACATGAGGTCCCTCCTCCCATGTGAGATGCGCGTCGGTTGACCCGGTCTTTCGCACCAGAACGTTATCTGAAAGCAAGCATGCCAGCCCCGCACACGGCGGGACCAGCATTATTTTTCAGAAGGCTGGACTTAGCCTTTCCACCAACGACGCGGCTCGACGTTTTCAGCCAGCGTGTGCGGGTTGTTGCGCACTTCGTTGTAGATGTCCTGGTAGGTGTCGATGCCACCGGCCCAGCCGTTGATCCGCTCGCGCCACTGCTCCCACAGGGCGGGCTGGAACTCGGGTGAGCACATCTCTTCGGCTTTGCGGATTTCTTCGTCCGCAAGGCTTGCGACACGCACATCGTTCTGTGCGAAGATCGTGTCGGGCAGCTGCGGGTTCGAGAAACCAACCGTGTTCACAAGCGCTGCCTCGTTCGCGGCCTGCACGTGCACCTGTGTGAGGTAGGATGCTTCCATCACCGCGTCCTGCAAATCGCCACCAAGGCTGTCGAAGGTCGAGGCCGTCATGGCCGTGTGCTCTGTGCCGCAGAAGAAGCGCAGATCGACACACTGAGAAACCACAGGCGACATGTTGGCGTAAGCCACAGCCGAAGCCCATGTTTCCGCGCCGTCGATCAGACCTTGCTTCAGGCCGTCGAGCGTCTCTTCCCATGCCACCGGCACCGGGTTGAGGTTCAGCGCTTCCATTGCGATCCGACCCAGCTGGGTTCCGGTCACACGGTTCTTGGTGCCCATGAGCTCTTCAAGTGACGTCACTGTCGGCTTGTCTGCAAAGTTCTGACCCAGCTGGATGCCCCGCAATTCGGCATGGGTGAAGAGGAACTTCAGACCGTGGCGCTGCTCGAACGGCTCGCGCAGGATGCGCTGCGATTCCGGGCTATACATGAAGTAGTACTGGTCGGCGCGGCTGCGGAACATGTAGGCGTAGTCGAGCACGTTCAGATAGGGCGCACCACCGGCAGAGTTCTGCGTGGAAGCCGCATAGATGTCGATGATGCCCTGCTGGGCTTTCTCAACACAGGACAGCTGACCACAGATCTGGTTGTTGCCGATAAATTCGATGCGAATTTCGCCGTCCGTGCGCTCCTCCAAGTCACGGGCGAATTCCAAGCACCCTGCACGTTCGATGAGAAGGTTCTGCGGGTTGAAACCAGCCGCACCGAACTTCAGCGTGTGCTTGGCTTCTTTCGAAAACCGCTTGTTGTAGGTTGATTCCGCAGCTTTCGCGAGGTTAGCTGCTGTCATCGCCCCACCGAAGGTACCCGCAGCCAAAAGCGTCGAGCTCATGCCGTAAGTTCCTGCGATCCTAAAGAAATCCCGGCGTGAGACTCCTTTAATTCGATCGTAAATTCCCATGTTGTCCTCCCATTTTGACAATTATTGAGACATAACGTCTCAGAAAAGACTAGAATAGCTTTTTGCTTCTGCATAGAGTTTTTTCCAATTGGGAGGAAAAAGACTGTGGATGCAAAACAAGATGCAGATATCGTCATCGTGGGCGCTGGATCTGCCGGATGCGTGGTGGCAAATCGCCTGAGTGCAGATCCAAAAACGCGCGTTGTGCTGCTTGAGGCAGGGCCCGCTGACAGAAACCCGTGGATTCACATTCCCGTCGGCTATTTCAAAACGATGCACAATCCGAAGGTCGACTGGTGCTACAAAACCGAACCTGATCCCGGCCTGAACGGACGCTCCATCGACTGGCCGCGCGGCAAGGTACTGGGGGGGTCATCGTCGCTGAACGGTCTGCTTTATGTGCGAGGTCAGCCTGAGGATTATGATCGCTGGCGTCAGATGGGCAATACCGGTTGGGGCTGGGACGATGTGCTGCCGCTTTTCAAACGCGCGGAAAGCAATGAACGCGGAGCGGATGACTTTCACGGAGATGACGGCCCGCTGGCTGTGTCAAACATGCGCATCCAGCGCCCGATCTGCGACGCCTGGGTCGCCGCCGCACAAGCCGCTGGCTATCCGTTCAACCCCGATTACAACGGGGCCGAGCAGGAAGGCGTGGGCTATTTCCAGCTGACCACAAAGAACGGGCGCCGCTGCAGTGCGGCTGTGGCTTATCTGAAGCCCGCGCGCAGTCGCGACAACCTGAGGATCATCACCAACGCGCAAGTGACCAAGATCAATACAGAGGGCAAGCGCGCGGTCAGCGTATCCTATGTGGACGCCAGTGGGACGCCCCACACGATCACCGCCAAGCGCGAGATTGTGCTGTCAGGCGGGGCGATCAACTCGCCTCAACTTCTGATGCTGTCGGGTATTGGGGACGGCGAACAACTTAAGGCCAATGGGATCGAAACGGTCCACCACCTGCCCGGCGTGGGCAAGAACATGCAAGACCATCTGCAAGCCCGTCTGGTTTACAAATGCAATGAGCCGACCCTGAATGACGAAGTCCGCAGCCTGTATAATCAGGCGCGGATCGCCTTGAAATATGCGCTCTTTCGGGCCGGCCCGATGACGATGGCAGCCAGCCTTGCGACCGGCTTCATGAAAACTCGGCCCGATGTCGCCTCACCTGACATTCAGTTTCATGTGCAGCCCTGGTCTGCTGACAGCCCTGGCGAAGGGGTGCACCCTTTTTCGGCCTTCACCATGTCGGTCTGCCAGCTGCGCCCAGAAAGCCGGGGCGAAATCCAGCTGAGCGGGCCGGACCCAAAGACCTACCCCAAGATTGTCCCGCGCTATCTGTCGAGCGAGACCGATTGCCGGACCATTGTGGACGGTGTCAAAATCGCCCGCCGTATCGCACAACACGCGCCCCTAAGCTCAAAGATCGCCGAAGAGTTTCGACCCAATCCCGACCTCGCAATGGACGACTATGACGGGACGCTTGATTGGGCGCGCAACAACAGCGTGTCGATCTACCACCCGACAGGCACATGCAAGATGGGCACGGGCGAGGACGCAGTCGTCGATCCCGCGTTGCGCGTGCACGGCATCAATGGGCTGCGGGTGGCAGATTGTTCGATCATGCCCGAGATCGTATCAGGCAACACCAATGCCCCCGCGATCATGATCGGCGAAAAAGTATCGGATTTGATCGGCGCAGACGCGTAAACAAGGATGCGGCGACCCGGCCAACCCGGTCGCCGCATTACCCGCCACCGCTCTGCACGCAGCCCCGGCACTCAACCCGTACAATCGCCTGCCGCCCTGTTGGCTAGGGGTATGATGTGGCGATCCGGGCGGGATGTCTGGACGAAAGCGCCCCCATGGCGCGCAATATCGGCCATACGGATCGGTTTCTGGTGGCCAGCCCCGACGATCTTGCCGCGCAACGCCAGGCCACGTCATAAAACGCGCGACAGAAATGCCTTGGTGCGCGCCTCGCGCGGTGCGCCGAACAGCGCATCAGGCGGGCCTTCCTCAAGAATGCGACCCGCATCCAGAAAGCAGACCTTGTCGGCCAGTTCGCGCGCGAACCCCATCTCGTGGGTGGCCAGCACCATCGTCATCCCCTGCCCGCGCAGATCGCGCAGCACGTCCAGAACCTCGCCCACCAGCTCGGGATCAAGCGCACTTGTGATCTCGTCAAACAGCATGATCTGCGGTTCCATCGCCAGCGCCCGGATGATCGCGACCCGCTGTTGCTGACCACCCGAAAGCTGATCGGGATAATGCGCCATCCGGTCGCCCAACCCGAACCGCGTGAAAAGCTGTGTCACTTTCGGGCGCAAGTCGTCCCGACTTAACCCGCGCACGCGGCGCGGGGCCAGCATGACGTTCTCGGCTGCGGTCATATGGGGGAATAGGTTATAGCTTTGAAATACGATGCCGATCTTCTGACGCACGGGCTGAGGATCGAGACCCGGCTCCGAGATATCCTGCCCGTCCAGCCAGATTGTCCCGTCATCGATCGGCTCAAGCAGGTTCATGCAGCGCAGCAGCGTGGACTTGCCCGACCCGGACGCACCGATAAGGCACACCATCTCGCCTTCGGCGATATCCAGATCAATGCCCTTGCACACGTCATGCGCCCCGAAGCGCTTGCGCACACCACGCAAGCTTAGCTTTGCCGTCATGAGCGCGCCCGGTTTTGCTTATTCATCAGATAATCCGCATACCGCGTGGCAGGGATGGTCAGCGCCAGAAAGATCAGCGCCGCGCCGACATAGGGCGTGAAGTTCGCGTAGAGCGACTTGTAAACGCCCGCCTGCCGAAAAATTTCGACCGGGCCGATGAAGGACAACAGCGCCACGTCTTTCTGAAGCGCGATAAAGAGGTTCATGTTGGCAGGCACCACATTGCGGATCGCCTGTGGCAGTACGACAAAGCGCATCGTGTCCCGGTCGCTGAGCCCCAGCGAGGCGGCGGCGGATCGTTGGGACTGGTGGATCGAGTCGATACCCGACCGGATCACCTCGGCCACATAGGCCGAATAGACCAGCACCAGCGCCAGCGTGCCCCAGATATACGGACTGTTCCACGGCCGCGGCAGGCCCAGACCGGGTATGCCAAAACCGATGATATAGATCACCAGCACCACAGGCAGACCGCGAAAAATGTCCGTGTAGACGATCCCGAACAGGCGCAGCGGAAACAGCGCCGGCGCACGCGCATCCCGGCACAGCGCGATCACAAGACCGGTAAGCGCAATCAGGGGCGCCGACCACGCAAAGATCATCACGTTCAACAAAAACGCATCCAGCAACCCGACGAACGTCGCCGCAAAAACCCGCCCATTGAAGAACGCGCGTTGCACGGCCTCCCAACCTGGCGCGAGCGGCACCAGAAGGACGATTGCCAAAACGACGCTCACGGTCGAGATCAGCGCAATCCGGTTCGCACGCCGCCGCACCCCTGCCTCATAGGCCTCGCGGCGGGTGGGCGCGTCAGCTGTGCGCGCATCTGTGCGCGTGGGCGATGAAGTCTCGGCCATCTATTCGATGACCGGAACGCCTGTTGCCTCTGCCAGCCATTTTGCCTCGATCGCGGCCAGCTCACCGCTTTCGGTCAGCTCCGAGATTGCGGCATCAACGCAGTCTTTCAAAGCAGAGCCATCCTCCATCAACAGGCCGAACTGATCGGGGCGCTCTGATTGCGTGGGCGGGAACTGCCCCAACAGCGCGCCGCCTTCGACAACCACGGCTGACAGGTAAAGCGCGGTCGGCAGATCATAAAGCGCGGCATCAATCTGACCGGCCATGATTGCGGCATTCACATCGGCATTATCATTATAAAGCAGCGGATCGCTGGTCGGCTGGATCACGTCATTCAACATCGGGATCGCGGTGGTCGTTGCCACGGCCCCCCATTTCAAGCCCGCAAGGCTGTCCAGCGTCGCAGTTGCGCCGGCATCAATGACGGTCTGTGTGGTCAGGACCGCCATGGCCGCCGTGTAGTAAGGCAGGCTGAAATCGACCATCTCTTCGCGCTCGGGCGTGATCGAGTATTGCTGCATGTTGAAATCAAAATTCTTGGCGCCGGGCTGGATCGCCTCGTCAAAACTGGTGCGCACCCATGTCACCTGATCTGCGGAAAAGCCCATCTTGTCGGCGATGGCATAGGCAACGGCCGCCTCGAACCCTTCGCCACTTTCAGGCGCATCATCCATGACCCATGGGTAATAGGCCGGATTGCCGGTCGCGATGGTCAGTTGCCCTTCGGACAGCGTCTTTCCGGCGGCGCAGGTGCCCTGAGCAAGCACCGAGGTCGCAGAAACCGCGAAAGCCATGACTGTAGTCGCAAGCAATTTCATCCAAACATCTCCCTGAGTTTTGATTGATCGGAATGTTCCTACTCACCAACGGATTTGTCCAGAGCGCGGGCCCCGCACGCCCCTGACGGATCTCGCTTTTAGCAAGACTTCATCGCGAAAATGACTGCACCATCGCTGAACATAAAGTCCCCTTTGCCGGGTCACAAAGCTTGGCCCGGTCATGCCAAAAAATTAAGCAAAAAGGCCCGCCCGCCACCGGCTCCGATGACCGCCGCGCAGTTTTGCTGTAATTTTAGGCGCTGGTGCGCCACAAGGGGCGCGGAGACGCACACAAAGGATCACGCTCATGTCTGACGCTCAATCTGTTGGTGCAGAGCTGGTCCATGCGCTCGACACTCACGCCGACCGGGTCGCAATCGCCGATCACACAAGGCGCATCACCTACAAGCGGCTTGCCCAATTCGTGGCTGCGTTTCGCACCCAGATCACCGACAGGGATGTCGTTGGCATCTTCGGCGCACCGGATGTTGCGATGACCGCAAGTGCCGTGGCCTGCGTGATCCATGGACGGCCGTTCGTGCATCTTGACCCTGCGATGCCACAGATGGTGCTTCACAACATCATCGCCGAGCTGAACGTCCGCACGATTGCCCTGTGCAGCCCGGCGGCGCCCGGGCATTTGCCCAGCGATTGCCGGACCTTCAGCGCGCCTGCCTTGCTTGACGTGCCCGACACAGCGCCCGCCGCGCCGCTTGTTGCGGCCCCCGTGGACCCGGCTGATCCGATCTATCTGGTGGCAACCTCCGGCACGACGGGGCGCCCCAAATGCATCCCCGTGGCCCATGATGCGGCCTATCTTTCCTACGCTTGGCGCGATGCTTACACGCCTTACCACCCCGGCATGCGGGTCGGCATCTTCATCTTCGCAATCTGGGAAATGTTCCGCCCCCTGCGCAAAGGCGGAGAGCTTTGGCTGCCCGAGGCCGCAACGCTCAAATCTCCTCGGGCGCTCGCAGATTTCCTGATCCGCCATGACATCGAAGAGATGCTTTTCACCCCCTCGTTCTACGAGACATTCCTTGCCACGCTCGACCCCGCCCGCGCCGCGCAAATCCCGCTGCGCCGGGTGGTGCTTAACGGCGAAGTGGTGCGCGATGGCTTGATCCGGTCCTCGCAGGATAAGCTGCCGGAGGCCACGCTTTGGAACCTCTACAGCATCTGCGAAACCCATGACGTCTGCATGACCCGCCTTGATGCTCCATCAGGCGGCGGTCCGGTGTCGGTTGGTGTTCCGATGGAGCATCTGCACGCGGTCATCCTTGACGAGCGTGACACCCCCTGCCCGGTCGGAACCCCCGGTCAACTGCATTTCGCAGGCCCGCGCGTGTTGGGTCCCGGTTACGTCAATCGCCCCGAAGAGACGCGCCTGCGGTTCCGTGAGCTTGTTATCGACGGCGCCCCCCAACGCCTTTACGACACCGGGGATCAGGCATGGCTGAACGCGGACGGCGCGCTGCATATCGTCGGGCGGGTGGCGCATATGCTCAAGCTGCGGGGCTATTCGATCCAGACCACCGAACTGGTGGAAACCATGGCCCAGCATCTGGCCTTTGGCCGGGCCGAGCCTTGGGTCGCAGATGTCAAAGGGCGCGGTCAAAGCCTGATATTCTACTGCGCTGCAGATACGGACGAGACCCGCAAAAACGCCGCCCGGTGGGAATTGAACCCCGGCATCAACCGCATCCCCAAGCCGCTGTCGCAGGCCCTGCGCGCGCTGCTGCCCGCCTATTGCATCCCTGCCTTCATCGTCCAGCTTGAAGCGCTGCCGCTGCATCCCGTCTCGGGCAAAGCCGATATCCGCGCGTTGCCCCCGGTGACCGAGGCCTTTGTTGGCGACGATGCAAGCGCCGACATGGTGGTCATGGCCGCCGCGCAGGCGATGGGCTGCGCACCCGGCACGATCGACCCCGCGCAAAGCTTTCACGATCAGGGCGGCGATTCGTTGATGTGCGTGCCCTTCATGCTTGAGCTGGAAAAGACCTATGGCCGCCCGGTGGATTTTGACCTCGCGATGACCGTACCGCTGCACCGTCTGGATCAGTTGCTGACCGGTGAAGCCGATGCGCCCGCACCAAACGACGCTTTTGACCGACCCGGAATTTTGCTGACCGGGGCAACCGGATTTCTTGGTGGGCATGTGCTGGCTCAGGCGGTGCAGCACTTGCCGGACGGGCATGTTGTCTATTGCCTCGTGCGCGACAAACAGCGTGGCGCGCGCGACAGGCTTGACGGTGTGGCGGCCCAGCACGGGATCGATACCGCCCGCTATGTCATGGTCGGTGGCACGCTTGATGCCGCACGGTTCGGCCTTGATCCGGATGCCTATGATGCCCTTGCGGGCGCTGTCACGCAGGTGGTGCATTGCGCCGCGATGGTGAACCTTGCAGTGGGCCGGGCTGAAATGCTCGAATGGTCGGCGCGTGGAATCGAGACGGTGATCGCCTTTTGTCGGCAAGCGCAGGCCGATCTGCGCTTTACTTCTTCCAGTGCGGTCTTCCCCGATCAAGGCGGCCCGTGGCCTGAAGCCCCTGCCCATGCGTGGGACGGATGCACCGGCTACGGCGCGGCCAAGATCGCAGCCGAGGTTGCCATTGCCGCCTCTGACGTGCCTGCCGCCATCGTGCGCCTGCCCTCGCTTTATGACCTGGTGCGTCCCAACCCCCGCGACATCTACGAGATCATCCTTGCCGCGTCACAGACGCTTGGCCACATGCCGGAGGGCTTGGAATTCCCGATGACAGATGTGACCGCTGCCGCTGCATTCCTGCTGGGACCCATCACCGGGGATGACGCCCCGATCTATAACCTGATGGCCGATCACAGGGTGCATGCGGGCGCCGCCCCGGCCCTACCGGTTGAGACATGGCGCGCCTCTGCCGATCTGCCCAGCGGCATCGCCGGAGTGATCGACGAATTCCCCAGCACATTGAAAGCCGATGCGGCCTTTGAGAACACGCATGCGAAAGCGGCCTGGCGCACGCTTAGCCATGCGCCCTATGACACGATCAGCGATCCGGAGGTTTTGCTGATCCAGCGCGGATGCCTTTACCAAAGCGATCCGGCGTTGACCTGATAATCTTCCATGGTCAGCGCGCGTGCGGCGTCACTGACCAGAAACGCGGCCAGCTCGGCGATCTCTTCGGGCTGGACCAACTGCTTTTGCGGGTTGGACGCGGCATATTCTGCGCGCACCTGTTGCAAAGGCTTGCCCGTCGCCGCGATATCCGCATCGATGAACTGTTTGAGCATCTCTGTCTCGACCCAGGTCGGGCTGATGGAGACGCACGTGATCCCATGGGCTGCGCCTTCCAGACTGACACAGCGCCCCAGGCCCAACAGTCCCGCCTTTGAGGTGCAATAGGCCGCGTTGTCTGGCATGCCCTGATGTGCGGCGACCGATGCGATGTTGACGATCCGCCCCCAGCCTGCGGTTTTCATATGCGGCATCACTGCACGGATCATCCGAAACGTACCCGTCAGGTTGGTGTCGATATGATCGTCCCAGATGCTATCGGGGTGCCCGATCACTGCTGCCTCGGCATACACCCCGGCCGCATTAATCAGAATATCCACGCCACCGTGGCGGCGCACCACCTCGGTCACAAAAGCATCGACATTTTCGCTAGAGCGCACATCAAGCGCCATGGCCTCGGCGGTGAAATCATGCTCTGCCAGCATCTGACGCACATAAGCCGCGTCGCCCGCACGGCGCGCACCGATCACCACGCGCGTTCCGGTTTGCGAAAGCTTCTTTGCGATAGCCCGGCCCATGCCGGACAACCCGCCCGTCACAATCGCTGTTTTGGTTGCTTGCATCCTGTCCACCACTTCCGTTTCCCTGTTCACCGGTTAAACGGGTCACTCGCTGAATGACACCATTTTGTGCGAGGGATCCGTTTGCATACCCGTCCGAACCCAAGGGGCGAAAAGGGGGCGCCTTGCTGATCGCAAGAAACCTGGCGTGCTACGCGCGGACGGTGACGCGAGCGATCAAAGGTTGTGCAGCCCCTGCTGGCCAAAGCGTGTCGAAGCGCAACTGGTGAGTGGGCTGGTTCCCTTATGTGTCCGTCTCTCGGCTGATAACTCACTCAGCTCCGTAGACATCGCAATGGTTTCAGGCGCCGTTCTGGCGTGTCTCGAACACACCTTTCAAAGAGGGGATCGACCATGCGATAGTTCGCTGTGCGCGCATCCTTTCCAAACTGAAAAGAAAGAGCTGATCCATGAGGCTGAAAAAACTCGTTCTCACCGGGGCCGTTGGCCGCCTTGGATCGTATCTGCGTGAACCGCTGTCTGAAATGTGCGATGAGTTCGTGTCGACGGATATTCAAGATGGTCCGGCAACGCTGCACCCCAACGAGACGTTCGTGAAAGCTGATCTGACCGATCTCGACGCGATGGTTGACCTGCTGAAAGGCGCTGAGATGGTCGTACATTTCGGCGCGATCGCCGATGAGGCACCGATGGACGTGCTATGGGGCCCGAATTTCCAGGGCGCCTACACGATCTGGGAGGCGGCCTATCGCAACAAGCTGCGCCGGGTGATCTATGCCTCGTCGATCCATGCTGTTGGCATGCACAGGAAAACCGATTTCATCGGCATCGACGCTCCTCATAAACCCGACACTTTCTATGGCCTTGCCAAGTGCTTTGCCGAAGATCTGGCCAGTCTTTACTGGGACAAACGGGGCCTCGAAGCCGTTTGCATGCGCATTTTGTCTTGCGCAGAGGTGACCAACACCCGCGCCATTGGCACTTGGCTGTCCTATGACGACCTGATCCACATGGTCCAGCGCGCGATCAAGACACCCATCACTGGGTTTTCGGTGGTTTACGGCGTTTCCAACAATGACCGCGCGCCTGTTGACAACAGCAAAGCCCAACATCTGGGTTACCGGCCAAAGGACAATGCCGAACAATTTGCCGAAGCGATCTATGCCGAGCATGGGCCGCTTGATCCGCATGACCCGGCCAACACCCATCATGGCGGACCCTTCGCTTCCGTTGAGCTAGGCCATAGTGGCATCGCGTTGCTGAACCTGAAGGCCGAGGATAGCGGGAAAGACTAGCAGAAGCGACATGGCTTTCAGCCAGGCGAAGAGGCCGCTGATGGATTTGATGGATCTCTGGCTTACTTGCCTAAAATCGACGTGATGCCAAATGTCCTTCTGGCGCAATGCAGCCCAAAGACAGACTAATTTCCTTGAGTGATCGGCCATAGCAATAAAGAGAGCTGTCAGCATCCTTTTCTAATACGAACGGCTGTGAATTCCTACTTTGTAAAGGAGAGGAAAGCGTCAAAAAGTCAGAGCGTTTTACTCTCCCCTGTCCCAATAATCGATTGCTAGGTATTTAGATTCAGCAGATGTTCCTCAGCATTCGTATCCAATAGCTTACAGCCAGAGGAGTAACGTCAGTCTAACTGGGTTCGCACGTCAATCAGCTTCCATATCCGTTAACACCACGTTTCCAATACGCGACGCTGATCTGCGTCTTCTTATCGAGCCCAAGGTCTCCTTTGAAATGCTTTCTGAGATCCTGGGCGTTTTGAAACTCCCCTGCAAAAAGCGCATAATCAGGGGCTGTGGCTTTTGTCAGTTTCTTCACCTGCGCGACGATATTGCTTTCAAAGCTTTTTGCGTCGATGCAGTGAACTCTTAAGGATGTTTGAGGCAAATAGTCGTCCAGCACAGCTTCGTTTGGCGCTGCCAAGATCACATCGCCTTTGATCTCATGGCCCAACGTCTCAAGCAAACGCGCGACCAATGGAAGGCCGGTGCCATCAGCAACGAAAAGATATGATCCGGCCTCGGGCACTTTGCTCATACCAGCCGGTCCCATCGCACCGACGGTCTGACCCGCCTGAGCGTTTTGTGCCCATTGCGAGATTAAGCCGACGTCATGGGGGACAATGTCTATATCAACTTCTTCATGCTCGGGGCGCACGTTGCGCAATGTGACAAAGCGGGCGTGCAACTTGTCTGCACCCTGGGGCCAAACCGGCGCTCCGTTCTCACCCATCACAGGCCAGACAGGATCACGTGTCTGATCGAGCGGCATCATTAGCCGGACATGCAAGCCTTCATCTTGCCGCTTTGCAATTCCGGGATATCGTAATGTAACACGCTGCATCCCCTCAAAAAGAACCTTGTTGTCCAAAACAGTCAAAACAGCAAAGTTAGTGGGCAATGCGCCAGCTTCGGTAGAAGCACCAGACCAGCGAATACCATGCGCCGCATCCGCGTCCATTTGGCTGACATGTTCGACGATTTCTTCCTTGAAAAACACGAGCGCATTGTCATTTGGCCCTTGCAAGCAAATCCGAAGACCGGCTGGGTCAACTTGAAACTCCACGCGAAACAGGTCTTGCTCTACAAGATGCACACCGTCAGCCAGTACGATGAAATCAATCGCATGGTCTTCTTTCAGGTGATGCTTGAAAGCATCAAGCATTTCCGCAGGTTTATCCGTTGGCACAAGTGTTTCTGCAACTGAGTGTAACAAAGCAACTCTCCTATTTTTCTGGCGGGTCGGTTGTTGGCTTTGAACACCGACATCAACTTCAGATTGAAGGTTCTAGAGAGCTGGCGATTGCGGGCTGTTTGGCGGGAGACAAGCAGATATGGCATCGCAGGACAAGAGAGCGTCGCACCCCGTTTCTAAAAATGCACTCGTTCAAAACAGCGCGCACTTCACCATGTGCGCCCGCAGGCGATCAGGCCTTGAGTGTGGCCGCTAACGCCTCAGATACGCCCAAGGCGCGCTCCACGTAAGGGGACGCAATTTCGCATCGCAGAAACGGGACGACGTGTCTGGATTATTTTATGAAAAATTCCGAAAAACATAAATATCGTTTATTTTTAGTAACTTATAGATCCATATAAAAATACTCAGCTATTGACCTGAAAAAAAGTTCATATTATTCGCTACTTTGAATTACGTTCGCATGCTAGGTTGCAGCGCCTCCCAAGCCAAGTGACTTCGATCGACTTCCGACCGCAATTGCTGTCGGCTGTTCAACCTTGGAGGCTTTGCCGCATGACCCGTATGCTATCCCTGAAACATGCCTTACTGGCATCTACCCTCTTGGTCTCGTCGCAGGCTATTGCCCAGGATGTGGCCACCCCCGAAGGTGACTTCATCGGGACGATCGTACTGCAGGCGATCAATGATGGCGGCGCAGGTGTTTCGGACGTCGAAGCGTCCAACACCGCGGGGTCTCGTGTTCCCGTCAATCCGCAGGATCTGCCCAGATCGGTCACGACATTGCCGCGCGCGCTTTTTGAAGCGCAGGGCGCGCGCACCCTGGAAGAAGCGGCCTCTTACAGCCCGGGCATTGCCACGGAAACCTATGGTCGCGATGATCGATATGATGAATTCACGCTGCGTGGCTTCGAGGTCCAGCTTAGTGGCAACTACCGGGACGGGATGCCGCTTCGTACTGTAGATTTCGCAGGCTGGCGGACCGAGCTTTTTGGGATTGAAAGCGTCAACATTCTGCGGGGTCCGACATCTGACCTTTACGGGGCGAACCAGCCGGGCGGTCTAATCAACAGCGTCAGCAAGCGGCCGCAATTCACGTTTGGTGGGCAAGTCCGAACCGCAATCAAATCTGATGGCGGCGCCGAGGCGGCGATCGATATCACGGGCCCTTTGTCAGATAATGTTGCCTATCGCTTCATTGCGCTCAAAAACGAGTTTGGCACCAACTTCGATGAAGTTGACACCGGCCGCACATATATCGCGCCGTCTTTGACATTCGGTGTGACCGAAGACACGACAATCACCGTCTATGGGCAATATCAAAAAGATGATGTCGGGGACGTCTATGTAAACGTCCCGGAATACGGCTCTTTACGCGATAATGCGAACGGGACCTGGGACCGCGATCTTTACACATCCAATCCCGATCGGAACGATGTTGAAGCGGTTCAGACCTTTCTGGGTTATGAGGCAGAGCACCGCTTTTCCGATCAGCTTAGTTTCGTGAGCAGGGCGCGATCCGCGCGAAGTGAGTGGGACTTTGATACCGAATTCGCGACCGCCTTCGTGAATATCAGCTATCTCATCAATCCGCTCTTCGGCCTGCCACCCGTGGGTGAACCCGGCGATATCGATACAGGCGTCATGACCAAGTTCACTGTCGACCAGACCCTTGAGCAACGAAACTTCGACAATGCACTGCACTACAAGTTTGATACCGAGACCGTGAAAGGCCAGTTGGCTTTCGGTATTGATCGCCTCTCGCTCGACAGCGATCTGGAATCCGCCCTCGGCTATACCGGCGAGCGCAACTATGTCACCGGAGACGTAACGCAGTTCCTAGCCGGACGTTTGCCGACCGATCTAAGAAATGAGCGGGATGTCGAACTGGAGCAGACCGGTATCTACATCAGCGGCTTTGCCGAATTCAACGATCGCTACATCGTTTCCGGTGGCATTCGCCGCGATACGGTCGATTATCGTGCGCGTGGGTTCAACACCTTGCTGGATGCCTCTGTCGCGGAATTCGACAACAAGATCGAAGACACCTTCACATCAGCCAATCTTGCTCTGGGATATCGTCTCACACCCGAATGGATGATCTACGGCTCTACCGCACGCTCGTTCAGCTTGCCTCTGGGCGGCGTGCGCGCGGATGGAAGTGCGATTGATGTCGAAACCGCGCGCTCTTACGAGGTTGGGCTAAAATTCGCATCGCTGGATCAGACCAGTGCTTTAAGCATCGCTTACTTCGATATCACCAAAAGCGACATTCTTGCAGCCGATCCATCCGACAACCGTTTCGTAACACAGGTCGGTGAAGTGCGCTCTCGTGGGGTTGAGATTGAAGGAACATATGATTTCCAGAACGGGCTTAGCCTTTTTGGAAGCCTGACCATGACGGATGCCGAGATCACGGAAGATGCGCAGTTTGAAGGGAATAAGGTGGCACGCGTCCCCGATGTCACCGCCGCTCTTTTTGCACAATACGAAGTGCCGCAGGTTGAAGGTTTAGCGTTTGGGCTGGGCGCGCGATACACTGGAACACGTTTTTCCGATGAAGCCAACGACTACGAGATCGATCCGGTCACCCTGGTTGATGCATCGGTCTCTTACCAGAAAGACAACCTTTCGATTATGGCCGCTATGCGCAACGTAGCAGATACCGAGTTCATCGGATTTTGTAACGCCAAACGGCCGGTGTTCAACAATGAAACGCTGGATTCGGTTTCGGGCGGCTGTGTCTACGGTGCCGGGCGCGAAGTCAGCCTGACGGCGAGTTGGAGATTCTGATCGATGCGTCTTGCGGCAGTGACACTTGTGATGGCCGTGGCTTTTGCACAGGCCGCACTGTCTCAAAGCCGCATGATCGAACATGCCTACGGCACCGCGCAAGTGAGCGGGACGCCGGAACGGATCGTGTCGCTGTCCTATATCGGTCACGATTTTCTGCTGGCCCTTGATGTCAAACCTATCGCCTTGCGCCATTGGTATGGCAACTTTGAAAAGGCTGTCTGGCCTTGGGCCGAAGATGCTCTGGGGGATGCGGAGCCGGTTATCCTTTACGGCGGGATCGACATCGAACAGATCGCCATGCTCGCTCCCGATCTGATCCTCGCGCAATGGTCGGGTCTGACAGAACGCGAATATGCGCTCTTGTCACAGATCGCGCCGACGATTGCCCATCCGAAAGGCGAACGGGCCTATAGCGCCTCCTGGCAGCAGATGACGCGCCAGGTTGGCCTTGCCGTCGGGCGCGAGGACGAGGCCGAACAGGTGATTTCCGACATCGAGGACCAGTTCGAGGCGATCCGCAGCGCGCATCCCGAGTGGCAAAGCCAAACCGCCATCGCAATTCTCCCGTCACGGCTAAGCGCTTTCGGCGCGCGCGACCTTCGAGGGCGCTTTCTGCAGGATCTCGGGTTTCAGTTTCCAACGGCTGTGAGCGGGATAGATGACTTTGATCCGAACTTCATCCGCATCCCGCATGAAGCAATCGGCGTGGCCGATACTGACCTTGTGGTCTGGGTGGACACGCCAGATGTGAACGATGTGCTGGCGGCAATCCCCCTGCGCCACACGATGCAGGCTTTTCAGGAAGGGCGCGAGATTTACACCGATTACGAGCTGACAGGGGCGCTCAACCATTCAAGCCCGCTTTCGCTGCCCTATGCGCTTGACAGGATAACCCCGCTGATTGAGGCCGCGACAGACGGCAATCCCGAAACCGTCGTGCCGGGGTGGACCCGGGACGGCAAGGTGATCCAGCCATGACGGGGGCCGCGCGCAGCTCTTTGGTGCTTCCGGTCGGTCTGGCCATCACGATGCTGTTGGCGATCCTGTCTCTGCGGTTCGGCCTGCGAGATATCGCCTGGCCCGAGATCTGGAATGCGCTTTTCGCCTTCGATCCGATGAATGCCGATCATATCACGCTCCGCGAATTGCGCCTGTCGCGGGTGACCGCCGCTTTGATCGGAGGCGCCGCTCTGGGTTTGGCGGGCGCCCTGATGCAGGCGATGACACGTAATCCGCTGGCGGATCCCGGTCTGCTTGGCGTGAATGGTGGTGCAGCTATCGGTGTTGTCATCTCGATCTGGATCCTCGGGGCAAGCGCACAAGCGGCCTTGATTGCGCCAGCGCTGATTGGTGCAGGCATTGCAGCGGTCCTGGTGCTGGTTCTGGGCGGTGCCGCGCATCGCAGCGGGCCTGACCCCACGCGACTTGTGCTCGCCGGTGCTGCGCTCAGTGCTTTGTTTCTTGCCCTGACATGGGCCGTCCTGCTGATGAGCCGCGAAGCGCTCGATGTCTTCCGCTTCTGGGTGCTTGGTGGGTTCACAGGTATTTCGATGACCCAAGTCATGGCGGTGCTTCCCGTCTATGCTGTGGGCTTTCCGCTTGCCTTTCTGGCGGCGCGGCTGCTGTCTCCGTTGATCCTTGGCGATGACGCCGCGCGGGCTCTTGGTGTGCGGGTCTGGCTGGTGCGTCTGATCTGTGTCGGCGCGGTCGTTCTGCTCTGCGGCGCAACCGTGTCATTGGCGGGGCCGATTGCGTTTGTCGGCCTTCTGGTGCCGCATCTTGTGCGTCCCTTCACAGGCGTCAGCATCCCAAAGCTTGCCCTCGGATCAACCATCCTCGGAGCATGCCTTGCCACTTTCGCCGATCTCGCCGGGCGCTTTCTGCTTCCCGGTCGTGAGGTAGAGGCAGGTGTCGTGATCGCCATGATCGGCGGGCCTGCCCTTGTCATTCTGGTGCGCCGTCGGCAGGAGGTTCCCTTATGACCACGATGACCCTGCGCATTGGAGGCTTTTCGACCCGGCTGCCGACACGGCTGGTTTTGGTCAATGCCGTTCTGGTGATCCTGCTGGTTGCTTTCGCGGGACAGTCGCTATTGGCCGGCACCTATCCCACGTCACTGGCAGATCTACAAAACGCGCTGTCCGGTCGCGCGGACAAGATCACGTCGATGATCCTTCTCGATCACCGCCTTCCGCGTATTCTGACAGCGATTGGCGTTGGTCTGGCCTTTGGCTTGGCAGGGGAAACGATCCAGACCCTTCTGAAGAACCCCCTCGCCTCGCCTGATATCATCGGGTTCAGCGCGGGCGCCGGGACAGGCGCGGTTTTGACGGTTGTCCTTCTTGGCACCGGCACATTCGTCTTCTTGGGCGCCATGCTGGGCGGGCTGACCGTTGCAGCCCTGATCCTCGCCCTGAGCTGGAAGCGCGGCATCGCGCCGGGACAACTGGTACTGATGGGGATCGGGATAAGTCTTACCGTGAGCGTGATAAACGACCTTCTGATGACGCGCTTTGATGTGACAGAGGCCGCGCAGATCGCAAAATGGCTTGTCGGCTCTCTTGAGGCGCGCCACTGGCAGGATGTTTCAATTCTGTGGCTTGGTTTGGCCTGTCTGGGGCCTTTGGCGTTCTGGTTTCAGTTCAAACTGTCTCGGCTTGCGCTTGGCGATGAAACGGCAACGGTCCTTGGCGTTGCGGTCGATCCCGCACGCATGGCCACACTTCTGCTAGCGATCGGGCTTGTTGCCCTCGCGGTCAGCGTTGCCGGACCATTGCCATTTGTGGCCTTCGTTTCGGGGCCTATCGCACATGGCCTCACACGCCAACCTCGACCAACCTTGTTATGCGCGGCCCTTGTCGGTGCGCTGGTCACACTGCTTGCGGATACGGCGTCTCAATCCCTGCCCGGAGGACTGACGCTCCCTGCAGGCATCTTCACAGCTCTCATAGGGGCACCGGTCCTGCTTTGGTGCCTTATTGTGGAATCACGGAAAAGACGCGGATGACCCATCGCCTGCTCACTGAAAACCTGTCCTTGAGTTACGGCAAGACAACCGTTCTCGATGATATTTCGACCCCAGTGCCTTCGGGAAAAGTCACAAGTATCGTAGGTGCGAACGCGTGCGGAAAATCCACGTTCCTGCGCTGTCTGGCCCGCCTTCTCAAGCCGACGGCAGGCCAGGTCATTCTGGATGGCACATCCATTCACAAGCAGAACACGCGTGACGTGGCCCGGAAGATCGCGCTGTTGCCACAAAGCGCAGCGGCACCAGACGGGATGCGCGTTCTAGACCTGGTCAAACAAGGACGTACGCCCCATCAAAGCCCGCTCAACCAATGGTCCTTAGCAGATCAAGAGATCGTAAGCAGCGCGATTGCGAAAGTCGGGCTTTCGGGTTTTGAGGAAAGGCTTCTTGGAGATTTGTCGGGCGGTCAACGTCAGCGCGCGTGGATCGCAATGTCACTTGCCCAAGACAGCGACATCCTGCTGCTTGATGAGCCAACGACCTATCTTGACCTTACGCATCAGATAGAAATTCTCCAACTGGTCCGGGATCTGCAAGAGCACCGAAACCTGACGGTCGTGATGGTGCTGCATGACATCAACCTCGCGACGCGGTTCTCTGATAACCTGATCGCATTGAAGGATCAGCGCATCCTGCTTCACGGGCGGCCAGAGGATGTGATTAGCGAAAGCGCAATTGCGGCGATCTACGGGCTGCAATGCTCTGTCATCGCCGATCCCCACACCGGTCTGCCCCACGTGATCCCAAGATGAAGAAAACAGTGCAACTTGACATAGCTATGCAATAGTTTCGAAGCCATGCACCAGCGAAACGAAAGCGACCAAACCATACGGACTAAGAAGACCAACGTCGCCCGGCGCAAAGAGGCGCAGCAGAAACGGTCGCATGAGAAGGTTGAGAGCATTTTAAGCGTTACGCTCGAAATGCTTGGCGAAGGCCCGACTGAAAGGATTGGAACAAAATCCATTGCGAAGGCTGCGGGCGTCAGTGTCGGGTCTCTCTATCGCTTCTTTCCCAATAAGGAAGCGATCTATTATGAGCTTTACAGAAGATGGCTCGCACAAAACCTTGATGCCCTTGATCGGCTCATAGAACGGTTAGAGAAAGATGCCACGCTGGAACAATTCACGGATGCTTTCCTCGATGTGATGACCGAGCCAGAACTCAACTCTCCTGGCAATTGGCGTCTACGGCTTGCGATGGGAACGTCACGCAAATTGGCTGAACTCGAGGCGTCACACCGGATGGAAGTCGTACATCGCGTCGCAATTCTGCAAAGTCAGTTCGGCAAACTCCCAAGTCCGGAGGTTGCATCGGATGTTCTAATTCTTCAAAACGAAGTCACAATTGCGTGCCTCTTCAGCCTCGCCCAAGCCACCAACACACCGAGTGAGGCGCTGATAAGGCGCTTATGCAAAACGCTCTTTCTGTTGATTTTCGACTACGATCATTGGCAACAGGAAGCCAATTAAAGAGCATCATTGATGTGGGCTTCAGGATGTAGACCTTGAACCTGTAAAACGCGGTCTTTGGTTTGACATTACGAATGGTCTGATTAGACAAAGAGACGCTAGCTGTCTTGCCCGCTTTGATCTGGTGAGGGAAGCAATGTCATTTCATCCAAGAATGTATGCGTCTGTTAAGGGGATTTCGGCGGTTCTCGTCGCGCACAATATCCTCTTTAAAGATATGGTCGTGGATTACTGGGAGGTCGAAGCCGCCCCGAATGCGTCCGGCAATTACGTCTCCATGCACCCGCGGATTATCATCTTCTTTGATGACAACAGGATCGCGCTTAGCCAAACACGGACCGGCCCGTTCAAAGAATGCAATATCTGCTTTATCCCGCCCGGTCTGCAACTTTGGGGTCGTATCCTGACAGCGGGCCGGGTGCGCCATCTCGACATCCACCTAAAACGCCAGACCCTTTCAACAGTGGTCGGCAAAACGGCTGATCTGAAGTCCCCCTTTTCCCTTGATGGCCATAAGACGTTGATGTCCATCGCAGATCTTGTGGCCGCCGAAAGCTGCAAGCCGTCGCGCAGCCGAGACCACGTGCGCACGCTAATTAATGCGCTGACGCTAGAGCTGTTTCATCACAGCGCCGTCAAACGCTCCTCCAGCATGTCCGCCGACTGGTTTGAGAAGATAAAGAAGTATGTCTCTGCAAATCTTGAAAAAGGCATCCCGATCGATCAACTCGCGCGCGAAGTCGACATGTCACGGACGCATTTTGATCGGGTTTTTCGCGAACGTGTCAAGACGTCTCCACACCAGTGGATCCTGCAAAGCAGGATCGCACGCGCCAAAAAGCTCCTGCGCTCCGGGTTGCCGTTCGCCGAGGTGGCCACCAAGTGCGGATTTGCGGATCAGGCTCATTTCAACAGGTCCTTCAAAGCTGCGACTGGGTCTGCGCCCGGCATCTGGGTCAGACAACACGGCCTTCATGCCTCTGGTTGAAATCTTCAATACAACAATTCCAACTCTTTTTATCAGGTCTACCGAATGAAACCTTGGACATGGTCTGTCCGAAGGGACCGGGGGACAAAATGAGACATCCACAGAAAAAGCCGCTGGCGTACAAAACGCTGATCTCTTCTGCGATTTTACTGACAACGACGGCTCTGCCACTTCTGGCCCAATCCACGGACGAGGCATTCGATCTGGGAGAGATCGTCCTGCGCAATCAGGAAGACGCGACTGGCCCGGTCGGAACCGACAAGAACCCTCCGACCGTTACCGGCAGCAAAATCCCGGTGAATGTGAACGAGGTCCCCCAATCAGTGTCGGTTCTAGGGCGTGAAGATATCGAGCGGTTCAATGCCAGCCGCGTCAGCGAGACCCTTCGCTACACTGCAGGCGTGACATCTGATGTTTTCGGCAACGATACCGACTACGACTGGCTTCGGATCCGCGGGTTTCAAGCCGATCAAACGGGCATTTACCTCGACAATGCGCAGAACCTCGCTTTTGCATTCGGGTCTTTCTACATTGATCCATACACGCTTGAGCGGATCGAAATCATACGCGGGCCCTCATCCGCGCTTTATGGCGGCTCTAACCCCGGTGGCCTTGTCAACTATGTCTCGAAACGACCGGGGGACCGTGTCCGCGAACTGACATTCGGCATCAATGACGCGCCCGCCGCTTGGGTTGAATTTGACTACGGCGATGCCCTTGGCAATGGCAGTGCCTACCGTGTGACCGGCCGCATCGAAGGCGGCGACAAGTACGATGACCTCAACGAGGGATTAAGAGGCACCTTCGCGCCGTCTTTCAAGTTCGAAACGCAAGGCGGCACCGAAATCACACTTCTGGCCAACATCCACCGCGCCGAAGAAAAGCATAATGGCAGCACCTTCCTGCCCTATTTCGGCACGGTCAAATCCACCAGTGAATTCGGGCGCATTGATCTAGGATCAAATTTCTCCGATCCGGACTGGGATAAATACGCGCGCCGACAGGCCTCAGTCTCGGCCATCGTCGAACGCGGTTTCGAGAACGGATTTACCTTCACCGGCATTGCCCGGCTGGGCGTCGCTGAGATTGACGAAAGATACTGGTTCCCATCCGGCTACGGCGCCCTTGGCGCGAACGAACCGGTCGATGAGGACGGCACCCTCAACATCTTTGCCTTTGAGCATGACACGCTTGTGCGCACGGCCCAGACCGATCTGCGGTATTATGGAACGGTGCAAACGGGTGCTGTGACCCACGATCTACTCTTGGGTATCGATGCGCGTTACTACCGCCATGACGAAGTGCAGCTCTTTGGCAGTGGCTCCAACTCGGTCGAAAACCCGTCCGATCCCGGCGCACCAGAGTTGCTGTTCCCGCTTCAGGATGCCGAGACGGCCCAACGACAGATCGGCTTTTACTTTCAGGATCAGCTGCGCTGGGGCGATGGCTGGATCGGCACGCTCAACATTCGCCATGACAGCGTTTCAACCAAGCGCAAGGGCACCAACAGCTTTGACAGGGAAGATGATGAAACATCCTACCGTCTGGCGCTGGCGCGTGAGTTCGACAACGGCTTCACGCCTTACCTGAGCTACTCTACATTCTTCACGCCCCTGATAGATTCCCCCGCAAACGGGATCACCGAGCCGGAAACCGGCGATCAGATTGAAGCCGGCTTCAAATGGGCACCTCTTGACGGTAATTTCGCCCTGTCCGCAGCAGCGTTCCGGATCAACCGTGAAAACGTCGTCTCCGGTGCTTTCGGCAGCCAACGTCAGCTTGGCGAGGTCGAGGTCACAGGATTTGAGGTTGAGGGTGAATATGACTTCGCAAATGGCCTTAGGCTGATGGGTGCGGCGACCTTCCTGGACGCCGAGATCACCAAGGACCGGCAGGAAGACCTGGAGGGCAACACGCCAACCCTGATCCCCTCACGTGAGCTTTCCCTCTTGGCAAGCTACGACTTCTCAGGTGATTTTTCCGGGCTGACGGTCGGTGCCGGTGTCAGACATCGCGGGGAAAGCTTTGCCGACAACACCAATGACAATAAGGTCGATAGCTCAACCATCTACGATGTCTTCGCCTCCTACGAGATCCGCGAAGGCCTCAATGCCAATCTTGCGGTGACCAATATTGCCGATGATCGTTATGTGACAGCGTGTCAGGACATACGGACATGCTCATACGGCTCTGGGCGAGAGGTAAGTTTCTCGATCACCTCCAATTGGTGATGACATCTGTCCTGACTGGATCAAGAACACACTTCCCTCGAAGAAAATGCGCGTTGGCTCATTCGTCGTCGCCATCCGCGATTATGTTTCTGACGTCCCATACCGGCCATGCTGCAGTACGGCCCGTCGAAGGAGACATGAACTGCA
>CAKZXZ010000008.1 GCA_937883775.1 uncultured Paracoccaceae bacterium
CCGATCAGGTCGATATGCTGGCCCGGCTGCAACCAGTCGCCACGCAGAATGGGCTGCGTGGTCATGGTGGCACAGGTGACGATATCGGCGGCGCGCACGGCGGTCTCCAGATCGGTGGCGACGGTCACTTTCGGATAGGCCGCGGCGAGCTTTTCGGCCCCCGCAGAACTACGGTTCCAGACCGTGAATTGCGCATCGGGAAAGACGGCGTCATAGGCCTCGCGTAGGGAATGCGCGACGGTTCCCGCACCGACGAGCAGGATGTTGCGGCTGTCCGGGCGGGCCAGTTGCTTGGCGGCATAGACGCTGTCTCCGGCGGTCTTCCACTTGGTGACCAGATGGAAATCGATCACCGCCTCCAACACGCCCGTTTCATCGGAAAAGAGCGTCACCGCGCCATTGATATTCGACAACCTTTGCGCCGCGTTCCCCGGAAAGATCGTAGCAGTTTTAACAAGCTGCCCCATCCCGTCGATCCACGCCGCACGCGACAGAACGGTGTCATCACCCCGATAGAGGAAACTGTCTTCGATGCTGGCTTTCGGGCGGGTGTGACCTTGGGCAAAGGCCTCTCCAAGACCTTGCCACGTCATCAAAGCCTCACCTTCCGAAAAGGAGATAAACGGCGGTGTCATCCCGCCTCTGCCTCGGTCAGAAGCCCCTCTTCGACCAAGCGGTCCGCCCAGCCTTGCGCTCCGGCAAACAGATGCGTTTTCCATCCGCGCCGGTCGGCTTCGGCAATGTTGTCATAGCGATCATCGGCAAAAAGTAGGCTGCCCGGCGCATGACCACAATCGTCCTCGACCATCTGGTAGATCAGCGGATCGGGCTTGATGACCGCCATATGACCCGAGATGTAGCGCTTATCGAACTCGCCCAAAAACGGGTACTTGGTCTCTGCATAGGCGAAGCTCTCGATCCCGAAATTGCTGAGCGCGTAGACCGGTACGCCTTTGCCGCGCAGGGCGCGCAGCAGCCGGATCGAATGGTCAATCGGCGGTGTCGCCAGCTCGATCCAGTTGTCATGCCACATGCGGATTTCGTCGCGCCATTCGGGCGTCGCATCGGCGGTCTCGTAGATCACATTGGTGAAGTTCTCGCCCCTATCGACCCGGTCATTCATGCCGTGTAGATCAACCTCGGCAAACATCTTTTTGCGGCGATCATAGCCGATGACGCGGTCATAATACCGCTCGGGCTGCCATTCGATCAGCACATTGCCGATGTCGAAAATCACCGCGTTCACTGCCATCTGCTACCCCTTGGCCGCTTTACGCAGCTCCGTTTCCAATGCGCTCAGAAAACGAGAGCGGTCGGCCTTTGTAAAGCCTTTGCCGCCACCACCGCCTTGGTTCAACGGGTTCGCGGCGCGCAAATCGGCCATCAGGTCGCGCATCGCGAGGATCTGACCAATGTTGGCCTGCGTAAAGCGCTCCCCATCATGTTTGAGCACCTGTGCGCCACCTTCGATGCACTTCGCGGCCAGCGGAATGTCAGCCGTAATCACAACGTCCCCCGCCTTCGCGCGATCCGCGATCCACATATCCGCGACGTCCGGGCCATCTGGCACGACGACCGTCTCAACCAGCGGATTTTGCGACGGGCGGATGCCGCCGTTCGACACCACGAACACTTTCACGCCGTGGCGCGTCGCAACGCGCTCCACCTCGGCCTTCACAGGGCAGGCGTCGGCATCCACATAAATCATGCGTAAAGCGCGTCTGCGTGGAAGGCGACATGCTCTTCCATGAAAGTCGAGACGAAGAAGTAGCTGTGGTCATAGCCCGGTTGCAGGCGGATCGTCGCCTGCTGGCGGCGCATGGCGATGGCGGTGGCAAGGCTTTCGGTTTTCAGCAAATCGCCAAATTGATCGTTGGTCCCGGTATCAATCAGGATCGGCCCATCAAAGCCCACCTTCTGCATCAATAGCGTGGCGTCATGCGGCTCCCATGCGTTTTCCTGTTCGCCCAGATACGCGGTCAGTTGTTTGCGCCCCCAGTCGGATGCGGTCGGGTTACAGATCGGCGCAAAGGCAGAGACGGAGCGGAAATGCCCCGGCAAGCCCATCGCCATCGTCAGCGCACCATGCCCGCCCATGGAGTGACCCGTGATCGACTGGCGTTCAAGATCAATGGCGAAATTGGCGTCCAGCAACGCGGGCAACTCGTCCGTCACATAGTCCCACATCTTGAAATGCTTGGCCCATGGCTCTTGCGTGGCGTTTACGTAAAAGCCCGCCCCTTGGCCAAGGTCATACGCGTCATCATCCGCGACGTCGTCGCCACGCGGCGAGGTGTCGGGGAACACCAGCGCAAGGCCATGCTCGGCCGCCCAGCATTGCGCGCCCGCTTTGACCATCGCGTTCTCGTGGGTGCAGGTCAGGCCGGACAGATACCAAAGCACTGGAACGGGGCCATCCTGGGCCTCTTCTGGTAGGAACAGCCCGAAGGTCATGTCGGTTGAGGTTGCGTTGGAGGCATGGGTGTAGACGCCCTGCACACCGCCAAAACAGGCATTCTCGGATACGGTTTTCATCTGCGTGTCTCCCTTGGTGCCAAAGGGCTAGCGCAGGATCAGAGGCTTGTCACCCATGCGATGACAACGGACACGGTGACGATGCTGATCGCGGTCGAGATCAGGATGGAGGCCGAGACGCGCGTCGGCGCAACGCCGTAGTGCTGCGCCAGAATGTAGACGTTGCCCGCGACCGGAAGGGCTGCGGCGGCGATCATGACGCCTGCTGCATAAGGCTCTACCGGGAAGATCAGAAGCGCTGCGATGGCCACAGCAGCGGGGTGCAGCACCAATTTGCAGAACGACAGCCACCCCGCGATTGTGACCCGTTCAGCTGATTTGCCGGCAAGGGATGCACCAATGGCAAACAACGCCCCGGGGGTCGCCGCCGCGCCTAAAATAGCGAGGAATTCGTTGACCGGGCCAGGGATGGGCAAGGCGAAACTTGACCACAGCAAACCCAGCGCAATCGACACAATCATGGGGTTTTTCAGCAAGCCCATGCCAATGGTTTTCAGGATCGCGAATGACGGACGTCCATCGCGCGCGCCCGTAATCAGGATCACGATCAGGCTGCCGAAGACCACCAGATCGACGGCCAGCACCATCAAAACCGGCCCCACCGCGTTTTCCCCCAGCAACAAAGCCAGCATGGGTATGCCCAGAAAGCCCACATTGCCGATGACGGCGCATTGCGCCTCAACCGCCGCCTCCTCGATGCCACGCCAGCGCAACAAAGCCACGGCGGTGGCAATCAGATAGACGAACGCAGTGCCCCAAAGATACGCGCCCACAAAGGTCCAATCCAGAACCTCGGCCAATGACAGGTTGGCTGCAAAGCGGAACAACATGGCCGACAGGGCAAAGTAAAAGACAAACTTGGTGAGGTAGGCCGTCGCCTCGGCGGTGAAAAATCGCATGCGCCCGGCCCAGTAGCCCAAGGCGATCAGCGCAAAGAACGGCAGTGTTTTCAGGAAGATCGCCAGCATAAAGGCGACTTAGCATGCGTCTATCTGCAAGTCATATGCAAAAAGTAAACCGTATAGTTCATTTTAATCTTGTATATCTAAACTATACTGTTTAGATAATCCTCGTAACGCAATAACGAGGTCTCCCAATGACTGCTTTGAAAATGCTTCTTTCTGCCGCGTTGATCGCTGGTGCGACCAGCGCATCCGCATTTATGGCCAGCTTCGATCTGCCAAACCTCACATTTCCCGAAGATCGCGACATCATCAGCACGCAATCTTGCGATACAGACCCCCAGACCGGTGTCCTGATTTGCGGCACCGGCGACTAGCTCCCCCGCTCCGGGAGTTGGCAAGAGGCGGGAACCGTTCCCGCCTCTTTTGCGTTTTTCTTGCCGAAATTAAACGGATCAGTTTATAAACGAGGCTTGTCAGGAAAGGGGAACAATGGCTGACGGTGGCACCCAGATCAAACGCGGGCGCAAGTTCGACCAGGTTTTGGACGGCGCGCGCAAGATATTCATGTCGGACGGGTATGAGGGCGCCAGCGTCGATGACGTCGCCAAAGCAGCCGAAGTCTCGAAGGCGACCCTATACAGCTATTTCCCGGATAAACGCTTGTTATTCATGGAAGTTGCGCGGCTTGAGTGTTGCCGGCAAACCGAACACGCGCTGGAAAGCATCGACATGACCCAGCCCGTTCGTGACGTGCTGTGCAACATGTGTCAGCACATGATGAAATTCTTTCTCTCCCCATTCGGTCAACGCGTTTTTCGCATCTGCGTCGCCGAAAGTGATCGCTTTCCCGAGTTGGGGCGCGAGTTCTACGCCAGTGGTCCGGAACACGTTGCAGCGTCCATCATGAGTTATTTTGACGATGCCATCGACCGCGGAGAGCTGCAGATCAAAGATCGCCATCTCGCGGCCCATCAACTGATCGAACTGTGTAAAGCCGATCTTTTCCCGCGCCTCGTGTTCGGCATTGATACCGAATTCTCGGACGAGGAAATCAACAACGTCGTCACCGGTGCCGTTGATATGTTCCTTGCGCGCTACGGTGTCTAAAGCACCCGCTTAGTAGGTGACAACGGCCCGGATGCTTTTGCCTTCATGCATTAGGTCGAACCCCTTGTTGATGTCGTCCAACCCCATCGTATGCGTAATCATCGGGTCAATCTCAATCTTGCCGTCCATGTACCAATCGACAATCTGAGGCACATCCGTGCGCCCGCGCGCGCCGCCAAAGGCCGTTCCGCGCCAAACGCGACCGGTTACAAGCTGGAACGGACGTGTGCTGATCTCGGCGCCTGCTGGGGCCACACCGATGATAACGCTTTCGCCCCAGCCTTTATGAGCAGCCTCCAAGGCGGTGCGCATCACGCCGACATTGCCCGTGGCATCAAACGTATAATCCGCGCCGCCACCCGTGAGGTTGACCAGATAAGCAACCAGATCCCCGTCAACTTCCGAAGGATTGACGAAATGGGTCATGCCAAAGCGCTCGGCCATGGGTTTCTTGCTGTCATTCAGATCAACGCCGACAATCTGGTCGGCGCCTGCCAAACGCAGGCCCTGGATCACATTCAGGCCAATTCCGCCCAGACCAAAGACGATCGCGGTCGATCCGATTTCGACCTTGGCGGTGTTGATGACAGCCCCGATACCCGTCGTAACCCCGCAACCAATATAGCAAATCTTGTCGAACGGTGCGTCTTCGCGCACCTTGGCCAGCGCAATTTCGGGCAAAACCGTATGATTGGCGAAGGTCGAGCAGCCCATGTAGTGAAGGATCGGATCCCCATCGAGCGTGCTGAACCGTGACGTTCCATCCGGCATCAGGCCTTGGCCTTGCGTCGTTCTGATCGACTGGCACAGGTTCGTCTTGGGATTTAGACAATACTCACAGGTCCGGCACTCGGGCGTGTAAAGCGGGATCACATGATCGCCGGGCTTCAGGCTTGTGACGCCTTCGCCAATTTCCATGACAACGCCCGCACCCTCATGGCCCAGAATCGCCGGAAACAGCCCTTCAGGGTCGGCACCCGACAAGGTAAATTCGTCAGTGTGGCAAATGCCGGTGGCTTTCATCTCGACCAGCACTTCACCAGCGCGTGGACCGTCAAGATCGACCTCCATGACGTCCAATGGGTGTCCGGCTTTGGTGGCAACAGCAGCTCTTGTGCGCATGGGGGTCCTCCTCAGGGTTTCAAACGAGCGTGGGATAGGTTGCGCCGTGATGCAAGAATATTGCGTTCACCGCCGGCTTTGGTCAGGCTAACCGATATGAAAAGATTGCTTTTGTGCCTGCCCTTAATGGCCTGCGCCGCGATGGAGCCCGCAGCACCCGCC
>CAKZXZ010000009.1 GCA_937883775.1 uncultured Paracoccaceae bacterium
ACGGTCAGCGCGATGTTGTCCCGGACACTGCCGCGGAACAGAAAGTTCTCTTGCAGGACGATGCCGACGGATTGGCGCAGATGGGGCAGGCTGATCTCGCGGATATTCGTGCCGTTCAGACGGATCCGGCCTGCGCTTGGCACGTAAAGCCCCTGGATCAGCCGCGCCAGAGTCGACTTGCCAGACCCGCTTTCCCCGACCAGCCCGATCACTTCGCCTTCCTTTATATGAAAGCTGATATCCTCAAGGGCAGGGCGGTCGGCACCGTCATAAAAGAACTTCACATCCTCGAATTCGATCTCGCCATTGATTGCTGGCATCAAGGTGCGGGTGCTTGTCGTTTCCTCGACCTTCTCGTTCATGACCTCACCCAACATGCGTACGGCCAGCCGGGCTTTTTGATACTCGTGGATCGTCTCGACAATCTTGATAAGCGGCTGGCTGACACGGCCGGCCAGCATGTTGAACGCGATCAGCTTGCCGATCGTCAGTTCGCCGCGAAACACCATGTAGGCACCGAAAAACAGGATCGTGACAGACATCAGTTGTTCGAGCGTCTCGACAAGGCTCTCGGCGACGGCGCTTAGTCTTTCCACGCGAAAATTCGTACGCACCGATTGCGACGCGCTGTGATCCCATTGCCGGTTCCGGCGCGGTTCAAGCGCGAGGCTCTTGATCGTTGAAATGCCGTGAATGCTTTCGACCAAAAGCGATTGCCGCTCCCCTTCAGCGCGATAGAGCCGGGTCAGAGCGCGGTAAAAGGGCGGGATCATCCCAGCAATCACCATCGCGATCAAAAGCGAAAAGCCCACAACGACCAAAGCCAATTGCCAACTGTAGAGAAAAAGCAGCGGCAAGAAGACAAAAAGTGCCGTTGCATCAAGGGCGGTCGACAAGACGTTGCCAGTCAGAAAGGCGCGAATTTCGTCTGTCTGCTGCATGTGCTTGGTCAGCACACCTGCAGTGGATCTTTGGAAAAACCCCAATGGCAGGCGAACCAGATGCCCGAAGGTGCGCGTCGCTGTGCGCATGTCGATCTTTGAGGTGGCAAAGGCCAGCATGTAGTCGCGCAGAAAGTTGAAGACGCCTTGGAACAACAGGATAATAACGACCGCCACCGCCAGCACATGCAGTGTTTGAAAGCTTTCGTGAACCAACACACGGTCCACCGTGATCTGAAAGAACAGCGGCACCGCAAGGGCGGTCGCGTGAATGACCAAAGCGATCAGAATGATTTCGGCAAATAGGGTCTTCTGACGCATCGCCTCGCGCAGAAACCAGCGCAGGTTAAAATGTTCAGATCCATCCTCAGGGGCGGCAAGTGGCTTGAAAAGAAAAATCTCGCCCGTCCAGGCTGAGGTCAGTTCTTCGCGGGTGAGGTCTTCAAGATCAAACAGGCTGTCGTTCAGGTCTTTGCGCGCGACCGTCACAAGTTCAGGGACGTCGTCATCGGCCATCTGATGATCGACTACCAGAAGGGTTTCGCCGGTTTCCAAAAGGATCATGACCGGAAAGGCGTCACCCAAACCACGCAGCGATTTCCAACCGATCCGCCGGCGTGTGGCACGCAGCCCAAGGTCCTGTGCGATCCGCAAAAGCCGGGTCGCAGTCAGGGGCGTTTCACCAATTCCAAAGTCAAAAGTCAGCCTGTCGCGATCTGCGGGCAGACCGTGATGGCGGGCAATTTCAGCAAGATGATCGACGGCATTTGCGTCGATTTCAGTGTCGTGCATCCAAAGGTGGTACTCTAAACAAAACTTTCGCGTCTTTGATGCCGCGTTCGGGCCGCGCAGTCCACAGGCGACTTTATGCGCGCGGTGTCGCATCGGCGGTGGATGGCCGT
>CAKZXZ010000010.1 GCA_937883775.1 uncultured Paracoccaceae bacterium
TGCATTATAGATGCATGACAAATCAAGCCCCCTCAAACCCCGCCGTCGCCAACGCTCCCGGAGCCATGTCGCGCATGTCCGAGGCCGTTCCGCCTTACGCATGGTTCGGAGTGTCCGCCGTTTTCCACTATCTCGGTCCGGCTTTCGCGGTTCTGCTGTTTCCGGTCGTTGGTGTGCTTGGCGTTGCCTGGTTTCGCATCGCGTCAGCTGCAGTGGTCTTCGCGCCGATCACGAAGCCATGGCGAACTTTCAATAAATCATCGCCACGCGAGCGTCTGCTTCTTCTCGCGCTCGGGGGCTGTCTCGCCGTGATGAACAGCGCGTTCTATTTGGCCCTCGACCGGCTGCCGATCTCACTGGTCGCCGCCATAGAGTTCGTCGGCACCATCGGGATCGCGCTCTGGGGTCTTCGCACGGGGCGCAATTATCTGGCCTTCGCCTTCGCGATCATCGGCGTGGCGCTCCTGATCGACGTGCCGTCGCTCCTGGCTGCGGATGGACCTGACCTCACGTCCGACCTTCTTGGACTATTCTGGGCCCTGCTGAACGGGTCTCTATTCGTCCTCTACATCATCCTCGGCCATAAGATTTCCGAAGGTGGCGCATCGGGCGGTGTGGAGCGTCTGGGTGCTGCTATGACAGCGGCCTTCATCTTCGTCATGCCCATCGGCTTCCTGCAAGCTCTCGAAGCCTTCGGCGCACCGCTTCTAGTTCTGGCCGGGATTGCCGTGGGTATCTGTTCGTCGGTCATCCCCTATGTCTGCGATCAACTCGCCATGGCCCGCCTGCCACGCGCCAGCTTCGCATTCCTGCTCGCTCTTCTTCCTGCGACCGCCACGATCATTGGCGTGATTGTCCTACGTCAGATTCCGAGTGCAGTGGATGTCCTTGGCGTCACTCTCGTCATGATCGGCGTGGCCGTTCACAAGCCCGCACCGATGCCGGTCCTGAAGGCGAAAGTGACTGAAACCGATCGTTCGCCGCATCCTGACGACTAGACAAGTTGGGCTCTTCTCGGTCATCGGAGCTCGTGCGGCGTCAGCCTTGCAGTAGATCTGTGCCACCTTCGACGACGGCCCAAAGACGACCTCGGACCGACACGCTAGTTGCAGCGATAGCATCCCGCATCGCCGACTTTCGCCGCATTTGCGAAATCTGGGGATGCTTGAACTCATAGTCGCGGTAAGAGCCGCCATTGCCTTTCCCGGTGTTTTCTGACGCAGAAGTAATTCGCTCTTGCAGCATGATCACAACTGCATTGTGGTCTCTGTCGCGATTTCTGTCATTCAAAACTGGTCTATTGGTCCAAAGGAATATGGCTCTTTGCTAAAGTATTTTAGGATTTCTTGATCTCCATTTACCAAGCTAGCGCACGCCGTCAGCAAGGCTAAAGAGAGCGTCCAGCGTCTGCAGTTTTCGACCAACTGGCGCGAACACAACATTCGTACTTGTCGTCCTCGCGCCGTTCAGAGAAATCGGAACGACGTCTTCGTCTCGCCGAGAGCCGATACGCCAAACAAAGCCGACGCCAAGGCGATTGGCGACGGCCTCATATACTCCGTCTCGTTGGTCGAGCGTGAGAGCCGCAGTCGGCGAGAGCCCCTGGTCGAGGAAGAAACGATTGACCACCTTTTGAGTGGACGATCCGTCAGCTCGGAAAATCAGCCGTTCCTTCATCAAATCAGCCGCGGTCAGGCTTTGGTGTCGGGCAAGCTGGCTTTCGGGATGTGCGATAGCCACGACCTGAGCGGCCAGCAGCTCGACACGTCGAAACCAATTGTCTTTGGGGATTTCGGGCAGGATTCCGACGTCAACCGAATGATTCAAGACGGCGCACATGATTGTTTGAAAGGAGCCCGTTGTGACGTTCAGCGAGACGCTTGGGTATTGCTTACTGAAGGTGGAAACCAATGACATGCCGGATCGACCGTTGCCCAAACCGTGCCTGCCGTCTCAGACAGCTATGACCTTGAATACGCGGGCTGGAGCCCCCGTCTCGCGCTGACCTGGAAACCGAACGAGGCGCAAACGGTCTGGGTGGCTCTGTCGCGGTCGTTCGAACCGCCCACCCATGACGATTTGCTGGCCACAAGCGGAGGCACACCCTTCTCCGGTCCCGGGCGCCCTGCCCCACCGATGCCCACATCCATGGCCGCCGCTTTTTCAACGGCCGATCTTGAAGCCCAGGAAGCCGACACGCTTGAAATCGGTTGGCGCGGGCGCGCAAAGAACGGTGTGGAATGGGATGTCACCGCCTACCATTCCCGCGTCAAGAACGAGATCCTGTCGCTGCGCGATGAAACCGCATCTCCGCGCGGCTTGGTCAATGCCGACCGCACCATTCACAACGGTCTTGAGCTTGGTGTCTCCGGGTATCTCTCCGATACCGTCAGCGGGCGTCTGAGCTGGAACTATCAGGACTTCCGTTTCGACGATGACCCGATCCGCGGCAACAACCGCTTGGGCGGCGCACCGCGTCACGTCCTCAATGCCAGCGTCGCATGGGAGGCAACTGACAGCATGACCCTGTTCGGATCTGCCAAATGGGCACCCGAAGAAACGCCGGTCGACAACATGAACACACTGTTTGCCAACCCCTACTTCGTGGCCGATCTGCGCGCTGAACACGCGCTGAATGACACCGCGATGATACAGGCGGGGATCACGAACCTGTTCGATGAAACCTACGCGTCATCCACCTTGGTCGTGGACACCGCCCGCGAAGACCAGGCCGCCTTCATCACGGGAGAAGGCCGCGCCTTCTACATCGGAGCCGCGTTCGAGTTCTGATCCCAACCGGCCCACAACGCCCGCTCTGTCCTGTCTCCTGCAAAGGGTTCAGGACAGGGCGGGTGATGGCCTCACAAGCCGGAAGTGGATCCATCATCCTTCTGACAGATAAGTCATGTGATTGACGCGCACGGTCAGAGGAAAGTCCCTCTATGGCAGTTCATCCAGTGGCAAAGGATAGAGCTGGTTCTCCGCATCTGCGCCTCCGCCCAGATAATTGACCCAAAGATCTGTGGCTTCGTTAAATTCCTTATAACGTTGGATCTTGTCGTACAGATCATTGATAATCGATGCCTGTTCAGAAAAAGACATGTCGAGCCAATCATCCTCTGTGATCCCCATAATGCGGGACTGATACGGCAGATCTTCAATATACTCGTCAATCGCTGCAGCTTCAGCAAGCGTTGGATCGCTTTGCCGGGCGACCTTGTCAGGGCTGCGGCTCATATCAGCAGCGGCTCCCAAAACCTGGCTGAAGAACTGATCGGGATCGATGATGTTTTCCTCCCCCTTCTGTACAATAATGTTCAAAGCGTCATAAAGCGCGCCTAGCTGAGCTTTGCTAACCAAGACCCGGATCGACAGGGGTTTAAGACCAGTGCGCTCAAAATCGCGATCAGCCACATAAGCTTCGAATACATCCGGCGGCGCCTCTCCATTGAGGGTCCCAAGATAAGCAAGCTGCATCGTGCGTCCTGCCGAAGCCAAACCTGCAAAACGATCGCCACCGTCATCTTGCGCGTTACCCTCAAGGATCGGGCTTCTGTTCTTGTCCAGAACATCATCCGGCGCATTGCGGAATGACAGAACCTGTTGCGCCAGACGGGTTCCCAATTCTGTTGCAGCGGCCTCAAACGCACGCGGCGCACCATTCTCGATCTCAAAGTAAAATGGCGGTTGATTGGGGAAGCTGGCCAAAGCACGGTACTCGGCCTCGGCTCGTACATGGTCATTAACGCCGTCCGGCGTCTTTAGATGCATGACGGCAATGGCCCCGCCCAGTTGTTCACGTACCGTGGAGTTAACCCCGGCACCGGAAAGCTTCGTTGCAGAAAATTCATCATTTTGCGACCTGGGGCCTGCGTCAGATACCACAACAATGAAGCGGCCAGCAAAACCCGACCAGTCCAATTCTTTCAAGGCATGAGCAACACCTGCGTAGGAATCCTCACGAAAGTTGCGCGACGAGGTCGTCGCCTCTTTCATCTCGGCGATACCTTGCAGAAATTCCTCACCCTTTAGACCCTCTTGCAGGGTCACATAGGTGCGCGTTGCGTATCCCAAACCCGGTGCTGCTTCCAGGCTGTCGCGATAGCCAATAAGCCCAAAGGACACCGCGTCAGACACCCCCGCCTCGTCGATCATGGCAAAAACCGATTCAAGCGCGTCTTTTGTCGCCCGAATATACGGATCCATCGAAATGGTCGTATCCACGACAAAAACAACTCCAGCCTTATAGTTCTGTGGAGTCGCATTGGGTGGCGGTGGCGGCGCGGAAGAACGTGCCCGGTCGGGATCAGCACGAGCGACAGCCACTTTCAACAGGTTGACGAATGCACCATTGTCAAAGACCTCCTCCTGAAAATCGAGAATTGGCATCACGTAAAGATTGCGCCTCTGATCGATCACCTTACGGGGTCCAAGGGCGACAATTGTCTCGTACGTGGGCCCACCGCTTTCCGCCTCTTGTGCTGTTTCGCGCAATTCAGCGGCGCGCAGCCCGGGACTTTCTAAGTCCAGAAGGTCATAAATCGGATCAAGTTCGTTGAAAAACAGCACACGTTCGACATTCTCACTCGCTTCGAAGGTAGCAACGATGTTCTGGTTCCATTGGACCGCGGCAGCCGTGGGCACCCAGAAAAGATCGCTACCGTCCTCGTCCCGACCCACCCTGATCCAGTCTTCGGCTCGCTCGTAAACATAGAGCGGTGTCAAAGGTGCAAGCGCAGCACCTGCTGTGCTGTCCGGACCGTTATGCTCCGATGTGGCCGCGCGCAGCAAAACGCGCTGAAATAGGCGTTCCTTGCCTTCTATCAGCAATGGCTTTTCCTGGGCCAACGCCACGGGTCCGAGCCCGAGCGTGACTGATACGACAAGAAATGCGAAAACATATCTCAACATGCTAATCTCCGATGCGGTCCAGAGCGGTTTGAGCACCATTATGGCCCAGCTCAAGGGCTTGCTGATAAAACCGCCTTGCGGAATTGGCGTTTGCAGCAGGGAATGGCGAGCGGGCACGGTCATAGGTGGCGGGGTCATACATCTGCGCCACCGCGAAAGAAGCCTCCGCACGCATGCGATCAGACTCTTCCTCGTTGCGCGACATTGCAAGCAGGGCTCCAAAGGCAACGTTCAGATTGTCTTCGCCGCCGCGATCAATCAACGCGTTGATTTCTGCCAATGGGTCCTCAGAAGCAAGCGCTGCGCGGGCCCCTTCCGCGTTATCCATCGCAACCCCGGTTGGCGCTGCGTTTTGGGTCATGAAGAACCATCCAACGCCCCCAAGCGCAGCCAGAAGCAAAACCGCTGCTGCAATAACACCGGATTTCGTCCCAGCCGATCCGGTATCCTCATGAACAGGGTCATCATTGAACGCATCGGTATCAGTCTTAGGCGGCGGCAGAGCCGTTTTTGCAAGCGCTGCGAGGGCCGCATCAAACTCGGCGACAGGATTTGTAGGGCGCTCGGCAGGATCAACCTTAAGCAACTGGCGCAACACCTGTGCTAGGGGAGTGCCGATCCTGCCATCGGAGATATCCTGATCGACCCGGCGGGCATCTATAGCCGCAGCCATCCCATGCCCAGCCCCTGGCACTTGCAAGCCCGCCACACGTATCAGCACTAGACCAAGCGAATACAGGTCCGTCGCTGGCGATACTTTGCCTGTTCCGATGCCAAGTTGTTCTGGCGCGGCATAGCTAATCTTGCCAGCAAAGCTATCGCCGATAATAGACTTCTCCGTCCCAACAGTGTCGGAAGCGACACCGAAATCAATCAGCTTGGCACCCAGGATATCGTCATCCGGGATCATCACGTTATCAGGCGAAATATCTCGATGCACGATCCCGAACTTGTGGATAGCAGTTAGCCCTTCGCTCAGCCGGCGGCCCAGTTTCAGCACATCAATCTCGGCCAGTCGGGCACCCTTTTCCAAAAAGTGCGACAAGGGTTTCCCCTTGATATACTCCATGACCAGATAAAGCTGGCCACTTTCATCCATCATGGTCGTTTCGTATCCAACAACCGCATCGCTTTGGATGGTCCGCATCAGGTTGGCTTCGCGCCGAAACAGGTCAGCCGCTTTTTTGTTGCGGGCAAATTCGGCGGTGATGACCTTGATTGCGACCTCATGGTTTGTCGCCATGTTTACCCCGGAAAAGGTCGCGCCCATGCCGCCCTCGCCAAGCAAGGCAGTCACCTCATAGGTATGCTGGATGACACTTCCAGGCCGAATGCCAAGTATAGACTTATCCAAGCGATGTTCTCCTTAGCGGTTACTTTTCAGGTTAAGAGCCGTGTGCTTTGTAAAGCGGCGAATATCCATGAGCTGGAAGGACAGACCTGCAAATACCAACGCGCTGCAAATACCAAACAAAATGATGAAGACGCCCCAGAACATGATCGAAATCTCATAGTCCCCGCCCGTCTGCTTGTTGAATTCTAGGCCAAGGTCGACAAAGGACGCGCCCATGTAGCAAGACCCAAAGATCATCAGTCCGGTGAAAGTCCAGATCAAACCTTGAAGCGCTTCGTGTAATTTCGATCGTAACATCAAGTGTCCCCGTCACTGCAATGCGCCGTCAAGAACGGCGATTGCGATTGATTGAAAGTCTTCTTGTATAATTGGAAAATCGGTCAGACCTGCGGTGAAACGCACCTGCAAGTGTCGCCGTAATGCCTTATAGCACTCTGCTCGGCGGGAGGTATCACCACGCGTCATGTGGTCCTCGCGAACAAAGTCGACCTGTTTCATGACGACGTCTGCGTCGTAATGCACAGCCAACCCTTCGATGAGGTTCGCATATTCGATGACATCCTCACGCAGCTTTTCATTCAAGCTGGCCAGCCGCTCTCGGGCAACTCTTTGTGCATCAAGGACATCGGCAAGGAAGGCATCGTCACCTTCACTTCGGGCGATCTCTTCCAATTCATCAAGTTCACGTAGTGCTGTGTCCGAAGCCAGACGCGCTGTCAGATAACGCTGTACAGCTTGGTTGCATAAAAGCACCGACGAATTCGAAATCATGCGCAGAGATTGATCGCGCTGGCTATTACGCTCGGCGGTTGCCGCAGCAAGGGTCTCTTGGATGATCTGGATTTGGGTCTTTTCCCTTGGGGTCACCGCAGACGACTGCATCTGGTCTAAAAGGCTGCGCACCTCTTCCTCGGACCGGGCGGTGACAAGGCCTGGATCGGGCTGGGCCATGCGGTCCAGTTCAGCAATCAAGGCAGAGTTTTGATCGTCCGACGTAATAGAAATTGCGGACAGGACAAAGCGCGCGCCGGTAAAACGGTTGGTTTGCACATCAAGGCGGCGCACACTGTAAGGCGCCATCTCAAACCGCTGGGCGGAGGTAATCTCGGCCACAGGCCAATCAACGCCCCCACCCCTCCGCACGATGCCACCGGCCTGCCCATGCAAACGCCCATGGCGCACCAGCGCAAATGGAGTCCCGACCATCTCCCAAGCATTGCCTAACATATCGTGCAACCCCAAGGGGTTTGGTTTCAACGTGCCGATGATCTGTAAGTCACCGCCTGCACTATCAGAGCCATTATGCGCAATATACTCATTGATTGATTCACCATCTGGGATCGGTGGGCGGGTGGCGCGAAATTCCGACGGCGCCACGTTCAAGCCCCCGCGCGCGGCAAACTCCCACTCTTCTTCGGTAGGCAGCCGGACATACCCAATCGTGCTGCCCACAGCAGGCAACAGATCTTGTGCGTTGTTCATCAACCAAACCGTATACCGTTCGGCAAAGCGCTCAATCTCAGCCTTCGACAAACCGGTCACAGGAATCGCCTGACGGCGTCCGATCCTGTTTGGGCAATCCTCGGCGCTTGCCACTTGACTGACTTGGTGCTGTGCCACGGTAAGCTCATATTTGGCGATCAGGAAGTAACCGCGTGTCGTGCCCTCGCCGTCGGGAAAGGCACCTGAGACAAATGACTTCCGCAGCCCATCCAGAAACGGCTGCTCACTGCCCTGTTGCCCAAGAATGACCGGTACGTCGCCAACGACGCCATCGGTGTTAGGTGTTGTCACCTTGCGGAACACCATAGCGCCACCGCAAGGCAGCGGTAACACCAGGTCGTCCGCCATCGGGTTAGGATTATACAGCCGTTCTTCCCAGGTCACGCTTTCTGGTACAAAAGGGCCGTCTTGAGCGAAAGTCTGAGCCGCAAGCCCGACACCAAGGGTCACCAAGATCATTCCAAGTTTTTTACGCATGTCGTAACACCTCGACGCTGTCAATTTGTGACGTGGCCCGCATGGCCCACAGCGCTGCAGTTCCAGCGGTAATCACCCCAAGGGCGAGCGTGGCGACCAGATCCTCGACGCCCAGCTGTGCGACGGCATCTCCAGCTCGGGTCCGGAAGACCGCGTTGATAAAGAAAAGACCTGGCAGCACCAGTAGCAGGGTCACAGCGACGCCCACACAGACCAAGGCCACGCTTTGAACAACCGGGATCGCAGCAAGGGACGTCCTCGATAGGCCCACAAAGCGCAGCAAGGAAAACACCACACGTTGGCGCTCCACCATACCGCGCAGGTTGGCGGCCATTGCGCACCAAAATCCCAAGACCGCGATCATGGCTATGAATCCATAAAGCAGGTTCAAATTGTCACGAAAATTCAATAATAGAGCTGCATTTTCTGCGCGCGCTCGTGCCTCTATGCCCCGCTCTTCAAGCGCGCCAAGTAGCGTGCCAAGCGCGCTAAGATCCGCAGCATAAAGCCGAAAGCTGGCATAGCGGTCCGGTGCAGTCCGTGGAGCCGCGTAAGTGTCGGGGGTAATCGCCAGATCATCTCGGAATTGCTCAACATCCAGAAGATCGTCCAGCGACAAAAACAACGCCTCTCGGGCATAGTTGGCAGCGCCTATAACACCAAGGACTGTAAACCGTTGGCGTACCGTTTCCTGATTACCGCTCACCGTTCGGCGGATCAACATCTCCACCTGGTCCCCGGCTGCAAGGTCCAGCTTCTTGGCCAGCCCATCGCTCAGCCAGACCTCGCCTGGACTAATGGCGCGACCCGCAATCAAAGGATCCCCATGCGCAGAGGGTATCAAGGGCACAGATCGTTCCAACGCCCGTGACACCGGGTTGCGCAGCGCATTGGCCTGCGCATTGATCCGTCGGGTATTAGGCATGATGAAACCCACATCAGATCGGGCCGCCATCTGGTCAAAGAAAGCTTGGTCAAAGCTTGCAGTGCCCACGGCCACGATCTCACGGTTGGAGGGGTCTTCGACCAGGCGATCCACCATTGTCCCAATCACCCCGTTCTTCAGAGCGAGCAGAATCAAGAGCGGTGCAAGAACTCCCACAAGCGCAGCGATAAAACATAAAGCCGCCTGCCATTCGTGGCGAAGCTCTCGTAGGCCAAGGCGTATAGCAAGCGCTGATATCATGCGGCAGCCTCCGTATCGCAAAACAGCGAATAGGTGACGCCTTTATGTTCATAGACCCGGTGCCGCGCCCGTTTCGCAAGCGCAAAGACACCCGACTGCGCCTGATGGGATGCCAAAAGGACAGCGCTTTGCGCTTCTTGCGCCAATTCCGACAGCAGCCCTTCAACCCGTGCAACGTTGCCCGGATCAAGTGAAGCCACTGGTTCATCTAACAAAAGCACAAGGGGTCGGGCTAAAAGGGCTCGCGCAATCGACACCCTTTGCCTTTGACCAACAGACAGGGCTGTGGGCAGACGGTCCACCAAAGGGTCAAGGCCTAGGACAGTCAGCAGATGTAGCTCCCACTGTGGATCGACCTTTTGCGCGGCGATTTGCATCGGCAGGCGGATATTTTCCAGCGTATTCAGATATGGCACTAATGTGTTGGTCTGCAGCACAAATCCCAGAACGTCAGGTTTGGCAAAGCGGCGCGCCCGATTACCCCTTTCGATCGCCTGCCCACCAATCTGATGTACGCGTCCAGGTAAACCACTGTCCTCCATCCCCGCAGAGATCAACCCAAGGGCCGTGCTTTTACCTGCACCGCTGGGTGCATCCAGCACCAGACGTTCGCCACGCCGAAGGTCAAGTTTTTCGACGACTACGGCAAAATCTTGGGACAATTGTATACCCAGATTGCGAATGTGAACGATGGAGGCAGCCATGCTCTAGCCCTTCTCCAGTGTCAGCGGAACATCGGCCAGAATAACCTTTGAGCGGGTGTTGATTTGTTGCCGAGTGTTGGCATCCAAGCGCGTACCATCCACAACAGTGCCATTTGAAGACCCCAGATCTTCAATGAACAGCTTACGATCGTGCAGGAAAAGACGGGCATGGCGGCGCGAAAGCTGACCAGACGAAATCATGACATCGCTGTCGGTGTCCCTGCCAAAGGTCACACCTTTCTGCAAAGCACGGCTCGACAATCGCTTCGAAGTCCCCCGCACCGACACTCGCAAAACACTGCCCGGAGATCCAGTTTTCGGGGCAGGAACGGTGCTTTTACCACGCATCACAGAGAAAGCACCCACGCCCACGACGGCAACACCGCCTAAGCCCACGAGCGCATAATAGATAAGTTTCAGATCGCCGTCGACTTGCGCCGAGGTCGCGGACCCTGATGTCCCATCTTGTGACGCGCCAGGAGCAGTTGCCGAAGACCCGTTCAATGCGGCACATCCACCGCGTACGACGGAGACCGATACGCGCAAAGACCTAAGATACTCATCCACAGCATTACCAGACGAGGCCCAAAAAGTTCCAGCAGCGGCCGTATCATCCGTACTGCGCTGTGTTGGCACCGCAGTATTGACGCCTACCATGTGGCCACAAACGTCAATCAGGGGCCCACCGGAATTGCCAGGATTGATCGCTGCAGTGTGCTGGACAATCTCTCGGCGGGCAGAGTTGCGACCAATGCGTCCGATCTGCACCTTAGAAATGTTACCCAATGTGACCGTGCTTTCAAAAAACGCCGGATCTTTCATACCATCGCTGATGATGTCCGCGCGACCGGGAAAACCAAGTGCCGCGACCTCTTCGGTTTTATCAATCGCACGCGCCGCGATCGGGACCGCTGTGAAATCATGGCGGACTGGGTTCTCATCAAGCCGAACCAGCTGAAGCACAGCAAGGTCCAAAGCTTCGGATGCGTTTAAGACGGTCGCAGCGTACAAAATCACACGCCCATCCTGCAAAAATCCAACAACCAGATTTTTGGCACGATCAATCACATGATGATTGGTCAAGAAAATTAGGGCGTTGCCATCTTGTCCAATGATCGCACCAGATCCAGTACCTGTCCCGCGTTGTTTGAAGTTGACTACCCGTCCGACTGCCTTGTCCACCTGCAACAGCTGTGCACGGAGATCCTGTGCTGTCGTCGATTGAGCGGGGAGCAGGCAAAAGTACAAAGCGATGACAGCCAAAAGCCAAAAAGGACGTGCAATCATTCCAAATATCCCAAAATCCCGAAGGCGACGCTACCGACCACCAAGGTAAAGACAAACAGGCCAACAAGTGCGCCCCCGGATAGCTTAATCGTGTGATCTTTTTTCAGTTTGGCGAGCATGGGTTTTCCGGTTTCGAAAACAGGGGTTTGAGGATCTGTGTCCACTCTGCGTTTGGACCGCACAAAGCTATCAAGCGCTTTGGCCATTTGCTGAACCGATTGTAGCCGTTGGTTGGGCAGCAGCCCGCAGCCCGCATCAATGGCGTCCAAAAGATCATCCGGATAGCTCATCGGAATGCGGTTGCGCAGAATATTGTCCCTTATAGGCAGATAAGGATCTGCACCGGTTTGCTTTAGAGCTTTAAAACGCTCTTCTGCATCGGGCGGCAGGCTTTGGGAAACCAGCTCGTAAAGCATCACCGATAAACCAAAGATATCGACAGCAGCACTGTCGCGATTGACAGACCTGTACCCTGTTACGCGCTGCGGAAACTGTTCAAGGGCTGCATAGCGGCGTGAAAACATAGACGCCCCGGTTCTGTCAGCAGCCATCGGACGCGCCGCGCCAAAGTCTATCAGGATTGGCTGACCATCCCGGCGGATCATTACATTCGCTGGCTTGATGTCGCGATGGATTACACCCACACGATGAACAGCGTGCAGCGCGCTTAGTACTGCCACGACCAGCTCACGCAGCAGATCCACTGGCACAGCTTTGCGTTTTTCAATCAACCTTGTAGCAGCACGATCAAGCGGCTCTCCGTCGATAAAATCCATCAGCGCGTAAACCGTGCGGTGCTTTTCAAAGGCACCCATGATCTGAACCAACCCACGCCGCGCAGGCAGAGAGTTCAAAGTTCGCGCTTCTGCCAGAAACGCATCATAGCCCATCTTAAACCGCGTCTTGCGGTCGGGTTTCGGCTGTACGGTTATACCGTCCACGCGAATAGCGTCATCAGCGGGAAAATACTCTTTCAAAGCAAGCTCGAAGCCATTTTTATCAGTAACGCGATAGGTGATCCCAAAGCCGCCCTGACCCAAGACACCGGCGATGGTAATGCCCGCAAACTCGGTGCCAATCGGGAGGCTCTGCTCACCCATGGTTGCCTTTCACTCCGTCGGCTCAGGTGACTGAGGTAGGAGGATTGTCTCGTCACTTTCGGGCTTTACCGGCACCAGCTCATGAGCCTCTACATCCTCGTCGATACCGGGCTCAGGGGCAGCCTCGGGTGCCGGAACGATATCGGGTGTGGTATCCTCCTCAGGTGCAGGCGCGATTTGTGGATCAATAACAGAACGCTCTGCATGTTCGGGCTGCGTTGGCTCGGTTGTCGTAACGGCGGGGCTTGGTGCTGGCTCAGGCTTGGCCGCCAGAAATATCACGAACGCTCCAACAAGCAGCGCCACCACCAAGGCCAGAATGCCTGTCATCAGACCCCATGGCTTTCGGGGCTTCGTGTCCCCCTCAACCAGCATCGACCATTGCGTCATCCCACGGTTGGACGTCGCGCCACTTGTCTGGTGGCGGTATACAATAACGGTCGTATTGTCCTGCGACGGCGCATTGCGCGCCTCAACAGCGTTCAGCAAGTCAGACGTTACCGCACGCACATCCGGGCGCGCCTCTTTCGACATGATGGCGCGCACCTCGGTATCAGACAGGCTCTCTATCCCATCGGTCGCCAAAAGAAGCAGATCACCCTTTTTCAAGGTGATCGAATTAATATCAACCAAGGCGATCTCACCACCAAGAATGGCAGACCGAAGGGCGTTGCGTCGCGGGTTCGCATCAGCTTCCTCGCGGCTGATTTTGCCATCACGGACCATCTGCAAGAGCTCGCCATAAAGCGAATGATCTGCATTAAGCCGTGACAACTTGCCATCGCGCAGTAGGAATAGAATGCTATCTCCGACCGACACCCACAGCAGCTTGTCATTAACCTTAAGCGCACCGATCAGCGTGCAGCCCATACCCTGCAGCTCAGGTTCACGCGCGATGCGCTGACCCAAAGCCGCATTGGCCACATCCATAGATTCCTTGAGGCGCGCCCGAGGACGCGTTTCTGTAGATTTTGAGACGAAATGCTCGGCAAACACTGTGCAGACCAGATCACTAGCCACCTCGCCACCAGCATGGCCGCCCATGCCGTCCGCCAGCACCATAACAACGTCCCCACCCTGATCCTGTGGATCCTCGAACTCCAGTCGGTAGCTGTCTTCCTGATTGCTGCGTTGCCCAATACTCGCTTTGGCAGAGGCCGTGACCATGATGCGATCAGCTTTCCTGTTCGGCCAGGTCCGACCAATCGAAAGCCTCACCACAGAAACTGACAAAGTGCACTTTTGTCTTTTTCGACAGCTCCAGAACAGCGTGATCCTCCAAAGGCATCGTCTGTGCAATGATCTGACCATTTACCCGAGAAATTGTCCTGCCCGAGCCGGGCGCCACATAAAAGGCCCGATTGGCATCATCATAGAGAATACGCAGATGATCCTGGCCTGAAATCTGCTTATCGCCGAAATCAAGGGCCACACGCTCACTAGGATCGCGACCGACAGAATTCATACCCGCACCAAGCGAGCGAGACATCCCCAAACCAGGCCCACCGATCACAACAAGCCAGCCAACGACGGGATCAACGTCTTCGTCAAAACCGATGCTGTCATCCATCGCAAATTCAGTCTTTTCAACGCCAGGATCCAGGACAGTCTGGGCAGGGCTTGGTGCACCGGGAACATCCTGGGGCGTCACGATATCTGTGGGCGCAGCACCTGATCCGCCAGGGCCCTGCTCGATAGTTTCGGTAAACCCGCCCGTCGTTCCACCACCAATCAGATCATCGTCTTCATCATCAAGGTCTAGCCAGCTTGTTTTATCATTTCCCACAGTAATGCTCCTTTAATTTGAATTTATGCATGTTTCTCTCAAGGTAGAGTCAGCCTAACCTGCACCAGTTTACCCAAGCCGATTGTGTCGCCAATTCGCACTGGCTTGGTACCCTTGACCTCAACCCCATTGATAAATGTCTTGTTCAGGCTGCCCATGTCGGCGATTGCAAAACTTCCCTCCTGAGTCCGCACCAGCCGCGCATGGCTGCGGCTCACGCCCTCTCCCGTAACGACGACATTATTGTCAGGAGCACGCCCAATAGTGACAAGCTCACCTTGAACAGGCAGCCGTTCGCCAGTGTCTGCGCGCACCAGATACGCACTGATCGGCAACGGCGCAGGTGCCAGAGGCGCAACAGGCTTCTCAACTTCCATATGCGTCGGTTCATTTTGCGGGCTGGGGGCGGTAGAAATCTCCAACTCATCCTCAAAGCCCCCATCCTGGGACCGACGTCGCAGCAAAACAACAATAAGCAGCAACAAAAACAGCGCCAACGCTGCGATAGCCGCGTAGACATAAAGTTTTGGGAACCCAAACAGCAACTCACCCTCGGCTGCCGTCTCCTCGTCGGAAGATACGTCTTCGTCCCCCGCCTGATCTACAACGACCGGTGTGAAAAGGGCGCTAAAGCTTCGATCGGGCGCAACGCTGCCTGCAGGCGCACGCATCTCGACAATGATGCGCGCAGGAACAGGGTCGCCATTGGGGACAATGACACCCGATAGACCGATAGAATCATTGAACCGCTCGACAAACGCGTCGACCTGTTGATCGACCGTTCCCGCAGCCAGCAAGTTGATGTCACCACGCAAACCATTGGCGGGCTCCACGATCTGCTTCAGCTTGTCTTTGCCACGAGACGTAACCTGCGCGCCGTCTGGCCGCCAAAATGTTCCAAAGGCAGAAAGAGTGACACCTGCTTGCGCAGCTTGTTCGGCCAGCCCTTCAAAAGATCCGATCCCCTCCTCATCACCATCAGAGATGACGATCAGATTTTTCAACACGGCATCAGAGCGATCTCGAAGCTGCTCGATGGCTGTGCGCAGGTTTGTGGATAGGATCGTATTATTCTGATCAATTTCAATGGCGCGCACAGCAGCTATCGCGAGATCGCGAGATGTGGAGAAACTCGACAGCAGGGTAAGATCGGCCCCAAAACCATAGATCGCCAGCTCTCCTTCACTTGGCAGGTTTTCGATCATCCGAATGATCGCGTCGCGCTCACGTGGCCAGGTCTGCAACCGACCATTGGACGGTCCGCGGGACAGGTCGATCATAACCAAGGTCGAAGAGATAAGCACATCTTCAGGCAGGTCTGCGTCTTTGCGAAGGATCTTGAACTGAACCTCTTGGTCACCAACTTTCTCAGATTCCAACTCCGTCAGCACATAGCCCGACGGAACACGGACAATACAGCTGTCTCCCGGTGCAGGGCGCGGCGGCGCACAATCCAGGACAGCTAAGCCATCCTCTGGGGCGCGCGAACTGATGTCATCGGTTTCTTGCGCCAGCGTCGGTGACCCGAAACACAAGGCAGCAATCAGGAAAAGGCGGCGAAATAGGATGGGTGATAATGGCATTGGGTTAATCTTTGACTTGAAAAAAATAAAAGTGGGACCCGGTGTGTAAGGTCCCATGGGCTGGGGCGTCCCTAAATCGCGTTCAAAGCAGATCGAATTCGGCTTAGTTCGGAGGATGCACTCCGTGGGTCGGCGCTGCCCGCATTAATCTCGGCTTCAACAGCTGTAATCTGCCCTTCTAAAGCCGAGATTCGTTGTAACTTCACGGTATCTCCTCCGGCGTTCGCACGGGCCTGAGCGGCGCTGTTCCTGGCAGAAGCCACCCGAGACTTGAGCTCCCCAATCGTGCGGGCGTTCACGCCGCGTTGTGACTCCAGCCCTGCAATCCTCTGCTCTGCTGCGCGGTTATTCGCTAGGATAGCAGCGGCATCAGCCTCGTTTTGAGCAATCTGGCGATCATACTCACCGCTTTGCAGGTTGTTGATGTTATCAAACAAAGATGCCGTTTCAGGGTCTGTGGATCCGGTGCAGCCCATTAGACCAATCATGACCCCGGCAACGATCGAGAATTGAACAATACGCATGCTTATTTTCCTCACATAATTGTTTAATATCGGCACGCAGGGCACGCGCCGGTCAAAGTCATTACAGGTCAACCTGTTTGATCGTTGCCAGAGTCCGCTTCAGCCGATTTTGGTTGCTAGCCGCAGCTTTCTTGGCAGTGCCCAGGCCGGTTTGGCCCTGACTGCTTGCTTGGTCGAGTTGTTGACTTGCTTGCACGACATTCGCTTCTGACCGGCGCAACTCGTTGCTGACCACGCGACGGTTACTGTTAATCGCTTTGACCCGAGTCTGATATTGCGACTGGGAGATCTGACTAGATTGCACCTGACGACGCAAAGACCGGATCTCTGCATCCTGAGATTTCAGGACCGCGCGCAGGTTGGTCTCCACACCATTCAGACGCGAAGACACTTGGCCGAGGTTTTTCACCACTTCAGCGGTTTTAACGATCTCTTCGTTTTTTTCTGCAGCCTGTCGACCCACGGCATTGCCGCCAACACCCCCAGCAACACCCCCAACGGCGGCGCCAACCAGACAATCATTGCCGTCTCCACCCATTAAGACGGCGATGCCACAGCCCGCAGCTGCACCAATCAGCGCACCTTCAACTGTGTTCCTGACGATGATGTCTTTGGACACCTGATTCAGGCTCCGTGCTTGCTTCTCTAGTTCTTTCTCCTGAGCCGTCTTCTGGGCGCCACCTCCCGCAAAGGATGCCGTCTGCATTGACTCTTCCGTACAGCCAGCCAGAAAACTCGTCGCTAAAATCAAAATACCGGCAAATAACCGCGTCATCTAGAATTCCTCACAAAAACAAGTAACCTTACGTCACTGTTACTGCATGCAGCTTTTATGGCAACTGATTCGATCCGCTGTGGCGCACTGTCACAACGAAAAAGACAATAGCCGAAAATAGAATGAGCGAAGGATCGCTACCATAGCGTATAAACTGCGGCTGCGAAGATGCTGAGCACCAGAACATCACCCTCTTATTTTTCCAAAAAGGGTAAATTAATGAGTATCCTAAAAATATCTTCCTTAGGTGGGCTGTTTTCCAAATTGCGTAGTGGAATCGATCTGGTGAATGATCTGGTCGACTTCTACAAAGTAGTTATGACCGGACTGTCTGTTGCAGTAAGTGGCTTCGGAGCCACAGGAATTCTCAGTCAGGGCAGCAGTCGTGGTAGTTTGATAAAAACTGCCGAAATGGGCCTGGCCCCACGTTTCACCTTGGCGGTCCTGATTGCTTGCGCCCAAGGGTATCTTTTGGCTTGGGCCATCGGCAAGCTTTCGGCCAAAGGCACGGAATTTGCACAGATCATCGCCATAATAGCGGCCATCGTCTCAGCAGGCCTCTTAGTGACATCGGCGGATTGGCTGGCCCACTCCAGAGGGATCCTGCCAGAACTCTACCTGTTTACAGCAATCGGTATGGCCGCGACGTCGTGGATCGCCGTATTCCGATTTCGAAACGAACAGGCCAGTACGGCAAAGGCTGTGATCCAGGCGCGCGGAGTGGCCATGATGACGTTTAGTCTAGCCTGCGTCCTTGTGTTGATACTGACCGAACTGGGGACGCGGTGATGCAACGCTCCGGAAAAATCCCCTCCAGCATCGTTGGGCCGATCCTTACGTCTGCTGCGGTGCTGGACATGGTGCTGGTTCTATTTGTATCGGCAATGGTAACCGATCAACTCAGCAGCCAAATGTCCCGGACCCTACCAAGCCTTCCGTCGGAACTGCATGGCGCTGGCCTCTTCGTGATCTTTCTGTTGGTATATTGGATCCTGACAGAGCTTGTGTTGGGTGGTCGCACATTGGGGCGACTGGCCCACGGATTGACCATGTGTGATGATAAGGGACGGCCTCTGTCTGCTGGTAGACGAATAAATCGCTTTTCGCGCAAGATGGCGACCTGCGGCTTGGCGGGCATCAATCCTCTGACCGCACCACCCTATGACACAAAGACAGGCGTGGTCTGGTTTGCGACGATGGTGCCCCCCCTGCCCCGCGCTTTGCCTCGGTGGCAACTAAAAGTCAAAACAGGCAGGTTACAGGGCAAAGAACAATCCCTGGGCCGGTTCCCCAGCTTTCGGGATCATGGTCTTATCTGCATTGGTCGGGATAAAGCCTGGGCACATCTGGTTTTACCTGACGCAAGCATTTCAGCGCGCCACGCGATTTTGCAGGTGCATGAAGGCAAGCTCATGGTGCGGGATGGCGATGGATCAGGCAAAGGCTCTAGCAACGGGACATTCCTGAATGGTAAACACCTAAAGGCAGGACAAGCCGCATGGATAAACGATGCTCGCACACTCCGCCTTGGAGATGTGGCAATCGAAATCATCCGCTAGACGGGGCCGAAACTGTTGTATCAAGCGATGGGTAATCTTGGATGCAGTCATAGCGCCTGTGATCTCGACGCACATTACGGCTAGCGAACCAGGTTCACAACACCTCAACATTTCGTAAGGCCTCTCGCTTCGTCACTGTGCATTTAGCGGCAGTGTTCGTCTGCAAACAAATGCTCGCCACGCCTTACCCCGATCAGTCGTCAACCTTCGCAACCGCCCCTTACTTCTTCTTGATCTGATACCGCATCACGACACGCGCCAGATCAACCAGCATCGCCTCCAGATCCATGAGATCGATCCGCGCGCGGTTAATCTTAATCGCGGTATCTAGCTGACCCACAGCGATTTGCATACAATGCCGCGCACGTTCCACATTTGCGTGTCAGGCTTCAGATCGGGCGCATATGGGCAAGGTCCAAGCGGGTCTCCGCGCTTCAGTTTAGGCAGCAAGGATCTGAAGTACCGTTTCGACGCTGTGGCCGTGTCGATCTCCTTTTCCAGCTTTTTGCAGCGATACAGACACGCAATTCCCAAAGAAACATCCGCCTGCGGAACCCCAAGCTGGGCGGCAATCTGAAATTGGGTTAGATCCGGAAACTGCGCCGCCAACGTTCCGATAGAGATCAGCTCTTCAAAGGCTGACAGATTGCGACGCGCAGTGTTTTCATGAAACCGCTCTTCAAGATCAGCAAGCATCCCCTCCTCGGCACATGGCGCAAGGCGCGCCAAAACTGGCCGTCCCAACCGCCGACAAGCCTCAAGACGGCGCCCAACAGACGCGCAGCAAGAAGTATCAAACGACGGGCATGAAATCGCACCGGATCGAGGGAACGCTCACTTTGAGCCTCAGTGGCCTTTAACGTTGTTTTGAGATCAAGCCCCGGTCTGTAATGGCGGTGAGGCTGTCCGGCGTGCGGCGGGCCAGTTCCATGCCATTTGTCACTGTACCCTAATTAATCAGATGCTGCGGGCTCGGAGCGTTTAAGGGCACCTTTGTACCCTTAATTGCAATATGCCCACAGGCTGTGCTGCAGGCCGGCACCCAACCCTATGTACTTCGTATAAAGGCAATTTCCGTTCGCGTGCAAAAAAACGGGGTTGCAGTTTTCCAAAGGATCAACGTCTGATAATTAAAGGTGCAGTATTGAAATTAACGGTACAATACGAAAACTAAGGGTACAAACCGTCGTTAATATTGCAGGATAATTTCAGACCTGTTTCTGATTAAATTGGGGTGCAGTGACAATTGCCATGATCCCCAACGATCGCTTTCACGAACCAAAATATTGAGGTTGGACTGCCATGACCAAACATGAAGGCTTCAAAGCCATTCGCAGCTTGGACTACGTGATCCTACTTTGCGATGACCTTGCGAAGATGAAAGCGTTCTACGAGCGGCTGTTCGAGTTCCAGGTTGAGGAGGGTTTTCCCGACCGGATGGTTTTCTTTCGGGTAGGCACGTTGTTTCTGGGTCTGAGGAAACGCGGTCGCCCTTACGACGGGCCAAGCCATCCGTCGCCATCCGCATCCATTCAAATCAGCTTTCGTGTGCCGCCAGCCGATGTGGGTCACGCGTACGACAGGCTGGCCGAAAACAGAATCGACGTGATCGAGCCGCCGACAAACCAAGATTGGCCGCACAGAACGCTGTTTTTCCGCGATCCGGAGCACAACATCATCGAAATCTTCGCCGACATTCACCCGGCAGAGACATTGGCCGAACCATCCGGTCTTCATCAAGTTGTCGATTGATGGCCGATGCCGGGAACGGAGTCCGCGTCTGCTTCCTTCATCGCTGGCGCAAGAGGACGCGATCAACATCGGTGTCCGCAAACCCGAAGGTTTTCATCAATCTCCGATGCTCAGCACCGCCGATGAAGGTGTTCAAAACCTTATCGATACGGTTTCGAAAGTGATTGGCGGAAAGCCCGACCGCGTAACACCCAAACGCCCGAGCCTTTTCTCGAACCGGGACGGTCACGACAGCAAGACCATCGACAGCGCTCGTATTGAGAAAGCCTTCATGCGCGCGCGCGACACTGGCAAAGGCACGGACCGTCCCGTCCTGCACCGCCCGCGCCGCATCAGCGTAGGTGTCGAACACGCAGAACTGGTTGGGCATAACGCCAAGGCCAAGGGCGATGGTGTGCTGCACCTGATCCCGAACAACCGCAAGTTTCAGATCACCCGAAACTGCAAGACATCGGTACCCGGCCAAGCGGGGCGCATCTTCTTCACGGACAAGTAATCCATCGGGCAAGGCCCAGATCGGCCTGCTGAACAACGCAATGCGCTGCCGTTCGGGGGAAGCAAAAAGACCTGTGGTCATCTGCCAGTCATCTCGGGCAAGGCCGGGCAGAAGTTGCGCGAACTCGGTTTCAACAAACTCCACATCTTCGATGTCGAGTTGTTCAAGGACGTACCGCGCCAGTTCGACATCGCATCCGGTCGCGTTTCCCGCTTCATCCACGTGGTTGAACGGCGGCTCGATGAGATACGCGACCCTCATTCCACGATCACCACCTGGCCATTGATCGTCCCCTCTATGCATTTGGCAAATGCCCGTCCAACCTGCTCTGACGGTACCCGCTCGTGACCGGGAAACAGGGCCCCATAGCGGCCCTCGGACACATTAAGCAGCCCGGGGCTAACCACATTGATTCGCACTCCCGGAGGCATCTCAATCGCGGCGCTCTTCGCAAAGCCTGCAAGTGCACCGTTTGCCAGGGCAGCACCGGTACCCGCAACCACTGGGTCGCGGTCAAGCACGCCGCTGGTCAATGTGAAAGACGCTTTGCCCGCGAGCCGCTTCAACCCCAGCAACACAAGGTTGACCTGCCCCATCACCTTGCTCTCAAGCCCCACCTTCAACGTCAAGTCCGTCTGCTCTGAAAGTGGGGCGAAATGTGCATCGCCTGCTGCGGAAACGACGGCATCGAAATCTCCAACCTTTTCGTACATGGCTTCGATCGAGCTTGGGTCGGAGATATCGGCGCGCACCTCCCCCGACTTGCAGCCAACGCGCACCACGTCATGGCGCTGAGACAGCTCGCCAAAGGCGGCCTGCCCAACATCGCCTGAGGCACCGACAAGAATGATTTTCACCGCAGATACTCCTCATAGATTTCGAGCTTTCTAGTGAGGATTTCGTCACACCGATCAAGATCATCGCGGCGCTTAGCCAAAAGCCGGGAGTGATCGAGAAAGATGTCCTTTCGATCCGGGATGGTCGCATCGCCCGCAGCATAGAGCGCTGCAAACCTCTGCATCACCTTCATCGGCATACCGGTCTCGCGCAGCCAGTAGAGCAGTGTCAGCCAGTCGACATTCTCCGGCGAAAACCGCCGTTGCCCGCCCGACCCGCGCGTCACATTCGGAATGAGACCTTCTGCCTCGTAGTATCGGATTGTATCAACCTTGAGCCCCGAACGGGCCGCAGCCTCAGAAATGCGCATGACTTAAAGACTCCTCAAGACCGGCAAATACCGGCCTAGAGTAACTTCAGGTCAAGAAGAAATATGACAAATAAGTTGGCCCAGAGAAGACTTTCGCCACCAGGTCCGGATGCTGCAATCGCGCCCGCTTTGCGGTCAACCACTGCAATTGCAAATTCCGGGCTTTCTCGAATTTCCACATCGCGGACACAGCAGCTACTCATGGCGACGCTCACACAGTCTGCTTACGCCTGATCGCGGACATCGCGAAGTCAGCTGCGATACAGTCGTTGCAGCATACTTCCATCTCTATCTCAAAAAAGAATGCAGAGTGTGTCCGAGAACCTTGGCCGGAAAAATTTGCAGCGGACTTGTGCCAACTCGGACTTTGGTCGTGGTCGAAATCTCGTCTGGTACTGTTACGAATGTCACACCAGAATTTCTGATAGGGAGGAATCAGCATGGCTTGGACGAAACCAATCATCCGCGAGATCGAATGCGGAATGGAAATCAATATGTATGGCCCAGACAGCGAGGACCGTGAAAACGATCCGCTGTTCTAAATCCTGTCAGGCACCTTGACCTGATGCGACTACGCGCAATTATCCTTGGGGCAGCTGCCGGCGGCGGGCTGCCTCAATGGAATTGCGGTTGCGACAATTGCAACTTGGCTCGTGCCGGAAAAATTCTGCCGCAAACCCAATCCTCTATTGCTATCTCTGGCGATGGGAAGACTTGGGCCATTATCAACGCATCACCCGACATCCGAGAACAGATGCGTGCAACACAGCAAATTCACCCGACTGATTTGCGCAAAAGCCCAGTGACATCCGTGCTTCTGACAAACGGTGATATCGACCACGTCGCGGGCTTGCTAACACTCCGCGAACAGCAGGCGTTCACCCTTTTTGCCACCGGCGAAATTCATGACGTCATCTCTGCCAACGCAATTTTTGACGCGCTCAATCCAAGGTTCGTAGCCCGCGAAACGGTGTTGCTGGACCATCCCTTCATGTTGGTGCCAGGCGTCACTGCCACGCTTTTTTCGGTTCCGGGCAAGGTGCCACTTTACCTTGAGGGCGCACATGTCGATACCGAATTGGAGGGCGAACAAACCGTTGGCGTTCACTTACAATCGGACGTTACGTCTGCCTATTACATCCCGGGATGTGCGGCGATGCGGCCCGATCTAAAGGCGCGGCTGCACGGCGCCAACGCCGTCTTTTTTGACGGAACCCTGTGGCAAGATGACGAGATGGTTCAAGCGCGCCTAAGCCAGAAAACCGGTGCGCGCATGGGGCATATGTCGATGTCTGGGCCGAATGGCTCGATGGCGGCCTTCGAAGACATTGACGTGGGAAAAAAGATTTACGTGCATATGAATAATACAAACCCTGTCTTTCGCGACACGGGTCCTGAGCGCAAAATTACAAAGCAAAACGGCTGGATTATCGCTCAAGATGGCATGGAGATTGAGCTATGACCGCATCCTCTGTGGAATTCGAGGCCCGTCTGCGTGAGGTTGGAGCCCAGCGTTATCATGACAAACATCCGTTTCACCACCTGTTGCATGACGGCAAGTGCAGCCCCGATCAGGTGCGCGCTTGGGTGATTAATCGCTTTTATTACCAGGCGAGCATCCCAATAAAAGACGCAGCTTTCATGAGCCGCGTCGAGGACCCCAAACTTCGCCGCGCATGGCGGTCCCGGATCGAGGACCATGATGGACATGGCGAAAATGAGGGCGGCATTGAACGCTGGCTACGGTTGGCTGATGCCGTCGGGGTAGACCGTGGTTTCGTCGCCAGTAAGGCCGGCGTGTTGCCAGCCACCAAATTTGCAGTCGATGCTTACGTGCGTTTTGTGCGCGACAAAACGATGCTGGAGGCCGTTGCGGCTTCCTTGACCGAACTTTTTGCACCGAAAATCCACGCAGCCCGTATCGAAGGGCTTCTCGCCCATTACGATTTCGCCGATGACCGTAGCCTGTCTTACTTCAAAAACCGACTTAAGGAGGCCCCTAAAGATGTGGCTTTCGGTCTGTCTTGGGTCCTTGAGCATGCCAATACTGCCGAAAAGCAGGACGCGGCGGTCGCGGCGCTGACCTTTAAGACCGACGTACTCTGGGCGCAGCTTGATGCACTTTACGCGGCTTATGTGACGCCTGCACGCATTCCGCCCGGCGCCTGGCAGCCCGATACGTTTCTTGCGTCACGTTGCGCGAAAGCATCATGAATCTGGCGACATCAGACGTGCCCGTGATGCCGCGTGGCGTGCGGTTACATGAAGACAAGGTGCGCAATCGCTGGGTCCTGCTCGCCCCGGAACGCGCGATCAGTCTTGATCCGGTGGGCCACGCGATCTTGCTCGAAATCGACGGCAGTCAGAGTTTCGGGGGTATCGTCTCGACGCTCGCAGGGAAATACAACGCCCCCGAAGACCAAATTGCGGCAGACGTGGCTGAGTTCATCAACGGCCTTATGGACCGCTGCATTCTGAAAGTTCTCGCATGAATACTCCTGCGCCTATCGCAATGCTGGCCGAGCTGACGCATCGCTGCCCTTTGGCCTGTCCCTATTGTTCGAACCCCGTCGCCTTAACGCAAAAGGCGCAAGAACTGCCGACTGAGGTTTGGGTAAGCGCCTTCCAGCAGGCCGCCGAACTTGGGGTTTTGCAACTGCATCTATCTGGCGGAGAGCCCCTTGCGCGCCACGATCTGAGCGACCTAATCGCTGCGGCCCGCGACGCAGGCCTTTACACTAATCTGATTACCTCAGCGATCGGGCTAACCGAAAAACGGCTTAAAACGCTTGAAGATGCCGGGCTGGACCACATTCAGCTTTCTCTGCAAGGCACAGATACAGAGATGGCTGACTATATCGGTGGCTACAAAGGCGGGTTTGCACGCAAGATGCAGGCCGCCGCATGGGTGCGGGCGGCGGGCATTCCACTCACGCTCAACACTGTACTGCACCGCAAAAACCTGCATCAACTACCGCGCGCCATCGAAATGGCCCTCGAGATGGAGGCCCGCCGGATCGAGGTTGCAATCGTGCAATTCCACGGTTGGGCGCTGGACAACCGCGCTGCTCTGATGCCCACCAAAGAGCAGGCCGACGAGGCAACTCGCTTGGTGATTAAAGCTCGCGGGATCTACAAAGGACGGCTGGTGCTGGACTACGTGCCCGCTGACTACCACACCGGTGTGCCAAAACGCTGCATGGGGGGATGGGGCATGGTTGGGCTGAACATCGCACCGGACGGACAGGTTTTGCCATGCCATGCGGCGCAAACGATCCCTGGGCTGACATTCCAACGGATCGATGACACCCCGCTGCGCGACATTTGGTATAACGGTCCGGCGTTCAATGCGTATCGCGGTGACAACTGGATGCAGGAGCCTTGCAAGTCCTGCGAATTCAAGAAACGTGATTTCGGCGGATGTCGATGCCAAGCAATGGCGATAGCTGGCGACGCCGCAGCAACCGATCCAACTTGCCAAAAGTCTCCATTAAATGTTCAGCTGCAAAACCTCACCAACCACACGCAGAATGAAGATGAGATAGAGCTCACATATCGCAAGATGTAGACACCAAATTTTCGAAACGCGACATGCAATCTGCTCATGACTTTGAATGTAAAATGATATGTGAGATTTTGAGGTGGTGACGTGGGTCTGCTTTATCGCCCCAAGGCGACTTTTGAATACACTACAGCAATAGACACTATGGGCTCATGGCAGACTTGCGGCGTTGCAGCAGGTAAATTTGCAGCGCAGATGACTTCCATGCGGACTTTGCCGCCAGTGATGATCGGGCATGCTGCTGACACAGCATTCCTTCGCACGTGCGGCAACCAAATCGCCGCTCCGCAGCACATGTCGCCAGACCTGCAATTCGCAGGTGACATTCTCGCCAGAAACGAAACCGAACTTTCGCCGCGACCAGCCCAGACATGAACGACGCGGGGCAAACCCGTCATTGGCATTCATAATCTGAACGATCGCTTCGTGCGCTTTCTGGGCGTCCGTGACCATTAAGATTTGCAAATGCAGCGAAAGGCTATTTCCACGAGTAGCATCGCAGCGATGACGCTCGCAGGTTAGGGTCCGGTCTGGCGGTCAAAGGCCTAGATGAGCCAATCAAGCAAATGATGTTGGCACTTTCGCCACAACTCACGGCTGCGTACGTGTGTACCTTATCCACATCTTAGAAATGCTCTGGCAACAGTGCATCGGGAATGTTTTGGTAACAAACCGGGCGGAGGAAACGCCGGATCGACAGAGTGCCAACGGATGTCGCTCCAAAATTTGTGGATGCAGGGTATGGCCCGCCGTGGACCATGGTGTCGGCCACTTCTACGCCGGTTGGGAAGCCATTAATGAGAACCCGACCGGCCTTGCGCTCCACCACCGGGAGCAAGCGGGCTGCGTGCGCCATATCCGCATCTTCCATCTGCAAGGTGCAGATCAGTTGCCCTTCAAAGGACTTTGCCAGCGTGACCATTTCGTCGATGTTTTCGACTTCAATCACGAGCCCGACCGGGCCAAAGACTTCTTCAGAGAGCGCCTTTTGCGCCTGCCAGTCGGACGCGGACACTTTATAGAGCGCGGCGATGGCCTGACGGCCTTTGCTGGTCTCGGCCACAAGCTCTTGTACCCCGTCGGTTGACGTAATCTGGGCAACGCCGCGGGTATAGGCGTCGGCAATCCCATCCGTTAGCATCGTTTGGGGCATTGCGTCCCGAAGCGCGGCGGCTGTCGCATGGGCGAACATGTCGGCTTGCGGCCCCTTCACGACCAGCGCAACGCCTGGGTTAGTACAAAACTGACCGGCCCCCATCAGAAGGGAGGCGGCCCACCCCTGACCCAACACTTCGGCCCGGTTTTCGATGGCGCCAGGCAGGCAGAAAACCGGGTTGATCGACCCCAGCTCACCAAAGAAAGGAATCGGGTCAGGGCGCGCAGCGCAGAGGTCCAAGAGTGCGCGCCCACCACGCAGTGAGCCTGTGAAACCGACGGCGCGGATCAGCGGGTGCTGCACCAACGCGCTGCCGACGTCGTATCCGTCATCTTGAATGAAGTTGAAGGTTCCAACAGGCATCCCGGTTTTCCAAATGGCGGCGTGGATCGCTTCGGCCACGATTTCGCCGGTTCCGGGATGGGCCGCGTGGCCTTTCACTACCACTGGACAACCGGCGGCAAGTGCCGCAGCCGTGTCGCCGCCTGCCGTCGAGAATGCCAGGGGGAAGTTTGATGCGCCGAAGACGGCCACTGGGCCAATCGGTCGTTGCATCATCTTGAGATCGGGGCGTGGCAGGGGCGCGCGTTCGGGCAGCGCGGCGTCATGGCGACGATCCAGGTAGTCGCCTTCGCGAATGTGGTCAGCAAAAAGGCGCAGCTGGCCGCATGTGCGACCCCGTTCGCCGTCAAGCCGTGCTTCCGGCAGGCCGGTTTCTTGCGTTCCGATCTCGGTGATTTCGGCACCTCGCGCCTCGATTTCGTCAGCGATGGCGGCGAGAAAGCCTGCGCGCGCGTCTCGGCTGCTGTATCCATAGGTTTCGAAGGCGGCCTCTGCCGCGGTGCATGCCTGCGCGACGAGCTGCAGTGTCCCCACACAAAACTTGTGAGACTGGCCGTGGGCCGGTTCTGAGGTGAATGTGGCGTCTGTTGCGGTCCATTCGCCTGCGACGAGGTGTTTTCCGTGTGGCGTGAAAGTCATCTGGCTGTCCGTTGTTCAAGAAAGGTCACGTCGTGCGCCCCGTGGCGGCGCGCACGGTTACATCAGCGAAAGGATCAAGCGACGGCGTCCGCCTTCCCAGTTCGGGCCATACGCACCAGCAGGTCAAAGGCTTGGCGTGTTGCGCCGACGTTGGCGATGCCTTGCCCTGCGATATCAAAGGCGGTGCCGTGCGCGGGCGTGGCGACCGGGATCGGCAGCCCACCAGCGATTGTCACGCCGCGTTCAAAGCCCATCAGCTTGATCGCGATCTGACCCTGGTCGTCGTACATGGTGACGACGGCATCAACCTCGCCCTGTTTGGCCTTGAGAAACACCGTGTCGGATGGCCACGGGCCAGTGACGTTCATTTGTCTGGCCTGGCAGGCTTTGACGACCGGTTCGATCACGTCGATCTCTTCTCGGCCAAATTTGCCGTTGTCGCCGGCGTGCGGGTTGAGGGCTGCAACGGCGACATGGGGGCGGGATTTGCCCGCACGGGCCAGCTTTGCGTGGGCCAATGCGATGGCCCGCTCGATGCCCGGGCCGTCGATATTGGCCGCCACGTCTTTGAGACCGATATGGCTGGTGACGCGGGTTGTCATTAACTCATCCAGCACATTGATTTCAGAGTGGTAGCCCTCAAACCCAAGATAACGCGCCATGTACTTGTGTTCGTCTTCGGCATTCAGACCTGCAGCCGTCATCGCGGCCTTGTTGAACGGCGCAAACAGAACGCCATCGACGTGCCCGGCGACAGCGAGGTCGAGGGCCTTATCGAGACAGCGGAGAGACGTGGTGCCGCCTGCAACGGTCACCTGCGCTACCTGCACGTCTGCGGGGGCGATGCTGTCCATCTCAAGATGCGCGAGGCCAGTGAATGTGCCTGCTTCTGTTTCGGGGATCGTGGTCAGCGTTATAGGCTTGTCAGCCTGCGCCGCGCCGCGATGCCATAGGTGGCTGTCACCAACCAGAAGGATGTCGGCCGCGTCGCGCACGCCGTCTTCGTTGAGAAGCTTGACGATAAGTTCCGGGCCGATGCCCGACGGATCACCGGGCACTACCGCAAGTCTGGGTCGCATCACTTGACCTCCTTGGTGTTTTCCATTTCACGCACGGCAGCGGCGATGTTTGCTTCTGCGGTGCGCAGGTGGTTTGTGAGCGCTGCCCCTGCGGCAGCGGTATCGCGCGCCTTGAGGGCTGTCACAATATCGATGTGTTCATTGCGCGTGGCATCCCGGCTGACCTTCCGTTGAGAGGACAGAAACCGAACACGCCATAGCCGCGCGTTGTAGGTCGCATGGGTTTCAGCCAGTGCGGCATTGCCCGACGCGGCAACGATGGCCTCATGAAACCGCATGTCCATGCGGAATGCCTCAAGCTGTCCTTGCGTGTCGCGCGCTTCCTTGATTTCGGTATTGATCTGTTCGATCTGGTTGATCTGAGCGTCGGTCGCATTCGCACAGACTAACTCACCGGCCAGTGCCTCAAGCGCACCCTGCACACGCAGCCAATCATAAATTTCGTCCAGCGATGGATCGGCAACACGTGGACGCCGGGTCGGTCCGTAGACGATCAGGCCTTCGGTTTCCAGGATGCGCAGCGCCTCCTTCAATGGTGTGCGGCTGATCCCAAAAGCCTCTGCCAGATCGCGTTCACGCACGGGCATGCCTGGAGCGAGCTTGCCGAGCAAGATGAACTCTCGCAGGTTGTTGGCTGCATCTGCTGCAAGCGATTGTCGCGGTTTCAGGTCGACGAAGTTGCGCAGTTCATTTGTCCATGCAGTGTCAGTCATTCTATGTTCCCCATCGCAGGACTAGTGGGTCCAGTAACCGCAGCAAGTCGAGCAGTCGCGACCGGATCGCAGGATGCAGGGGCGGGATCGGATGACGGCAGAACTCTGACCTGATCACGCCGCCTTCGACCATGGCAGCTTTGCAAGACTGCCAACCACATTGCCGGTTCTCGTGATTGATGGCCATAGCGACGCGCCCATAGGCGACCGTCGAGTCCTCAATGCGCCCCGCATAGTGGTGCGTGAGCACCGGTTTGATTTGGTCAACAATCATCCCACTTGTCATAGAGCCGCGCGCGCCCGCGTCGAGATCGGCCAGGAGTGTGATCGCTTCTTCCCCATCGAAGGGCCCTTCGATGGCATCGCCACCCTGATCGATGAGATCGCGGATCTTGTTGGCGGCGCGCGGGCACTCGATTTTGAAAAGCTTCACGGCCTCAATCTCTTGCGCCATGCGGATGAGTAAGGGCACGGGCAGCTCAACACCGGAGAGGGGCGCATCTTGTACCATAATTGGGATCCCAACCTCGCCCACGGCTGCGAATTGTGCGAAGCTTTGCTCGGGCGTCCCCTTGAGCAGCGCGCCATGGTAGGGTGGCATCATCATCACGATATCGGCACCGAGGTCCTTGGCAAAGCGGGCGCGCTCCACCGCGATCTGGGTTGCGTAGTGGCTAATCGTGACGATGACTGGGACCCGGCCCGCGACATGTTCGACGCTTAAGCGTGCAAGAACCTCACGTTCGGCATCCGAAATCAGGAACTGTTCTGAGAAATTCGCCAGAACGCAGATGCCGTCAGCGCCTTGATCGATTAGACAATCAAGCACGCGCTTCATCCCATCCAGATCAAGGGTGCCGTCATCGTTGAATGGGGTGGGTGCGACGGGCCAGATACCGGAGTAAGTCATTCGAAGATCTCAAAATGCTGGAGGTGTTTGTCGGTGATCGAAATGCCAAGACCAGGCGTGTCATCATCAAGCTGCAAGTAGCCATCGACGGCTTCGACGTCGCCTTCGAAGATGTAGTAAAACAGCTCGTTTCCGACTTCGATATCGAAGACGGGAAAGTACTCGCTGATTGGGCAGTTTGCGTTGGCCATTGTCAGGTGGTAATTGTGCATTTGGCCTGCGTGCGGAACTACGGGAACCTGCGCGGCTTCGGCGATGGCGTTGATCTTTTGCGCAGCAGTGATGCCGCCGACGCGGTTGGTGTCATATTGCAGCACGCTGACCGCCTTGCGGTTGATCAGTTCAGCGCAGCCAATGACGCTAAATTCGTGCTCACCTCCCGAAATGGGTACAATCCCCATTGCATTGAGTTCGGCATATCCGGCCACGTCATCCGCAATCACTGGTTCTTCCAGCCAGCGCGTTTCGTATTTCGCGAGTTTAGGCAGCATCCGTTTGGCGTAGTCGAGGTTCCAGCCCATATAGCATTCGAGCATCAGATCCACGTCGTAGCCCAGAACTTCGCGCAGTGCTTCAACCCGCTTAAGGTTTTCACGCATGCCCGGCATGCCATCCTTGGGGCCAAACCCGAAGCGTGATTTGTAAGCCTGATAGCCGTTTTTCTGCGCCTCTTCGGCCTCGCGCTGCATCGCTTCAACACTGTCGGCATAGAGCTTCGAGTAGTAGACTGGGATTTTTTCCTTGGTGCGACCGCCCAGAAGCTTGAAAACCGGCTTGCCCACCAGCTTGCCCATCAGATCCCAGATCGCGATGTCGATTGCCGAGATCGCTGTCATGCCGATCCCTTTACGGCCCCAAGCATGCGACCGGCGATACATCTTTTCCCAGATATAGGCATAGTCAAAAGGGTCTTCACCGATGATCAGGGGTGCGTACCAATCATCAATCGCCTTCTTCACCACCGTGGGTGCAAGGGCTGCGTTGCCAATCCCGATGGTGCCGTCTTCGGCTTCGACCTCACAAGTCAGCCACTGGTGGAAGCGGAACGACGCCATGGCGTCGCCCTTGTCCCAAAGCGCGTCAGAGGCATTGGTGCAGAAGTTGCCCTGCGGCGGGACAGTCGGGCCGGTCCAGTTCCAAACGCGGGTTCGAACGGATTTGATCTTGGTCATGTATTACTCTCCGGTAGAAACCATGGGATCGCGCTGTTGGAACAGGCGCCGCCAGAAGAAGGGCCCGAACAAGGCAAGGAATGTGAGCACAAAGAACAGAAGTGTCAGGGGACGGGTAAACATCAGCCACCATTGATCATCGAGCATGATCAGGGACTGGCCCAAACGTTTCTCCAGCATGCCACCAAGGATCAGGCCAATGGCCAGCGGGACAACCGAGTAGCCGAAGCGCCGCATGAAGTAACCAATCACGCCGGAGCCGACGGCTATGTAGACGTCCAGCATGGATTGATCGAGCGCATAGGCCCCGACAATTGAGAAGGTGAAAACGATAGGCCAAAGGATCTGCACCGGCACGAATGTCACGCGTGCAAAGATCTTGGCTCCGAACAGCCCAACAAAGATGAACATCACGTTGACCAAAAGCATCGACCAGAAGATGGCGTAAGCAAAAGTTGCCTGTTCGGTGAACATGGTTGGGCCCGGCTGTAGCCCATGGACCATAAGGCCTGCGAGAATGACCGCGGCTGTTGGGCTTCCAGGGATGCCGAGCGCGAGAGTGGGGACCATGGCCCCGCCGGTGGCGGAGTTGTTGGCGGCTTCAGCCCCTGCGATGCCTTCGATGGATCCTTTGCCAAATTCCTCTGGTTTTTTCGACCAGCGCCGCGCTTCATTATAGCCGATCATTGATGCGACGGTGGCCCCTTCGGCGGGCAGGATGCCGATGAACGTGCCAATACCCGAACTGCGCAGAACCGTTTTCCAGACCCGCGCGTAGTCTTCGCGGCTGGGCAATTTGATGGCCTTCATAATGACCTGTCGCCGTTCTACGCTGAGCCTCTCAGCCTGTACAAGCAATTCCGAGATACCGAAGATGCCGATCATCACGGGAACAAAACCAATCCCTTCGGAAAGTTCGTTGAAGCCAAACGTAAACCGCTCCACCGTTGTGAGCAGGTCCTTTCCGACCGTTGCCAGAAACACGCCGAATGCGCCCGCGATTATGTTTTTGAGCGGTGTACCGTCGCCAATTGTGGCGAGCATCGAGATGCCAAAAACGGTCAATGCGAAGTATTCGGGTGGCGCGAAGTTGTAGGCCATGCGCGCCATCAGCGGGGCGGCCAGCATTAGGCAAACAACCGAAATTATCCCGCCAACGGTGGAGGAGATCGTTGCCATGCCAAGTGCGCGGCCTGCTTCACCCCTTTGTGCAAGGGGGAAACCGTCAAGACAGGTGGTCGCGCTGGCAGATGTCCCGGGTGTGTTGATCAGGATCGCCGTAATTGCACCGGCAAATGTTGCGGCACAATAGATGGTTGTCAGTATGGCGATGGCCGGGATCGGCTCCATCGTGATTGTAAAGGGCAGCAAAAGTGCGGCACCGGTTGTGGCGTTCAGCCCAGGCAATGCCCCAATGATCACGCCACCCAGCGTGGCTGCAAAAAGCAGAACCAGCAGGTTGGGATCCATCAGCGCCGTGAGGCCAGCTATAAGAGGTTCCATCATCCGTCGCCTTTATCCGTACCAAAGGTTGGTCAACAGCCCACGGGGAAAGCGGATGTTGAACACCTGATCAAAGAGGAAGAAGACCATCGCAGGGCTAACAACGGCCACGGTGGTGAGAGCCCAGCCCCGCCGTTCGCCCCAGGCCCATGCCAGGGCGCAGGCAAAAATGCCAAGGCCCAGAAACAGATCGAGCTGTGCAGAAAGGGCGAAGACCGCAAACAAAGCAAGGCTGACCCAGACGGTTGTCGGGATCCGGCCATGCTCAATCGGTTGATCAAAAAGGGCGACGCAAACTGACAGGACGATGATCAGGATCAGGACCATCTGGGGAAAGTCGGCAGGTTGCATGCCGCGCAAAAGGATCGGGGGTACTTTGTCGAATTGGGTGCTCAGCCAAAAGGCGAGACCGCAAAACGCTATGATACCGGTTGGAACGGCAAATCGCGTCATCGGGACATCCAGGCAAATAGGGTTGTCAAATGGGACCGGCTGGCGCGTTCCAGCCGGTCCAGTTGGGGAGCATTACTCGATAAAGCCAAGCTCACGCAGGGCGGCATCCATATCGGATTGCATCGATGTGAGCTGGTTACCCCAGACGTCCGCGCCAGCCACAGAACTGGCGTCAAGCCCGACAGATGTCAGAAAACCCCGGTAGACTGTGTGGTTCATTGCATTGAGCAATGCATCTTCGATCTTTGTCGCCACGTCGTCGGGTGTGTCGGCATGCACCACGAAACCACGGACGGTTGAGAAGTTGGCGTCGATGCCAAGCTCTTGAGCTGTCGCGACGTCGGGCAGGCCACTCATCCGTTCGGGGGCCAGCACAACCACTGGGCAGACATCACCGGCATCGATCTGCGATCCGGCTTCTGCCAGGTTCAGGACGGCCACGTCGACGGCACCTGCCACCAACTGCGTTGCCAGCTCTCCGCCACCTTCGAAGGGCACGATTTTGGGTGTGGCAAGCTCTCCGCGTCGGGCGAATATGAAGGCGGAGACATCATCGATGCCGCCAAGATGTGTGGTGCCATATGTCAGCGGGTCGTTTTTCTGGGCGGCGATGAAGGCTTGTGCATCGTCGTAGATGCCGCAACGGGTCATCAGGATTTGCGGGTCATCTGTGCCGCGCGCAATCGGTCGCACATCGTCCAGTGACATTTCCGTCTTCCCAAGCGCTACTGTGGCGGAGTGGCCGATGGTGAAGGTCAGGATACTGTGGCCGTCGGCCTCTTGTGTCAGATAGTGATCCATTGCGGTGGCTCCGCCGCCGCCGCGTTTGTTGACCACAACCATGTCCGTGCCCAACTCGCGGCGGGCGCGGATCATCATCATCCGCGTGGTCACATCGGTGCCGCCACCGTTGCCCGCGTGTGTGATGACTTCGATTGTTTTGGATGGGAACTGCTGCGCAGCAAGTTCACCGCTCACAAGAGTACATGCCGCAGCAACGGCGAGCAGGTTTTTCATCAGATTTCCTCCCTTAGATGAAGCGTCAAACCAACGCTCACGGCTTGATATCGCACATTTCAATATTTTGGAATACCGAAATTTAATTTGATATGAACCTATTGGCTTGAGTGCTGCTCATGATCGGGCTCAAACACTGTGTAACTGGACAGTTCCTGCCATGCGAAGGAAGCAATAAATCATTTCACCGCAGAGAATGAAGGCAATGTTTACGGTCGCCATCTCAAGAATAAATGCTATGCAATCGCAGTGAAGGTCCGCACTGCAAGCTGCGGCTGCGGCACTCAAGAGCGACACCAATGTCGCCCCTAGGCCATCTTTGACAATGCCAATGTCCACAACCGTCGCGTCCTGGTTATTCGTGCGTTACGCAGCGTCGGTGGCTCTTGGGCTCGCAGTCCGTTTTCGCGTCTAGGATCATGAACGACAGCAGCTGATCTGCCAATGAGCGCTCACCGCAGAACCAGCCGCGATTTCAGCAGCTTATCTGCAAAAACAGATGGCCGGTGTTGGTCGGCTTGCGTACCGGCGTTGCTGCTTCAGCATTAGGCCGTTCCGAGCCCTTAGTAACTTATGCTGCGCCTTACATGAACGTCTGCGGTGTGAAAAAATCACAGCAAGCTACTCACGACTGTTAACCAACGCTGTCGTCAGCTCCAGTGTTAACCTATCTATCGGTTCGGGAGTGTAGACATTGGTTGCAACCGCGACCACCAACTCGTGTTCGGGCGCTATCAATAGCATAGCGTACCACATCATATTTGATCCATTGTGCCACACAGTTGGACCTGATGTGTCTGGGTTTTGGATCACCCAACCTAGACCATAATCGGAAGCGATAGGTGTTTGCATGGCCCGACAGCTGGCTTGGGTCAGATAGTCCTGTATATGACCGCCGCATGCTGCAAGATGCATCTGGCCCCATCTTACCAAATCAGCCATGCTGAGGTGGATCGTTCCTGCTGGTCCCATCCACCTTGGATTGTCAGACGCCGGGTTCTCGGGTGAAACCGTCCTTCTAAACCCTAGAATGCTCTGGTGACCATTTGCTGCATCTGATTGTCTTGGTGCACCAAACCCCAACGAAAACAGCCCAAGAGGTACGCTGACTTCGGACAGTATCGCCTCCTCCCACGAAACTCCCAAGATTTCTTCAACAATCAAACCCGCCAAAACATAGCCAATGTTCGAATAAAGAAAATTGCCAGTTTCGCCATTCAGGGGGCTGCTCCACATTGCGGAAAGTACAGCACGCCTCCCTTCGTATGGCTCGTGTTCGTATGTTTCATTCGTGATCCGGCGAGGCGCACTTGCTGGCAAACCTGCGGTATGGCTCAAAAGCTGCCGCAAGCTGATGGCCTTCCAATCTGAATGCATACTATCATTGTAAGCGGCAAGATACTGTTCGACAGGGGCGTCCAAATCTAACTCACCCCTTTCGACCAATCGCATCACCAACGTCGATGTAAATGACTTACTGATAGAACCAATGTGCCAGCGCGCGGTGTCCGCCACCGCCACTGATCCGCGCTTGGTGGTGGGGCCTGCGGTCATGGTGACAGGCGGGTCTTGTCCAAAGGCGTAGGAAGCGCCGAGTGCATAACTAGAGTTTGCTTGAGCAGCAGCATGGAAGAGGTCGCTAGGGCTCATGTCTTGAGCTTTCGATGGCGCCGCGAAGACGGTGGCAAGCAAAGCACCAACTATTATTATGAATTTCAAATACATAACAAACGAGGTGGGCACAAGCGTGCGAGCTTTCAAGTCAGCTCAAAACTAAAAGTGGGCATTGAAGCGTTCCAAATGAACGGCAAGTTTGTCCCGCAGACCTGCCGACTGACACGCACATAAGGGACCCGCAATGTCTACTCAGAGCCCAAAGTCACCAATGCTGCGTGTCTGACCAAGAACCGCTAACTGATATGAAGCTGACTCTGCGCAGGTGGGTGGCTTGCTCTTTTGTTATCGCCGGGAGCTGTGCTTTGATTGCGCGTCCCCGCTATGGCTCCTATTTTTTGCGCCGAAGCGAACAATCCGGAACCGGTCCACGTGCTTGGATCCAACCATTGCTTGTTACGTGCGGCATCCCAGAAAACCAATTGTGTTGGTGTCCTTTAGAAGCATGCGTCGTTTTTAAGACTGCTGCTTCAATGCCCGTAAGCTGAATAATAAACAGATCACGTCCAGTGCAAAGAAGCCCCCTAGGACCGGGATGAGACTGTTACTTGCGGAATTGATAGCGCCCACGATGTCTCCGCCTTCGCGGTACACGCTTCCCAAAAAGGCAATTGTGTAGACTTGAGCATTTCGGAACCATATCGCCAACGCCAAAGCAAATGCCAGTCCGAGCGTCCGTCCCGCCCAAGCCCCCGATATCATGTCCGCTCCGTCGATGTATCCAACTGCGGAGGATGGGTCGATCAGTGCAGAAACCCCCAGAAACGTTCCGATAAGCGCAAGTACGCCGCCGTAAACCGTGACAAGTAGCGGGATGCCCGCAGGCTTTAGTTCAGAAAGCTTCATTGGGTCCTTCCTTGTTTCTGACGAAGAGTGGGCAAGCTTGCCATAGGCATTGTTCAAGTTTTCCAGAGCTTCGCGCTACTGCATAGTGGCGGCCGATATCCTGCCGGTCGAGGTGCGCAAGGAGATCATAGACTGACCGAGCCTGACGGCCGCATCGCTGTGATTAACCTGACGCCGGTGGACGTCGACCATGTCCTCGATGTCCAGAAGAGCGGGCCGCTTTGGGATATCCTGGCAGACATCAACGCCGAAGCGACGAGCATCGCCGACGAGTTGCTGGGGAAGCTCTACCTGATTGCTGGTGGCGGGCTCGTGCCGTCTGTCATGGAGGCACGCGCGGACACGGTCATCGGGCGGACCCTGGAAACGGCACCGGGTATCGCGATCAACACTGCCAAGGAGCCGGACTACAAGGGCAACAGAGCCGTATTGCGCATCATTCTCGGTGATTATCACAGCGGCCAAAGCAAGCTTACTTTTCTTAGTCACCATTCCGCTTGTAGAAAAGTTATGCTTTCGAAGATTGTCTGCCTTGAGTAGCGTGGCGCGGTTGTCTGTCGCCTCACTTTAAAAACATGCCGATGGTCAATGAGGAGATTGCTTTGTAATATAAGCTGCGCTGCCTCCGACACAGATTACCGACTTGGTTTCAGAGCATGTTTGGCTCCTCTCGAAACCACAGAATGTGGGTAAATCAAGATGTTTAAACAGATGGATTTGAAAATTAGGCCAATAGAGCGGTAGTGGCGATTTGTGAGATATGCTGGAAAGCCACGTTTGCAGAGCGCCAGAAGCGATTACCGCAAAAGTTGTTTACAGGAATGGCGATACCCCATAGGTCGCTGTTAATTGACATGGACATGATCTTATTGAAGAGGGTTTGGATGAGTGTTCGCAGGTGTGTTTTGCCCCTTGTTTTCTGGGGTGTAGTGGCGATGCAGGCACAGGCCGATGTTGCTTCCGGTGTGGCGTATCTCGAGGCGGGTGACATCACGAGCGCTGTAACTGCATTTCAAACCGGATTTGACGCAGGGGAAGCCGATGGGGCCTTTTACCTGGGGCGATTGTTTGAGCTTGGCTTAGGTACAGACGTCGATATGCAGCGCGCGGCTGCGCTTTATCAAGCGGGCGCTGGTGCAGGCAGCGCTAAGGCGCAGAACCGCCTTGGTTTGATGCACCTTGAGGGTGATACGGTTTTGCAGGATTTCGGGCGCGCTGCCGAATTGATGTGCGCTGCAGCCGAGAGCGGTGAACAGGAGGCGCAATTCAACTGTGGTTTGCTTCACGCTCAGGGTCGTGGTGTCGCGACAGATCAGGCTCAGGCGGTAGAGCTTTGGGCCGCGGCGGCGACGCAACACCATGTGGCCGCTCATAACCTTCTTGGCCAAGCCTATCAGGAAGGCGCCGGTGTTTCACAAGACAGCACGCAAGCCGCTTATCATTTTGCCAAGACGGCTGCCGCGGGCAATGCCATGGGCCTTTATGAACTGGCTCGGGCGCATGCGTCTGGCACTGGCATTGAGCTTGACCCTGTCAAGGCGCATGGCTTTGCCAATCTTGCAGCCGTGCGTGGATTGATCGAGGCGCAGGCGTTTCGTGATAGGTTGGGTGTACAGCTAAGCCCGGAAGAGCTTGAAAAGGCTCAAGCATTTGCCCGTGATTGGAAGGCCATTCCGATTGATCAGGCTCAGTGATCTGGTCTTTCACAATTACGTTAAGGCTGCTTCTGTCGTGCGTCCTCTTTATCGGGTCGCCCTACAGTATGCTTGCGCAAACAGTCACTGCTGACCTGCGCGTTTTTGATGACTGGCGTATGATTTGCACCGAGCAAGCGTCTGAAGGCACAAATCCAGACTGCCACATCGTGCCAGATGACGATACGCAAACGGTCGTTCTTTTCAGTATTTCCGCTGATCCAGAGAGCACGGGCGCATATGGTGTTATCACGGCCCCGGTCGGGGTGTATCTGATCCCTGGCATCCAGCTGCGTGTCGATGCGCGGCGCCCGTTCAAAGCGCTTTATGAGGTGTGTGATCAAACCGGGTGCCATGCGGGCTTCAAAGTGTCAGGACCCGTGCTGAGTGCGTTTCAACAAGGGCTTGATCTGCGTCTTTGGATATGGACTGAGGATGCCAAGGGCACTGAGTACAATGTCTCGCTACTTGGATTTTCTGCAGCTTATCAAGCTTTGCTGGAGCAAAGCGCGCGATGATCCGTTTTGATGCAGAATGTGCCCGCTGGATTTTGTTTATGGGGACGGCTGTGTTCTCCGCGTTGCCTGCAATTGCACAAGATGTGTCACCTCAGGACTTGCGCGAGTTAGACATGGAGATACGCAGGCAGGAGCGCGCGCTGGCCACCGCAGCCGAAAGGGCGCGTCGCGAACAGATTGAGGCGCGTGGGCGGTCGGACGTTCCTGCCATTGCCCAACCGGATGCCTTTGCGCCGCCGCCTGGTGGCCCGTGCTTTGAGATCAAGAACATTATCTTAAGCGGGTTTGATCCCTTCGATGCCCCGCCCGATGGGTATCGTGATCTTGCCGGAAGCTGCGCCTCTGCAGCGGATATCGGGGCCGCTTTGAATGCTATCAACACCCATTATCAGCAAGCGGGATATATCACGACACGGGCTTACGTGCCTCAGCAGGACGTGGCGGATGGGTCGCTTGAAATCACAATCGTCCCGGGGCGGTTGGAAGGGTATGTCTATGCCGATGGCAGCCCCGCCGATGCGCGCATCAAGGCGGCCTTTCCAACTGGGCGTGGTGATCTGTTGTCCTTGCGCGATCTGGAGCAGGGGTTGGAAAATCTCAACGCGCCGCGGTCAACCAATAGCCGGTTTGAGCTGGTTCCGGGTGAGGTCGCTGGCGGGTCGTTTGTTCAGGTCGATCTGCAACAGGAGCAACCCTGGCGTCTGGGCTTTGATCTGGACAATTCGGGCTTTGAGACCACCGGTGAGATCAAGGGGACGGCCCGTTTGGGTTTCGACAATGTGTTGGGTCTGAATGACACGCTCAGCCTGCGCACGACCTTGGTTGCGTTCGAGGAGCGTGACGAGAAATACTTAGATAGCCTGTCGCTGAACTGGAATGTTCCGTTCGGATACTGGTCCTTTGGGCTAGGGGCGGGTACGAGCCGCTACTCCTATGTGTTGTCCGGTATCAATCAGTATTACACGGTCGAAGGCCAATCGCGTTACACGACGTTGTCCGCCGAGCGTTTGCTTATGCGCAACCAGACAACGCGGGTTTACGGCTATGGCGATCTGGATGTCCTGCGCACGCGCACGTTCATTGATGACTTCGAAATAGAGACCCAGCGTCGCAACCTGACCGTCGCCTCCCTTGGGCTGCGTGGTGATCGCCGTATGGGCGGGGGGCGGCTGAGATGGGATATCAGCACGCGTTTCGGCCTTGGGGCATTCGACGCCTATGTGATCGATGGCAGTTCCGTTGATCCGCAATTTCAGCTTGTCCAGGGTCGGTTGGATTACGCGCGCCCTTTGGGCGAGAGCGGCGTTACTTACAATGCCTCGCTCTTTGCCCAGCATTCCAATGATGTTCTGCCTGGCAGTGAGCAGATCAGCATCGGCAGCTGGTCCACCGTGCGCGGGTTTCATGAAGACAGCATGTATGGGGATAGCGGGATTTACCTGCGCAACACTTTGGCTTGGGATACAGAGCTGATCCCTGCCATGAATCTTCGCCTGAATGCTGGGCTTGATATTGGATATATCGAGCCGTCAGATCTGCGCCGCTGGTCTCAGGATCATATCGCTGGCGTCAGCCTCGGTGCAGATATACTGTTGCAGGAAAACACTTTTCTATCTTTGCAAATCGCCCGCGCTTTAAGTCGCCCAGACAAGAGCCAACCCAATGAACAGCCTGCGTTCGAAGAGGACCAAGTTGTTGGGTACGTCAAATTGCAGGTGGAGTTCTAGAAGATGCGGAACCCAGTCAAGCCACGCCACACCGCCGTGTCGAATAGATTTCACTCTCTTGTATCTGTCGTCTTGATCGGTGTTCTGGCCGTTCAGCCCGCTCTGCTGTCTGCACAGACGATTACTCAAGCCGGTGGGCAAATCGGATCTGGCTCCCATGTGGATGCGGCCGCCAATGGGACGCCGGTTCTCAACATTGGCAAACCGAATAGCGCGGGGGTCAGTCATGATATCTATACGGGCTTCAAGGCTGACGATCTGATCTTGAACAACGCGGCGACCAGCACCAACACGCGCCTGGGCGGTTGGATCGAGGGCAACCCGAACCTGCGGCCAGGCAAGGAAGCCGATGTCTGGATTGGTGAGGTGGTCGGCGGCAATCAGACCCAGTTGAACGGCATCCTCGAAGTGGGTGGCAAGACGATGGATGTCGTTCTGGCCAACGAGTTTGGGATCACCTGCAATGGGTGCGGGTTTGTGAATACGGGCCGGACCACATTGACCACCGGCAAGCCGGTCTTTGCGGGCAACGGCGGGCTGGACGGATTCGACGTCCGTCAGGGCGCAGTTATCATCGGGGCAAATGGCCTGAACCCCGAAAGCCGCTTGGCATTTGCGGACACGTCCCGCGTGGACGTAATTGGGCGGGCTGCGGTTCTTTATGGCAAGATGCGCGCCGAAGAAGTTGGGATCGTGACTGGGGCCAATAAGGTGGATTACGACTGGTCCTATAACCCTGAAACGGGTCAGGTTACGGGTGTAACCGAGCAGTCTGGCGTAGGCCCTGCACCAGCCTTGGCCGTCGATGTCGCCGCCTTGGGTGGCATGTATGCCAACGCGATCCGCATGGTAGCGACCGAAGACGGTGTTGGCGTTCGCATGAACGGCGAGATGGCGTCATCGACGGACATATCGCTGCGCGCGGACGGACAATTGTCGATGGGCGCGCCCTCTGCAGGGTCCACGCCACTTATCAAAGCACGGAAAAACGTCAAAATCCGCAATCACGGGCCTTTGCTTTTAGAAGGGATCATCGCGTCCGAGACAGGGGCAGATGTTGATATCCGCACTGATCAAGGAGATCTGGTCTTCACCGGCGAAGTTGCAGGCGGTGCGGTCACGCTTGAAGCTGCGGGTTTGAGCACCATTGCAGGAGCGTTGGTGGCGCGCCAATCCCTTCGGATTGCATCAAAAACAAGCGATGTCGTCATGGATCAGGCGGCACGAATTGCTGCTGAAGCGACCGAGGTTCAAGCCGCCAAAGATGTGATACTTGATGCGACAGTTGGTGTGAACAATGGCTTTCGTATAACCGCTGGAGACGAGCTTCGGACCGGGGCACTGTCTAGCCTCAGCGGGGCTAACCTCACATTTCGTGCGGATCAGGTGACGCTGGCGGGGATCGCCACTGGTTCAACTAGGCTTGCCGTTGAAGCGTTCTCTGGCGCTCTTGAGAATACTGGTACACTGTCGGGCCGCAACATCGCGTTGACCGGGCCGACTGTAAAAAATACCGGAACGGTGTTGGCATTTGATCAGGCTCAGGTCACAACGTCCGTCGGCGCCCTTGAGAATACAGGCACTTTGGGGGCCGGCGATGACCTAAATCTGTCCGCCGCCATGCAATTGCAGAACAAAGGTGTGCTGCGCGGAGGTAAGATTGACTTTGAGAGCGTCACCGCGCTGGAGTTCGATGCCACCTCAACCATTACCGGTGATACGCTGCGCTTTGTTGCGCCGACGATCCATAACGCCGGAACACTTGCCGCTGATAACAGCCTGACGCTTGTCTCCCGTGTCGGTGATTTGAACAACAAGGGCGTTTTGAGCGGCGACACCGTGGCGTTGGTCTCAAAAATAGACATTGAGAACACAGGTCAGATTGTCGGTCAGACACAAGCGCAACTTAGCGCAGAAGGCACGGTGCTTAACGCGTCTGCCGGTCGTATCTCGGCGCGCGGTATCGCCCTGCAAGGAACCACCGTCACCAATGACGGGGCGTTGAGCGGCACTGTCATTGCCGGTACGGCCACAGGTGTGTTGCGCAATACAGGCCAGATCGCTGCGTCAGGTCTGGTCAAGCTTGACGCTGCGACGTTGCAGCAATCAGGCACCATCGCCGGCCTCGATGTGGCGTTTGATGCAGCAGACATCGCGAATGACGCCAGCGGCGATGTGCAAGGCACAAGAGATGTGGTTCTGACCGCCGCGAACACCTTCACCAACGGCGGTCAGATCCTTGCCAGCGAAGTACTGAATGTCACCAGTGGCGCGGGTGGTTTTACGAATGCCGGAACGATCAACGGGCGCGTTTTGAATATAGATACGTCCGGGTCTGTCACGATTAATGCGGGCGGGCGTTTGATCGGGCAAACGAGCCTTGATCTGAAAGCTGGTGCATTGTCCGCAGGCGGAACATCAAGCTTGAAGCAGCTCCGCAGCGGCGGCGTTTTACGTCTGAAATTGCTGAACCAAGGCTTGTCTGTTGGACAAGGCGACCAGGTCGTTGCGGGTGGCAACCTGTATCTGGACTTGGGTGGCAACCTGACCTCCCAAGGGCTCATTCAAGCTGCTGGCGATCTGGTTTTGACCTCGCAAGGTCATCTGACAAACAATCAGGGTGTGTTCAAATCGGGCGCTGATATGCGGCTGACGGCGGCAGGTGATATCACCAACATCTCTGGTTTGATTGAGGCGGATGGCAACATGGAGCTGTCGGCCCAGAACGTCGTGAACCGGTATGTGTCTGCGACTGTTGCCAACCTGGATGGCAGCGTCGGGCGCATGGTGGGTCGACACACCTTCATGGAAACTGTCTGTCGCGACGGCGATTGCGATCTGCGACCAACGTCAAGAGACATCGATCAGACAGTTGGAATGGTCGGCAGTTTTGCAGCTGGTTGTCCGCTTGCTTCTGGACAGTGCAGCCTGTCCGGTGCGCCAACTCTTGAAGGGGAAGGGACAGTCTATTGGAGCGTTGGTGATGACATTACGACTGTAGGTGCGACCCCTAATATTGTTTCAGGCCAGAACTTGCAGATAACCGGAAACGTCAGAAACCAAGCAGGAGTGTTCTCTGCGCGAGGTGATGTTAGCGTAACGGCTTCGAGTCTCTTCAACACATCCTACCGAGATACGGTCCGTCGTGCGTCGGCCGATTACATCAGTCGAGATAGAACTTGCGTTGATGCAGATTTCTGCGGTTTCGCAAATGAAAGAGAGCAAAGATACAGCTTTGAAGACTTCCGCGACCGCGGACCTGCTCCCGGCAACACGACACTTACAGGTAAGATCCTTGGCGGTGGCGATGTTTCAATCATTGCTACGACGTCGTCGAGTTCCGGCACCATCGCAGCAGGCTCCTCTCAAACACTTGCGCCTCAGATCACCGATCTGTCCGCAGGTGGTGCAAACCTGCCGGCTTTGCAGCTCACGGCTGACCCAGGAGCCGTAACTATCGCTGATCTTGTGGCCGTGCCTGATGTCACACTCGCAGGGTCGGTGGCCAACCTGACAGTTGTTCAACCGCAGTTAAGCGCAACGCCAAGCATTGCAACTCTGATCGGAAAAGGTCAAAGCACCTTTGATGAGACCGATCCTGGTTTTGCCGATTACGCGAGCTTCCTGACCGCCATTTACACAAGTGATCTGCAGCTGCTGCAACGCCAGAGCGATGTGGTTGTGCAGCAAGAGATCACAAGCGATCCTGGCCCCAGCTTCTCGTTTGGAGACCGCACGCTTGGCCTGCAAGACCTTGTCGATCTCTATGACGGCGCGGCGGGTGTTCAGGTTCCTGAGCGGCTTTTGTTGACGCCCGAACTTTTGGCGCTGGCCTTGCAAGGCAACAGTGCTGCCCAACCGGAGCTCGCCCCCGTTTCGCCACGCGGGCCCCCATCCGGCAACCTGTCGATTACAGCGTTCAGCATCATTGGCAGCGGCGGGCAGTTCACGGCAAACGGCGGAAACGTGACTTTAGAAGCGCTTGGGCCGATCAGCCTGTCGGGAACAGCGCTGGATGGCATCGATATCCGCATTGTAGCCGGAACGGACTTTACCGGCCGTGGGCTCTTGATAAATGCCGTCAATGATCTGTCTATAACCGCAGTTCAAGGCGATGTCGAATTGCTCGAAATTGTTGAGGATTACCAAACATTCGCGCGACGCGGCACAGGTATAGAAACGGGCACACGCGTGACGCAGACCGCTTTGAATGTCGGCGGTGATCTGACAATCCAAAGCGGTCGTGACACGATACTCTCTGCTGTCACTGCGCAGATTGGCGGAGATACGACCCTTACCGCAGGCCGTGATCTATCCATTTTGGCAGCGCAAGAGTTTTTCGAGGAAAAGGGTCGGTCTGGCAGTAAGCGATATGAGAAGACTGCCGTCATGTCGATCGTCTCAGATCTGAACACCAGTGGCGGTCTGATCGCAACTGCCGGACGGAATGCAACGCTTGTTGGCGCGCAGATTGCGGCAGGGAGAGATACAAGTATCACGGCCGGGCGGGATCTGGTTCTGGCCGCCGCGCAGGATGTTGAACAGGGTTCGTCTCGTTCCAAGAAAAGCGGCTTTCTTAGCAGCAAGACCACCACCGAGTCCTATCTCAACATCACCAATCGGGGTGTCTCGATCACTTCTGGTGGCGATATCGCGCTACAGGCCGATACTGGTGATCTGACCACCGCCGGGTCTCGCTTTAACGCGCGTGGTGGCGATGTTGCGCTGACCGCGACCCAGGGCGATGTTCTTGTCGGCAGCTACACCGATACACGCCAGCGCAGCAAAACCGTTAAGAAGAGCATCCTTGGCGGTCTGCTTGGGGGCACCGATCACAAGACCCGCATCGATCAGATTGGCAGCGGAACCGATGCCTTGGCTGCGCTCGATCTGTCAGTTGTCTCCGGTGCAAATACAACGCTGATCGGCGCGCAATTGGAGGCCGGGCAACGCCTAAGCATCCGTACAGGGGGCGATCTGTCGGTGCAAGGCGCGCTCAGCAGCACCCGCAAAGACCGATATAGCAACAATAGCGGCCTCGTCGTGTCGACCACGATCACCGAACGCAGTTTCCGCGAAGCCGTTGCCCTGACCTCTCTTTTGGCAGGCGGCGCGCTTGATCTGGACGTAGGCGGCCGCACCGAACTGGTCCTCTACGCGCTGGAAGGCACCGATGCGCCGCGACCAGAGGACGTCTATCCGCAAGAGCTTCTCGCCCTGCAGGGGTTGAGCTTGCTGAACCAAGAACTGGCAGATGAGTACTTCTACGAGAAAGAAACCACGCTCAGCCCAGCCTTCAAAGCCCTTGTGGCTGTCGCATTGTCCTCAACCGGGGTTGGGGCACAGATGGGGGCGTCTTTGTTGGGTACCGTCAGCCCCGGAGCGGTCTCCACGGCCTTTACTGTAAACGCCAGCGGTATCGTGTCCGTTGCCCAAGGTAGCGCCCTTGGAGCAGCCTCCACAGCCTTTGCGTCCAGCCTTGCGCTCGACACGCTGGATGCGGTCGTCTCTGGCAATTTCGATGTCGCCGATATCCTCGAAAGCGCTGTGTTCTCCGGCGCGACGGCGGGGCTAACGTCCGGTATCAATATTGAGGATCTTGGCATTGAGCTAGGCAGATCTGGTGGCGACATCATCGCCGGCTTTGGCAGCGGTCAGTTTACGATCGAAGGGCTGCTGGACAGCACGCTGGATGGTGTCATCACGTCTGGTCTCAGCTCTGCCGTCTATGGCACGGATTTCGGCGAGGGCCTGCTGTCCTCCGTGGTCACCTATGTCGCGGACGGAATCGCGGGCGGGGCCATTGAGGAGGTTGCGGATGTCTACGGGCATGACCGCTCCAGCCTCGAAAAGCTCGTCGCCAAAGCCACGATCAATTGCATCGCCGCCGAGGCCAAAGGGGCCAGTTGTGGTGCGGGCGCGCTAGGCAGCCTCGTCACGGAGCTGATGACCGCGCAGGCCGGGAAGAACGGCCCCCTGACCGGCGATGATCTCACGCGGCTTGAGCAGGATATCGAGTTGGTCGCAGCACTTGCCGGCTACTTTGCCTCCGGCGGCGAGGCGGTGAATGTGAATGCCGCGGTGCGCGCCGCCGAGCTGGATGTTGATAACAACTGGGTCTGGCTGGTCGTCCGCGGCGGTCTGTTTGCCTGGAGCGTCTATGAGGTTGCCGAGGCGGGCGTTGCATTGGACGCGATGTTTGACCGGATGTCGGCGGATGGCACGCTCAGCGCGGCGGAGGCGCAAGAGCTGCAAGAGGCGGCCGCAGCGGTTGGCATCACGATTGCCTTTGAAGTGACGGCGGGCAAGGTAGTCGAGGGTCTGCGGATCGCAAGCATCGCGGGCGATTTCTCGGTCGCGGTGGCAAAGCGACTGGGCCTCGACAAAACGCTGGCCGATCTGAATGCGAAGTTTGGACTGGTGGGGACTTCGAATAGGGGAGCGGACGGGTTCTATGATCCGCAAAAGTGGCGTCAGAACTATGATGACTTCTATAGTGGCAATGTGACCTCGACGACTGTACCACCGTATAGCGCCAAGAATGTGCAACTGGCCGGTCAGCGCCATCCCGAGACGGGCGTTGTATTTGATCAGAGAGGTTTCCCAATATTTGATAACTACTCTGCGTATGACACCCGATTTACGGGGGTTGATTTCCAAAACGCCAACTACCAGACGCAGATGCGCATGGCGACGAGAGACTTGAGAAGCCAGATTTTGGCGAATCCCCAACTGCGGTCACAATTCAACGGTGCTCAATTGAGTGCCATCCAAAGCGGGAATGCCAAGATTCCTGACTTCACATGGCATCATCACCAAGACCAAGGGAGAATGCAGTTGGTTCGTGAAAATATTCATAGACGGACGGGACATATCGGTGGTGAAGCTATGTCTGGAGGGCAATAATGAGCGCCAATCTTCGGCTGACAAAAAACGATAGTGCAGATATTGCGTTCGTTGAAAATTGTTTGATGTCGGGTGCGATCAGTCAGGATGAACTTCGTCAATGGTTGTACCATGTGATCGAGAGTATCGATGACATTCCCACGTATGTCTTTGATCTGCTGGATACTGAGGACCTTAGAGAAATGTTCCGTGGAGCTAATGGGCCAATTGGTTTTTTTACATCGAGTGATTTAAGTGATGCTGAGAGCGATGCTGTCACGGGGATAGCCTACAAGCGAGGGCATTGTGATCGTCCACTGAGGTATGATGTTTACATTGAGCGTGATGCAGCCTTTGAAGCCCTTGCGCGAAATCTACACATCGAAAAACGCTTCCGTGAGACGTTCCCGTTTATTGAGTTTTGAACATTGCTCTCACTCCGCCGCTTCTGTCTCTCGTTCGACATATCTAGGCACAGGGATGGCGCAGAATTTGCTGCCTGAGTGGCTGTTTATGATTTGGCAGGCTACCGGAAGCGCTTGGAATTGGTCGCGGCCGTTGCCGGATACTTCGCGTCGGGTGGCGATCCAGAGAACGTCTTTGCCACCGCTGATGCCGCCCTTCTGGATTATGACAATAACTTCCTCCCGCTCATCATCGCGGCGGCTGTGGCGGCCTACACGGCGTATGAGGGGGGTGGCAATCCGGTCGAGGGCCTTCGGGTTCTGGGGCGCGGCGAAAGCGCATTGCAAGTGCTGGCGGCTCAGGGTTTTGAGGAGGCACTCGCTTTCTCTTCCCGCGAGTTTCCTGAGCTGACAGCCGCCACGCTTGAAGCCGCCGAGGCCGCCGGTGAATTGGCCAATCTCGGCTTCAGCTATGTCGATGAGGCAACAGGCAACACCATCAGCGGCACGTGGAATGAACTGCCCCTTGAGACGCGTGATGTGATTAAGGGTGGTGCGGTTTTTGTCAGCATCGTGGTTCCCGCTGGGGCCGGGCCAAAGATCGCTGCAAAGTTGCGGGTGAGAGCTACAAATAGTGGACGTTCACCATGGACCCAAGTTTCGAGTGATGCCCGTGCTATTGCGAGAGATATTGAGAATGCCACTGGTGTTCCTATTCCTTCAAACCAGCGTAGCCAGCTGGCAAATCAACTGCGGGATGTCGATCATCGAAATCCAGTTTCGGATGCCGATTATGCAAACTTGCAACGAGAATACCGTCGAAATAGAACGCAAATGATACAAGACTGGGAGGCGAATACTGGGCAAAGTTGGCCGGAAGGTGCTCAGCTTCACCATGTTATTACACAAAGATATGGCGGACCAAATCAGTGGTGGAACGCTCATCCAGCGTTACCAAGTGAGCATCAAGGCGGCATACATGGCACTGGTAGTCCAACCCAAGGCGTCTTTCCAACGCCAGTTCCAAGGCAATAGGTGATGAATGTTTAGTGATGAAAATGATTTACCCACAGATCAGCAAGCATTGATTGCAGGCTTGGCACCGTTGAGTGATGAAGCGGTGGAAAAGGCCTGTAGTATTGGTTCTTGTTTGCCCGATGCTTATAGAAAATTTTTGAAGAATTTTGGTGCCGGAAAGATCAAAGCACCAAACGAGCCAGCCAATTTTCCTGCACACTTTGAAGTATTAGAACAGCTTCGCAGTGCAGAAAAAGATTACTTCCAAGATACGATGATTTTTGAGCATGGCGCACTCGGAGATGTATTGATTTTTGGTGTTGAAAGCACAGGAATTTGCTATGGATTCGACAGTGGCGACAACAACGCTGTGGTGCAGGTCGATAACTATAGGATTGTGAAAAAGCTGGATCTAGTTTTTGAAGAGTTCATCTTTGGCATAATCGCTTGTTATCCAGATTTTCCTGAAAAATATGACAACGGACTTTGGGTCAATGATTTAGGTGACCGTTTCTCTATGAATGGCACTGTCTAAGGCGCGCTAATCACCGCTCCAAATTCTCGACCACGCACCCGATATCCAGCTGCACAGACACCTGTTCAACCAAATCTTGCAGCTCTTCGTGGGCGTGGTTGAGATTGACGGCATAGCTTTTGCCAAAATGCGGATTGCCGATGAATGTTTCAGTGGTGGTTTTGGTCACTTGTAGCAGCGCGACCTAGTATCCCTTCAAGCTGCCTGCCATTGCGAAGTGGGTCATGTCGGGGCCTGTCCGCAAGACAATCTGCGCGATATCCAGCGGGCGTTCCAAGAGCTGTCCAACACCCGCGATGCGGCGCTTGTTGCCAATTGCATGGGCAATATGGCCTGCATCAACGCGGCGCAGGCCGAGACGATCACGCCCGATCTGCTGCAAGAGACGCTCTATGATGCAGGTTTTGGCGACTATGGGATCGGGTTTGGCGCGAACGCCACGACGAAAGGTGCCATCTGGGCCGAGGCGCGGCGCGATGCTCGTGCGCTCAGCGGGATCGCCGCGCATTGCGCTGCTGAGGACGCCAGTTGTTTGGGCAAAGCTCAAGCCGAAGGTCTCGCCAATCTGATGACCTTGGGCGCTTACGACAGCGCTGTGGCACTCGCAGGTTGCGCCGGGGGCATGACGCTTGATGCGTGTCGGCAGACATTGGTCGAGGCTGGGGTCGGGGTTGTTTCCGTGGGTGCGGGGGTGGTCGTTGCGAAGGTCGGTGGGAAACTGCTGCGCGTGACGCGGAAGGGGGATGGATTTCAGGCGGCGGCGGGTGGTGTCGTTGGAAGATCCACGCCAGACCGTCGGGTAGAACTCGCCGAACTGTTCAACAACAGTCATCCTCGCAACGGTATTCAGATCGGTTACAGAACCGTTTTGCATGACGGAACTACAGGCAGTGCACGTGTATTCAGTGGTGTAAGTGATACTCAAGTTCGTAGTTACTTCGGCGACCTGACAGGCCAAGCCATACCGAGCTCACCAACACGAGTTTTGAGCGATGGCCGAGAAATCTACACAGTGACCACACCGGATGGGAACTTTAATCTCCGAAACTTCTCGTCATCTGGTACAGGCAGATGGACCATCGACATTCCAGCGCCAGCCGGTGGTGGAACGAGGCGAGAGCTAAAGTTTGAGTAGAACCATGCCTAATCATCGCGTCAAAGCTGCTGTTGACGAAACTTACCCACAAATTCTGTCTGATTGTTTTGGGTTGTGGTCTAACTCTTTATGGCTCCGTTACAGTGGCTTAGATGATTTTTCGGATCAAAAGGAAGCGTTTTTCTACTTGATTGAAAGACTATTGACAGAAGGAGCCATACGCTTTGTAAAGCCCAATGAAGACGTCTATTTTATTGCTGATCGAGCACCACCAAAGAAGAATGCTTCGGATACTGAAGCTCACTGGTTGGTCCCAAATGACGTGATCTTGGACTATCTACAAAAACTCTGGCCGAAACATGCTGCAGAGTTCGATGATATTGATCTGAATATGTTTTTTTTCGAAATTCCACCGATTGTTTGGAGGGATGAAGATGGCAAATGGATCGGTTCCTAAAGTCACCGTTCCAACTCTTGTGCCACGTTGATCAGCTCCAACTCAATCGTCACACGTTCGATCAAATCTTGCAGCTCTTCGTGAGCATGGTTGAGATTGACGGCATAGCTTTTGCCGAAGTGGGGATTGTCGACGAGGCTGTAGGGGATGGCTTTCGTCACTGAAAACACGGTCCGCTGAGCCCTTTCCAATCTCTCGACCATCCTCGAAAGCGCTGTGTTCTCCGGCGTCAGCGCGGGTCTGACCGCTGGTATCAATATCGACGATCTGGGAATTGATCTCGGAGAGGTTGGCGCGAACCCACTGCTCGGTTTTGGCAAGGTCGACGGCAACGGTCTTACCCTGTCAAACTTGCTTGAGGGCGGCCTCGACAATGTCATCAGCGCAGGGCTGAGTTCGGCTGTCTATGGCACCGACTTCTCCAACCAGCTGTCTATCCGTCGTCAGGGATTTTGGAACAGATGGCGATGTAATCTAAGAGAGGGTCTGGCGCGTCTGTTTGGTTTGATTATGCGGCTGATTTGCGGTGAAGCAAGCGCCGCGTTTCGATTGTCTTTCGTTTGATCCTTTCTCGTTGTTTCAGGATAGCTTGGCCGCGCCCGCAGTAGACATCGGCTGGGGTGAGGTTCTGCAGGCTCTCGTGGTAGCGCCGATGATTTTAGTGTCGACGAAGGCGTCGATCTTCTGCCTGAGATCACCGGGCAGGTAGTGGTTTTCCAGCAGGATGCGGTTCTTCAGGATCTGATGCCAGCGTTCGATCTTGCCCTGTGTTTGCGGGTGATATGGAGCGCCACGCACGTGGTCCATCTGCTGATCTTCCAGCCAGTCAGCCAGTTCGCCCGAGATGTAATTGGCGCCGTTGTCCGACAGTAAACGTGGTTTGTGTAGAACGGTTGCCTGATCACACCCTGAAGCCTGCAGCGCGAGGTCGAGCGTGTCAGTCACATCCTCGGCTTTCATCGTCGTGCAGAGTTTCCAAGCGATGATGTATCGGCTGTAATCGTCCAAGATCGTTGACAGGTAGAACCAGCCCCAGCTGATGACCTTGAGATAGGTGAAGTCGGTCTGCCACAACTCGTTCGGCCGCGAAGTCTTGTCCTTGAGCTTATCAGCAGCGGACAGAACGACGTATGTCGGACTGGTGATCAGGTCATAGGATTTGAGGATACGATAGACTGAAGCCTCTGACACAAAATACCTTTCCGTGTCAGTGAAGCGCACGGCCAGCCCGCGTGGCGACAGATCGCTTTCCTTCAGGGCCAAGTTCTTGATCTTCTCGCGAACCGGCTCAGGAATGCGGTTCCAGACTCGTGAGGGTTTGGGGCTACGATCCTCAAGCGCTTCGGGACCGCCGGTCTGATACCGATCATACCAGCGGTAGAACGTGGTCCTGGGAATGCCCAGCTTGTCCAGTGTGCGCTTGGTCGGCAGGTGCGACCGCTCGACCAGTCGGATGATCTCCAGCTTCTCGGATGCAGGGTATCTCATTCGTCGTCGCCCCCATCCCCGAGCATGCTTTTTTTGAGCAGCCGCAGTTCAAGGGTCTGTTCTGCCACGACCTCCTTCAGATCACGTGCCTCACGGCGCAGATCCTTGACCTCGCTTGGCGTCGCTGCACGTGCCGTGTCGCCTGCCAGGCGCTTCTTGCCCGCTTCAAGGAATTCCTTCGACCGGCTGTAATACAGGCTCTGAGCTATACCCTCACGGCGGCACAGCTCCGCAATGCTATCCTCGCCCTTCAGGCCGTCCAGGACGATCCTGATCTTCTCTTCCGCCGAATATTGCTTGCGGGTAGCACGGCGGATGTCTTTTACGACCTTTTCACCGTGGCTCTGCTTGGTTCCGGGTTTCTGTCTCATCTACCCTCCTTGGTAGTTACGATGTGCCAGAAACCCTCTCTTATCAAATCGCCCTAAAATGTCCCATTGGCGCTGACGTTAGACAGCGGTCTCGCAGCAAACGGCCCGTCTGGCGCTTGGCAACGAGGAATTCCTGACAGATGGGCGTTTGATAGAGATTGGTTGCGGCAGATGGGAGGGAACCTGTTACGAAGATCGGCTTGTCTCTGATCCAGATTTAGCGGCGCGACTGAACGAAGATTTTGACACCTATATTAATGCACCTGCCGGGGAAGGATTAACGGAGCTTTCAAACCGACTTACCGAACTGTTGGAAAGTCTCAAAGCTCCGACCATCATTTTTTCACACAAGATTGCGCTCGTGGCGATGCGCGCCCTTCTCTGCGGCTCCGAACTATCCAGCGATATGGCTCCGTCCCAAGGGTCCATTCTGGAAATCCATAAAGGCGTCGCTCGCTATCACGTGTAACCTTAGACGAAATAGAGAATTGAGTTTGAGCTTTCCTAGTTTCCATAATCTTTGCCGAGTTCTCTTTCGTTATAGCGCAAATCAAACGCACCTAGAAACGAATGCTCTGACATGGGGCGGATACATTGTCATGAACGGCAGATGGTGACAGCGCGACTTCAGTTCAGATCGGAGCATTTCCGGAGGCCTACCGCTTCAAAGCCTCGTGCCAAATCGCAACAAGAGCTGCGGTCCGGCTGTGAAGACAATCTCGATGGTAATTGTTCGAAAACTCAAGGTCAGTTTGGTCCGCGATTTGTCACTTACCAAAAGATCTTACCTGCCAGTTTTCAAATGGCCGGTCTTCACGCTGGTTTGCGGAAATACCGAATTGCGAGCGCCGCGGAATTTGCTCTCCGCGCACGCAGCACGTTTTTGCGACTTCCGCTGTGGGCTCTACTGCCGCCATTAGTTCGAGCACAGCATGTTGGACCACCGGGTATTGTGACCCAGACAGGGAAACAGCCCAAAGCCGACCTTGACCGTTTAGCAAATACGCTGTGACTGCAGCCTGCTTTGCGGACATCCGCTGCAATCACGAAATCTCGAGCCGCTAAACTCTCAAAACCCGGACGTTGCTGCCTTTCGCTGCGCGCGCGCCAATAGCCGCTTAGGTTCACTTAAGTATGTATGGCTTCAGATGTCGCTTGTTGCTGAAGATATACCCGCAACCCATCCTCTGTCGATTTTCTGCCATTCAAGAGTTGCGTTGCCCAAGCATCCAATTCGAATTGGACGATGTTCATCTCCCAGATGCATCCAACCACTTCTTTGACCCCATCTCCGAAATGGGTGGGTGCGTCCCAACTTGCTCTCATCTGGTCGATATGGGCCAACACGCTGCCCCATTGCCAATAGAATACGGGAGAGACGACAGCTACCTCTGCAAAATGAACAACCTGAAAAGCAACGCCGTGATTTCCTGATTCATCGTCTAATGACCCGGCCTCTGGCAGTCGCCGGAAAGCTTCCTCCTTAGCAGCAGTGACGACAGCGTCATCAAACAATTTTCCGTCGGCAAGAATAGCATATCTCTTCAAATGCCACCCACTGCTTTCAGCGCGTGGAAGGCTCAGAACTGGACGCGGTTTATATGGCTGTAAGTTGTTCAAAACAAATCCCCACTCGTGCGAGATGAGCCTAGCTGGGCTACATCGAAACGCTAGCCATGAAATAGCATTAGAGCCAGCAAGCGGCTATTTGCAGAACGCGGCATCCTGCACTGTGGGCTCAAAGCCACCATCGGATTTATGCCCCATCAAACGTCTCTTTTCTGCCAAGCAATTCGCCTACGATCTCAGAACCAGCATTCATTCTCCGAGTGACAAGACGCTGCGGCGCAGCTTGCTTTAGCCGGACATCACCGAAACCTGTCAACATAGCACGATACGAAAAAGACCGATCCAGCTCTCTCAAATTATCTTCTTCTAGTGAAGACGCGGGCAAGCAGATCATAGCATGCTAATCTTATAAAAAAAATCGATAATACACAAAATAAATTATAATTGGAGCGGAACCCGCTTTCTATGCTTCATTTCAAGAATGCACATCCTAGGGAGTGACTTATGACACATGCATTCAAGCTGACAGCGATCACCATGGCCGTGTCGCTGCTCGCACAATCCGTATTTGCCGAAACGTGGCGCATGGCGACAAAAATGCCTGTCGATAGCCCGGAAGGACAAGTCTTTCAGGCGATTGCAGACAAAACCGCTGAGTACTCAAACGGAACACTCGAAATTCAGGTTTTTCCGAATGAGCAGTTGGGCAAGGAAGATGCCGTTCTTGAGCAGCTTCAAAGCAATGTCGTCCAGATCTATGCCGAAGGCTTTGGCTTTCTAAAGAAATGGGTGCCGGAAACCTCATGGTTCAACGCCGCTTTCATGTTTGACGACCGCGCACACTGGTCACGCTTTGTGAATGGCGAAATGGGCCGGGCGTGGTTTCAGCAGGTCGAGGACGCCGCAGGTGTCACGGTTCTTGGCGATCCAACAAAAATCCTGCGCGGCCCCTACCGTGTGATGGTGTCCGGCCCCAAGGTGCAGGGCCTTGATGATATCGACGGATTGAAGCTGCGGATGCATCCCAATCAACTGGCCATCGCAACTTGGTCCCATCTGGGCGCCGAGGTTATCACATTGCCATGGACAGATGTCTATCAAAGCATCGACACGGGCCTCATCAGCGCCGTGAACAGTCCCATCGCACTTGTCGAGTCCATGCGCTTTAATGAAGTCGCTTCGCACATCGCGCGCACCGATGAATATCACCAATCCATCGGCCTGATGGTGAATGCCGAAGCGCTTGCGGCCTTGGATGACCAACAACGTAACGCTTTGATGCGGGCCTATGACGAAGCAGGTGCACTTTCGGTAGATCTGATGAACCAAGCCACAGATGACAGTATGGCGCGGATGACTGAAGCAGGGATCACCTATACCGAACTTGACACCGCACCATTCGTTGCCCGCATGACTGAATTTTATGACGATCTTGAAGCCAAGGGCGAGTTGCCCGACGGCTTCCGCGCTGCCGTTGAGGCTGCGCGTCAATGACCAACCTCTCTCGCCCGGCTCCAAAAGCCATCACAGTTGCTGATGCCATTCTTTTGAGGATCGGGCGAGGGTTCTCGTGGATGTGTTCGTTCTGTCTGCTTGCAATGCTGGTGCTGACCGCTGCGACCATCCTGTTGCGACCCTTGGGTCTCAACTTTTACTGGATATTCCCTTGGGTCATGGTACTGTTCGTCTGGCTCAGCTTCTTCGGCTTCTTCCCTGCAATGATCTTTGGCCGCGACATCCGGATCGACTTTGTCGCCCGCCTTTTTGGCGACACCGGGATGCTAGTTACCCGCATCGTAGGCCAAGTCGTCGTCTTGTTCGTGCTCTATTGGCTGCTGCTGGAACTGCCAGCAATCGTCGCACGTCAATCCGGCAGCATCGACGGCGCTGTTCTGCCCTGGGGCGGGGAAGCAAAGCGGCGTCTTCTTTCTCTCCCTCTGCTTTTATCGTGCATTTGCATCACCGCCGCCCTGCTCGTCGATATCGTAAAGATGTTCCTCGGATTGCCTGAGCGCGGTACAGATCATTTGCCCGGCGAAGTCGGAGACGCCTGACCCGTGGCTATCCTTCTTTTCACTGTTTTCATCGCGCTCATCCTGTTGCGCGTTCCCGTCAGCTTCGCGATTGGAGCCGCCGTCGTCGCCGCTTTCCTCACGTCTGATTTTTCGAACGCGATGCAGGTCATCCCTCAGCAGATCCTTGAAGGTGTCGACAAGGCCTCGCTCACCGCGGTGCCATTTTTCATCATGGCCGGAAACCTGATGAACGCCGCAGGCGTCACCGACCGCATTTTCAACTTTGCCAATGCTTTGGTGGGCCACTTCAAGGCGGGCCTGGCCCAAGTCAACGTGCTGTCTTCGATGATCTTTGCAGGTATCTCCGGCGCAGCTGTCGCGGATTGTGCGGGGCTTGGCGCGATTGAGATCAAAGCGATGCGCGAGCGGGGATATAAACCCGAATTTGCCGCTGCAATCACCGTGGCTTCGGCGGTGATCGGGCCGCTGATCCCACCCTCCATCGGCTTGGTGATCTATGCCTTTCTTGCGCAGCAAAGCATAGACCGGATGTTTCTTGCGGGTGTGGTGCCAGGCGTGCTTGTCGGTCTCGCACTTATGCTCTGGGTGCGGGCGATCGCGATTTTCAGAAAGTTTCCCACTCAACCCCGCGCACCTGTCCGTGAGGTGACCCGCACCGGCGTCGATGGCTTTCTGGCGCTGCTTGCACCAGCGATCATTCTGGGCTGCATCCTGTCGGGTTTTGTCACCGCGACCGAGGCTGGCGTTCTGGCGTGTATTTACTGTATCGGCCTTGGTATTTGGTATCGTGAACTGACATGGACGACCTTCATCAAAGCATTGAACGAGACCGCGATGATGACCTCTGTCATCATGGTTATCATCGGTTTCTCTATCGCGATGGGCTGGCTCCTGGCTATTGAGCAAGTCCCGCAGGGTGTCGCCGATTGGGTTTTCAGTTTCACCGAAAGCAAGGCGGTGTTCCTTGCGCTGATGATGGTCTTCGTGTTGCTGATCGGCTGTGTCGTCGAAGGTGTCCCCGCCAAACTGATCCTTGTGCCGACACTGCTGCCGTTGGTTGATCTTTACGGCATTGATCGCGTGCATTTCGGCATCGTGCTACAGCTTGCCCTGCTGATCGGGATCGCAACACCGCCCATGGGCATCGGGCTTTACATCGTCTCCGAAGTGGGCCGCGTTAAGTTCGACAAGGTCGCGCTGGCAACCTTGCCCTTGCTAATCCCATTGATCGTCGTGCTTATCATGCTGGCCTATATCCCGGCGCTTTCGACCTTCCTGCCCAACCTGATCCTTGGGCCTGACACCACAATCCTAAACTGATCGGAAAGGCCTCAGATGTATAAAATGCGCCCTCTGCCCCCCGCCGTGGACCCGGCCTCACTTGATCGCCTGTCTCGCATGGAAACGGCCACGATTGGTCACACCTATCAGTTCGGTTTTGCAGATCCAGCATTGCAATCTGTGCTGCCCGGCAAATCGGTTGTTGGGACCGCTGTGACGCTTGCCCTGCCTGGGCAAGATTCGACCCTGCTGCACCACGTCATCGCGCAGCTTCGTCCGGGTGATTTCCTTGTAATCGACCGGCTGGGTGATACGCGCCATGCCTGCTTTGGCGGTGGTGTGGCGTTGGCAAGCAAACAACAGGGCTTTGTCGGAGCCGTCGTCGACGGGGCGCATACCGACACATCCGAAATTGCAGAGCATGACTTTCCGCTATGGTCGCGCGGAGCCTCTCCGATCACGACCCGGCTTTACGACATAGGTGGTGGCTTTAACATTCCTATCTGCTGCGCGGGTGCGGCGGTTCTGCCGGGCTATGCTGTCCTGGCCGACGAAAGCGGGGTCTTGTTTATCGACCTGGATGATTTGAACGATGTGCTTACGACCGCGGAAGTCAAAACCGAGCGAGGCATTGCCAATACGAAACGCCAGAAATCAGGTGAGAAGCTGGGCGCGATCACAGGTGCAAGCGCCAAGGTCGAGACGCGGTTGATGGCAACTGCCGAGCGCTGATCCATGGGCGATCTGCTCTCTTCTCTCAACTCGGTTCTGGGCAAAACGGGTCTTTTGACCGATCAGGCGGCTATCGCGCCTCATCTGACCGATTGGCGGGGTGAGTGGCACGGCCGCGCGCAAGCCATCGCGCGTCCAGCAACAACCGATGAAGCCGCTGAGACAATCAAGCTTTGCCGCGCCGCCCACGTACCGCTGACGTTACAAGGCGGAAATACTGGTCTGGTGGGGGGCTCTGTTCCGGATCAGAACAAAGCCGGTATCCTACTTCAAACTCAACGTTTAAATGGCCCACAAATCGTCGATGCCAGTGAAGCAACCCTTACCGTGGGTGCTGGCACTCCTCTTGCCACGGCCGAAGCACTGGCAGCGGGAGAAGACCTTCGTATCGGACTGAGACTTGGCTCAGAAGGCACCGCCCAGATTGGCGGCCTGATCGCGACGAATGCCGGTGGCAGTCATGCGATGCGGTTTGGCATGATGCGTGCGCAGGTTTTGGGGATAGAAGCCGTCTTGCCTGATGGCACGATCTACCCAAACGCCGGCGGATTGCGCAAAAACAACTTTGGTCCAGATATGTCTCATTTGTTTATTGGCTCAGAGGGTGCGTTTGGCTTGATTACCGCTGCGACCATTGCGCTGCATCCACGCCCTGCCGCGACTGCGACGGCCCTGCTTGCGCTTTCTGATCTGACGGCACTACCCCAACTCGTACGCCTCGCCAAGTCCTTCGGCCCCGCAGTTGAAAGGATTGAGTTCATGTCAAAAAGCGGCATCGTACTTGCTCAAAAGTATGTCTCCTCAGTTCAAGTTCCGTTTGCCCAAACACCAGACTGGAGCGTCCTTATCGAACTGACTGGACACCATGCCGAGGAGACGAATGCACAGCTACTATCCCTCTTTGAAGCTGCGTTAGAGGCGGGTCATGTCACCGACGGGCACCTCGCCTCTAGCCTTTCTCAGGCCGAAGCGTTCTGGCTTTTGCGCGAAGCCCTCGTCGACGGCCAGCGCCTTCATGGTCCACAAATCAAGCACGATGTCGCTGTACCAATCTCGCAGTTGGCTGTTTTTATCGAACAGACAACGGCTGCGCTTGTCGCCGATCAACCCGACCTCGTTATCAACCCGTTTGGGCACGCAGGAGATGGTAATGTTCATTTCAACATCTCGACCGGGACAGGGCACAACCGCGCGCGGATCACTCAAATTGTCTACGATCATGTGCGCAGGCACCAAGGGTCGCTGGCTGCCGAACACGGGATTGGACGCTTGAAAGGCAAATTACTCCGCGACGGCCTCTCCGAAGCCGCCGATCACCTGATCTTTGGACTAAGGCGGCATCTCGATCCTGACGGCCTGTTCAATCCACATATTCTTCCAATCTCCTCACCGGAGGCCTTATGAACCACGACACCGAACACTGGCGTGTCAGCAAAGCCGCCACGCGCCATCCAGACGGAATGGTCAGCGCTCAAAGCATCCTTGCCGCGCGCGCTGGGGCTGCAATGCTGGATCAGGGCGGGAACGCTGTGGATGCGGCCATCGCGGCAGGTCTTGCACTTGGTGTTGTCGAGCCGTGGATGTGCGGCTTGGGTGGTAGTGGTCTGATGGTCATCTGGCTGGCTTCCGAAAAGCGAGCTGTCACGCTCGACTTCCAAGGCGTACTGGCAAAGGCAACCAACTTTGCTGACTATCCTGTTGATCCTGACCTGCCGCAAACTTTGATGGGATTTCCGACTGTCAAAGGCAACGCCAATATCGAAGGCTACCGAGCAATCACCGTTCCCGGTGCCGCCGCGGGGTTTGAGCACGCGCTGCGCAAGTGGGGGACACTGCCGCTTTCGACAGTCGCAGCCCCCGCCATCGCGCTGGCCCAAGGCGGCGTTGAGGCAACATGGTTCACCACGCTGCAAGTCGCCTTGGCAAGCTCGGTGCTTACCAAGGATCCCATCTCTCGCACTGTTTATATGCCTGACGGCCACCCAATTGCCCCTGAAGCATCGATGATGATCCCTGGCCTTGCCCAGACACTGACCCGCTACGCTGAAGGCGGCGCCGAAGCGTTCTATCAGGGCGATCTCGCCAAAGACATCGTCGCGGATCTTAACGCAGGCGGTGCCACAATCGCCGTCGACGATCTGGCGGCTTATGAAGTACTTGAAGCACCCGCTCACACGCAGGCGCACCGCGGTGCAACAGCTCATGTGATGGGCGATGTCAGCGGTGGCACGCGGCTAAGCGACTTCCTAGCCTACAGCGCCAATCATATCCCAACGCCACCGTCCAAGCCCACGCCAGATACTTGGCAGCACTATGCAAACGGCCTCAACACCGCGTTCCGTGCCCATAATGTCCGGATCGGACGCGAGACCGAGAAAGGCAGTTGCACCTCGCATCTGTCGACGGCTGACAAAGACGGCAATATGGTCGCGCTGACCCATACTTTGCTGAACCGTTTCGGCGCTGGCGTAACGCTTCCACGCGCTGGATTGCTTATGAACAACGCGGTCAGTTACTTCGACCCACGCCCCAATTGGCCAACCAGCATGGCGCCCTGCAAACGCATCAACGCTTCCAACATGTGCCCGATCGTTGTGACGCACAACGAACGGGCAGCGTTCGCCTTGGGTGCGTCCGGCGGCAATCACATCATGCCAGCAGTCGCACAGGTCACAGCACTGATGCTTGACTTCGGCATGTCGCTAGAGGACGCCATGAACCACCCGCGCCTTGACGCCTCAGACCGTGCGTCCGTGCGCGCCGATCCAGCCCTTGGGCAAGCCATTCTTAACGCGTTGGCACAAGATCATACACTTGAAATTGCCCAACGGCTGGTCTTCCCCAAGCTTTATGCCTGCGTATCTGCCGTCGCAGCAGAAGGGGGGGTGTGGTCCGGCGTCAATGATCCCTCGCAACCCTCCGGAGGCTCGAGCGGCCCAGCGCCTTTCACTCATAATCAGGTCGCTTCCTCGCAAAAGGATGTCCGCGCATGACCATTGCCCTCTCGCTTCCTAACCCGGAAAAATTGATCTGGTGGACAGATCATCTGCGAAAGCTTCTGCCCGAGCATCAGATCCTACCCGCGGCAAATATCACCCGCCTTGAGGATGTCATCTATGCCGTCGTCTGGCAGCCCCCCGCCGGACTTCTTGCGCGCTTTGCAAACCTCAAAGCGACCATATCAATCGGCGCAGGCATCGACCATATCGCGGCCGACCCACACTATCCAACGGATATTCCCGTTGTGAAAACCATTGGCCCCGACATGACACAACGGATGTGCGAGTATATCGCGCTACATGTCTTGCGTCTGCACCGCCAACTGTCCGATTTACAAGCAGCGCAACGGCGCAAAGACTGGCACCAGATCGTCACGCCGACTGCGCCGAACCGCAAAATCGGCTTTCTTGGTCTTGGTCATTTGGGACGCCAGGCCGCTCAAACTGTGAAGGCACTTGGCTTTGACGTCGCGGGGTGGTCCCGCAGCGGTGCCGCACCCGATGGCATCGAAGGTTTTGACGCCGCACAGCTCGACACGTTTTTGGCGCGCAACGACATTCTTGTCTGCTTGCTGCCACTCACTCCCGACACGAGCGGTATCTTGCGGGCCAAGACATTTGAGAAAATGCCAAAGGGCGCTTCGATCATCAACGCAGCGCGCGGTGCACATCTGATCGAGGATGACCTTCTGGCTGCGCTGAAATCCGGTCAAATCGCGAGCGCCACATTGGATGTTTTCAATACCGAGCCTTTGCCGGAATCGCATCCTTTCTGGACCCACCCAGATGTTCTGATAACCCCACATATCGCGTCCCTGATTGATCCGATTTCTGGAGGAGAGGTGATCGCCGCCAATATCCGCTGCCTCGATGCTGGCGACACGCCGATCGCACTGACCCATGTTGGCCAAGGGTACTAAGCTCACTCACCTTCGATATACTCGCACCAATCCGGGTTCTTGACGCACCACTCACGTGCGGCATTCGCACTAACCCTGACAAGCTCGTCAACCATTTCACCGCGGGCCATATTGGCATAAGCGCAGCGCACCTTCAGAACGCGTGGTGTGACCTTGACGGGGATCACTTTCAATGCACCCGACGCGAGCTCATCTGCTGCGACAACCGCCGGGATAGCAGCAATTCCAAGCTTGGCGTTAATCATCTTTGCGATCGTACCAACAGCATTCGCCGTATGGCGCGGTCCGGCCTTGTATCCCTTGCCGACCAGTGCATCCGAGAGCGGAAAAAGCGGGGAGGTGCGCGGATAATGTATCAGCGGCATCGCAGCCAGGTCGCGATCCGTATAAACTTGCTTCGATGGGTCCAGAAGATCGGCGTGGCAGACCCAGCGAATTGCATAATTCACCGTGAACAGATTGGACATCTGCATCTTCGGCGGCGCATTTGACAGAAACGCGATATCGACATCCGCTGCATCGACATGCCGGGAAAGTTGGAAATCTGACGCACTGATAAGATCACATTGCGTCCCCGGCATTTCTTTGGCCAGTTGGCTCATCATGTCGGGCACCCATGTCATTACCGATAACGACACCGCAGCCACCCTGACCTTTTGCACAGGTGCGCCACCTTCCTCAGCCCGATGCATCATGGTGTCACGCAGATCTAGCAGCCGCTCTGAGTACACCTGCATTTCATGGCCCCGTTCGGTTAGAGTGAAATGGGATTTACTCCGATCAACAAGCTTGGCGTTCAGGTAGTTCTCTAACGCAAAAATACGCGCCGTAACAGCGGGTTGCGTGATATTCAGTTTATCTGCAACCCGTTGATGAGTGCCTAGCTGAGCCAACCAATAAAAGGCTTCGACATGCTTCAAGTTCATGCCGTCACGATACGCTGCGCGACCGTCTTTTCAAAAGAATTTCTTATGTAGCACAAAAAAATTTCGATTTTGCTAATGTCTTAATCTTCCGCCCAAGATCACTGCATGGACACATCCCAAGATCTGCGCAGTCGCCTGAGCGACGGTCACACCCTGTCAGCAAGCTGGCTGTTTCTAGGCAGTCCGGTGACCACCGAAATTCTTTCGGCCGCCGGGTTCGATGTGTTGTTGCTGGACCGTGAACATGCGCCGGGCGGACTGGATACGCTCTACCATCAACTGCGTGCGGCGGATGTTCCTGTCGTGGTACGCTTGGATAGCCCTCACCCTTCGCAGATTAAACTGGCGCTTGACGCTGGCGTTCAAGGCATCGCGATTTCCAACCTCTCTACTGGCGATCAGGCGCGCAACTTGGTCGCTGCAACGCGCTACGTTCCGGAAGGGACGCGCGGCATCCAGCGGCTCAGCCGTGCAGCGCGCTATGGCACCGATTGGGAGAGGTATCGCGCCACGACAGGCGCCGCACCGTTAACTATGGCTGTCATCGAAACAGTCACCGGGCTGGAAAATCTCGACGACATCCTAAGCGTCGATGGCCTGGACGTGATCTTTATAGGGGCGGTCGATCTGGCGGCCGGGCTAGGCCATCTGAAAGACATGAGCCACCCTGAAGTTAAGGCCGCGATTGCACGCATCGAAACTCGCACGCGGGCTGCCGGGAAGGTCCTCGGTGGTCTTGCAAACGCTCCGGAAGACGCCACCGCCAAGATGGCCCTTGGCTACCAGCTTCTCAGTTTTGGCAGTGATGCCCTGTTTTTGCGCGAAGGGGCGCTTGCCGCAGCGAAAAATGCCAAAGAGGCAATCGGATGAAGCTACGCCGCCTTCTCAAAGAGCCAGATTTGCTGATCTCAATGACTTTCCTGCTTGGCTTTTTCATCATCTGTTCACTGCAAGTGGTGGTGCGTTTCGTACTGACGGTCCCGCTGTCATGGACCGAAGAACTGGTCGCTGCACTCGTCATCTGGATGACTTTCTTTGGCGTCATCGCGGTCGAACGCAAACGCTCGCAAATCCGCGTTGAACTTCTAGAAGACCTGCTTCCACCCAAGCCGGTCGCGATCCTGTATACATTTTTCGACATCGCAATTCTTGCCTGTCTTCTCGCCATCGTCATCGGCGGCTGGCACACTCTGGCCGAGACCGGCTACCAGCGCACACCTGCCCTTGGCATCCCAATCAACTCACTGATCGCCATCGTTCCGCTCGCATCGATCGTGCTTTGCGTCATCGTCCTGCGCAACGATTGGGTACGCCTGCAAGAGGCATGGTCATGACTGCTGATCCGTTCACCGTCACCCTGATCTTCGCCTCAATCCTCTTCATCATCATGGGCTTTCCCATCGCCTACGCGATGATCTTTTGTTCGATGGTCTACATCGTTTTCAATAACTTGCCTTTGTCGCTTCTGGTCCATGAATTGGGTTTATCTCTGAATTCCTTCACCATGATCGCGATCCCGCTATTCATGTTCGCAGGCAAGCTGATGACGGCTTCCGGGATCTCTGACCGTATCTTTGATTTCACCGGTAATCTGGTCGGCCGCGTGCCGGGCGGGCTAGGCCATGTCAACGTCACCTCCAGCCTTGTCTTCGCTGGCATGTCCGGGTCCACCCTCGCAGATGTCGCAGGATTGGGAGAGATCGAATACAAAGCCATGACCCGCAAAGGTTATGATCCCGATTTCACGATTGGTGTAACACTATCCTCGGCCGCCATCGGCCCGATCCTGCCGCCCTCCCTGCCAATGGTGCTTTACGGCGTGGCAGCCGGCACCTCGATCTCGGGACTGTTCCTTGGCGGTATTCTCCCCGGCCTGCTCATTGCATTCAGCCTGATGGTCTACGTCTTCTTCGTGGGCCTCGCGCGCGGCTACCGCGTCGATGTCTGGGCCGGATGGCGCGCGCTGTGGATCTCGTTCCTGCGCGCGGCACCGCCGTTGTTCACACCGTTCATCATTGTGGGCGGCATGGCTATGGGATGGTTTTCCCCAACAGAAGCGGCAACCGTGGCCGTCCTCTGGGCGCTCCTTATTTCCGCCATCGTCTACCGCACCCTAACCGCCCCGGCCTTCGTCGAAGTCCTCTATGAGGTGGCCCTGTCCTCCTCCCGCTTGCTCTTCATCGTCGCCACAGCGTTTCTCTTCGGCTGGGTGTCGACCTTTGGCGAAGTGCCGCAAATGCTGGCTGCCGCGATTGAGGGCAACATCACCTCCCCGGTTGTGTTCCTGCTGATCTGCATCGTGGTAAACCTTATCCTCGGGGCCGTGCTGGAAAACGCAATCCCGCTGCTGATCCTTGCTCCAATGCTCGCCCCAATTGCCGAGACCACCTATGGCCTTGATCCGATCCACTTCGGCGTTGTGATGGTTTTCAACATAATGATTGGCCAGTTCACCCCACCCATCGGCCTGTCGCTTTTCGTGATGCGCGACATTACCGGCTTTGCATTAGGTCGGGTCTTCATGGCGGTCCTGCCGTTCCTCGGCCCACTCATCATCTCACTTCTCATTATGGCCTTCGTGCCATCCATCGTGACCGCAATTCCCCGTGCTGCGGGCTTTTAACCACCATAAGGGAGATAAAATTATGACTGTCACCAGACGCCTTTTTGCGGGCCTGATCGCTGCCAGCCTAGCGCTGCCAAACATCGCCACAGCTGCCGATACAACGCTACGTTTTGCTCATGTCGTGCGTGACGGCGACCCTGCCTTCATTGCGGCCGAAGCCTTTACTGAGAAGCTGGCTGAACTGAGCGAGGGCCGGATTGAGGTCAAGATGTTCCCCGCGGGGCAGCTTGGCAACAACCGCAAGCTCTTTACCCAAATCCAGTCCGGTGCGGTCGATATGACCTTCACGCCTTTCAACATGCTGTCTGACATCGTGCCAGAGTTCGCCACAATCACCGGCGGCTACATGTTCGAAAGTCAGGCCCATCAGCGTGCCGTTCTCGATAGTCCGGACATGGGCGGTGCCTGGGCGAATACACTGCTCCAAGAAGGTGGTCTGCGCATCCTATCCTCCTTCTTTTACGGCACGCGTAACGTGACCACAAAGGAGACGCCTGTGCGCAGCCCTTCCGATCTGGCGGGTCTGAAACTGCGTGCTGTGCCCAATGCGATGTCACTTGCAACGGTTACAGGGCTTGGCGCTGCACCAACACCTGTCGCATGGCCAGAGACGTTCCAAGCGCTCCGTCAAGGGATCGTGGACGGTCAGGAAAATCCCATCCCAGTCCTCCATGCTGCGAAATTCTACGAGGTGCAGAAGTATCTTATCAAAACAGGCCACCAGATGTCCGCCCTGCCCTTTCTGATCCGCGAAGCGACGTGGCAAGGTATGTCAGAATCTGACCAGGCCGCTGTCATGGAAGCCGCTCAGCATGGGCAAGCTGTCGCTGAGGAGACAATGGTCACGTTCACACAGACGCTTGAAGCTGATCTTGTCGAACGCGGAATGGAGATTATCGAGCTAAGCGATGAGGAAATCGAAGTCTTCCGCACCTCGGTCCGTCAGAAAGTCGCAGCCGACTTTGATGGCAGCGTTCTGCCGGCAGGCTTGATTGACCAGATTCATATGATGGTGGAATAAAACGGGTTGGCATTCGCAACGCGCAGACTGGAGCATGACAGCAGAGACGGCTTTTCTGATGTCACTTCTCGTACTCATAACGCTCTCTAATGCCTGCTCTCAGTCAAAAAGACAATTACACATCCGCCTTTTGCAGCTGCAGCGCGTGTTGACGCAGCATGGGTGAGCAGAGGCTGCGAACCTCTTGTACATCGCAATACAGATCACCGAAGAAAACGCTATAAAACAAAGCAAAACGGCCACTCAAGGCGGCCCAATCACGTATACGAAAATGGTATACTGGCGGAGGCTAAATCCGCTTATTTTTCCGGCTAAGCAATTATTGTAAAATAATTACTATTTCCTTTTGTAAAACCAGACCACAAAACAAACCACGACAGAAACATGATCCCGATGAGTACTAGACTTAATCCAAAATTTAGGTCGAACACCGTTCGTTGAGATACCGCCTGCCTAAAGAAAATACCTCTAGCTCTAGCACATCACCTTCGTACAAGAAGGGTAGCAGTCGGCCCATTGCGGACTTTGGACAGATGATCTGGATGCTGCGGTCGCAGTCCGCAAAGCGGACATCCATTCATCTTGTCGAATTTGTAATTTGGGTCGTTTGGTTCTGCGGATACTGCCAACGAGATGGCTCCGTTACATTTTGTGCCTAAGCCAGTTCCTGAAATATGAAAAGAACGCTTCACGGAAGCTGCAACACCGCTAACGATAGAGTATGGAGCACCGAGTTAGCTAAGACCCAAAGTTGGCATTTGGATGAGCATACGCGTCGAAAACTTACTGAAATCCTTTTCAAACCACAGGGCCATCGACAAGCTGACGTTTGAAGTGCCTCAAGGTGCGTTCTTTTGCGTTGTCGGGGCGTCTGGCTGTGGGAAGAGCACCCTGCTTCGATTGATTGCTGGGCTGGAGACACCGGATGCGGGCCATATCAGACTCTCGGATCACGAAGTCTATGGAGCGGATCTAAACGTGCCTCCTGAAGACCGAAGGGTTGGCGTTGTCTTTCAATCCTATGCGCTCTGGCCGCACCTGACTGTTTCACAGAACGTGGCATTTCCGTATGAGGCAAAAGGGGTTTCGGCGAGCCAAGCTGCGGAATATGCAGCGGGCCATCTTGAAAAGGTCGCGCTGACAGCATTCGCGGATCGCAGGCCGGACGCATTGTCAGGCGGGCAGCGTCAGCGCGTTGCGTTGGCGCGGTGCCTTGCGAGCGATGCACGCACAATTCTGATGGACGAACCGTTGGCCAATCTCGACCTGCATTTGCGCGGGGCGATGGAAGGTGAGCTTCGGGCCTTCCATGATCGGTCGCGTGTGACGACGCTCTATATCACGCATGATCAACGTGAGGCGATGGCTCTTGCAGATCTGATGGCCGTGATGGATCAGGGTCGATTTCTCCAGCTTGGTACGCCGCAGGATATTTATGATCGGCCCGCGACAGAGAAAGTCGCGCGATTTATCGGAAGAGGCACGGTGCTTGATGCCGACATTCGCGGCAACGAGGCGTCATTTCATGGTCAGGTGTTTCCTGTCTCCGGGCCTGCAAGTGGCAAGGTGTTTATCCGTCCAGAACGGATCTCACTTTCTGAGGACGGCGTTCCAGCACAAATCTCCGCCGCACAGTATCGTGGCGGCTTTTGGGAGGCGGAAGCGCTCATAGATGGCGTGGATGCGCCGATCTTGCTGAACCTCACCCATCCCGCACAGGCAGGAGATACCGTTGGGTTGCGATTTGCAGGTGGATGGGGCCTGCCCGACTAAAGGCGCCAAGGAACAACACCGGGCGGTGCGCGCCGCCCGGCCCAGTCAAGGAGCGCCATTAACAGGATCGTCGCGATGATCGTCACGGCTGCCATGGCAGACGCCAACGTCGTGTAGCCGCCGTCTTCATAGTTAAAGATGGTCGTGCCGATGGTCTCGTTCCCGCTTGACCATAGCAAAGCAGATACGGTGACCTCGTTATAGGCCGTCAGAAAAACGAGGATCGCGCCAGAGGCAGCAGCAGGGGCAATCAGCGGGATGGTAATGCGCGTCATTCGGCAATAGAAGCCCGCGCCCGCTACTTGGGCAGCTTCGTCGAGGCTTTGGTCGAGTTGCAAGGTTGCCGCTGTTACTGGCTTGAGTGCGATAGAAAAGAACGCGCACAAATACGCGAGAAGGATGATCGTCAGAGTGTTGTATATCGACATGTCGATAAGAGGGAGCGGTCTGATGAAAGCAAGAATGAACGCGACTGAAATTACAAGCCCCGGAATGGCGTAAGTCATTTCGGCCAGCGCTGTCATGAGCCTGCCGACGCGTCTTACGTTTCTGTCTTGCGCGGCTGCATAGCGTGCAACGAAGATGGCGAGGACGGCGATAATCGCAGCGGCGATAGCGGCAACGATCGTTGAATTAATAAATGCCCGCGCGGTGACGGATTGCCGAAACAGAATCTCGGCAAAGTTCGCGAACGTCAGCGTGTCAAACGTCAACGGCACACCGTAAGTTGGGACAAGGGCGGTCGCAAACAGCGCGGTGATCGGCAACACAAGCGTGGCCAGAATTACGAACGCCAATACAGTTTCGACCCACGGCCGTATCTTGCCAAGCCGAATATCCAGCGGAGGCTGTGGTGGTCCAATCAATGCGTTTCGCTGCCGCGAGGATAGCCACATTTGAAATACGACCGCAGCCACGGCGATGACAGCGACCAAGCTGGCAATCACGGCCATATCTGTGAGAACCGTTGGACCAAAGCTGGCGAGCCGCTGCCAGATCAAAACAGGCAGTGTCGTATACCGCGCCGGAATACCCAACAAGGCAGGAATACCAAAATTTCCAAGTGCTGAAACGAAGGCGAGCGCATAACCGGCAATCAGCGTCGGCGCGAGGAGTGGCAAAATGATCCGTCTCAGCATCCGCGCCGGTTTAGATCCTGCAACCCGAGCAGCGTCCGACATCTCGCGCGGCAAACTTCGAAGCGCGGCCAGGACAACCAAAAAGACAAGTGGTGCGTGCTGAAGGCCGAGAAGGAAGATCACGCCTTCGCGCGAATATAGCGGGTGAGTTGAGCCGATCTCGGGTGCCATTCCAAGAGACTGCAGCAACGCTGAAGATGGACGAAGCGCCTGCACCCAAGCAATAGCCGTAACATGCGGTGGAACCATCATCGGGATGAGAAGCAGAAAGGTGAAAGGGCCTTTCATCCGGACATCGGTCAGGCCAAGGATGAGCGCCGCAGCACTTCCCCCGACCAGCGCGATAAGAGCTGACAGTGCCGAGCTTTCAAACGAATTCCATATGGCCCGTGGCACTGACCGACTATCAAGCGCGGTCAAGAAGGCAGTTAGTCCCTCGCCAATCGCAACTCGCGCCAGCAGTCCGAGTGGAAGGACAAAAAGCGTTGCGGAAATCAAAATGAGGGCGACAAGGGTGAAACCCTCGCCGCCCAAATGTCGTTTCAGCATCAGCCGCCAAAGATATCGATGAAGCGCGCCTTGCTAGCCTGATCGTTAGCAAGAGCGGCTGCCGGATCAAAATCGAGAAGCTTGATGTCGCTGAGTGCGGGGAACCCTTCGGGCGGTGTGATCGCGGGATGAGCAGGTAGATAACCCATGTCAGAGGCCAGTTGCTGACCCTCAGGTGAGATCAGAAAGTCGACAAAGGCCTTCGCCGCAGTTGGGTTTTGCGCAGTCGATAATATCGCGACCGGTTCAGTCACAGCCGAGACGCCTTCTTCCGGGAAAACGAACTCTACCGGTGCACCCGCGAGCTTGTTCCGGATCGGCAGGAAGTCGACGACAAATCCGTAGAGTTTCTCACCACCGGCAATGGCCTTATATGTGCCGCCGTTGCCACCCTGCGGGTTGGCGCCCTGTTCGGCCAGTTCTTCGTAGAACTCCCACCCTAGATCGGGATGCGAGGTGATGGCGGCCATATGGATGGTCGCCGCACCCGAGGTCAGCGGCGATGGCATGGCCAGCTTATCTTTCGCATGTTCGCCAAGAAGGTCTGCATAAGACGTCGGTACCATCGGGGCAGACGTGTTGTAGACGATTCCGGTCGTGATCAATTTCGTCGAGAAGTAGTGCTTCTCGGCATCCATCAGAGCAGGGTCATAGGCGGATACATCAGCATCCGGATGCGGCATCAACCGACCTTCGGCCTCCAGCCCTTCCATGGTGACCATATCCGCGATCAGAAGGACGTCGGGTTGTGGAGCACCCGCTTCGAACTCCGCCCGGAGTTTAGCCATGACCTTTGTCGTCCCATCTCTGATCCACTCGACCTCTACATCAGGATACTTGGCGGTGAACGCGTCGACTGTCTGCTGTGCGTCGGCGTTTGGTTGAGACGTGTAGAGGATGAGTTTTCCCGAAACATCGGCGGCGAAAGCAGCACTTGCAAATGCGGTTGCAGCTACTGCTGCAAGGAAGCGTTTAAACATAAATGACCTCTGTGTTTTGCGTGTATCGATTTTGAAAATGCTAGCGCATGAATGTGACATGTAAGTGTATCGATAACGAAGGGCGTGTCGGCCGCTGTATGCAAAAAGCGCTTTCGGACGAAGAGGTTCTACGTCCAATCTGCGTTGTGCGTCCCTTGTTAATGACGCAAATCACAAACCATGGCCTGAGGGCATGATGGGTGTCGGCTTGACGAAGCCTGTTTGCAAGCGGCCCTTACCAGCGGTTCACCCTACACCCGAGATGCTGCAGTCGCAGCCCGCTTTGCGGTCATTCGCTGCGGGCGCAATACTTGGCCATGTTTGGATTGACGGCTTGTAGGTCAATACAGCCATCGAGTGACAGATAGGTTCGTGTACAGAGTTGGTACGCTAGGCAAGGCATCTAGTTCGTTGAGCATTGTTCGACAAAGCTCAATTAAAGTTTCAGCGGACGCAAGTTCACACCCCGTCCGCTGAAACAGTTTTTATGCAGCTTTTGAGCTGTTGCGTGTCCAAGTGAACTTCGTAAATGCGGGATCCACGGGTGTTTGAGCGATATGGTTGGTGTAGTTGCTCAGAACCTTTTGCGCGACGCCAAGGATGACCTCGAGCACCTGCTGTTCGCCATATCCGACCGCATAGAATGCGTCCAAATCCGCTTGGGTCGCATGACCACGATTGCGGACAACGATCAACGTGAAGCTGCGCAAGGCTTCCAGTTTGGCGTCATTCAACGGTGCCGCGTTGCGCAGCGCTTCGTTCAAGGCGGGGTCAACGTTCATCATACCTGCAAGCGCGGTATGAGCGGGGACACAGTAGGTGCACTCATGCTCGACATTGATAGTTTGCCAGATGACGGTCTGCTCTTTCGCGTTGAAGCTGGTTTTTTGGAAGGCTTGGTGAATCGCACCATAGGTTTGGAGCAATTGGGGCGCACTCGCCATCACTTGATAGAGGCCAGGTGCAAATCCCAAGGTTTTTTCGGTCTGTGCCAAGAAGTCTTTTGCGCCTTCAGGTGCAGTCTCAACGGTGTGTCATGTCAGTCGGGTCATTGGGGAGTTCTCCATTTAGGGGTGGTTGGGGAGGTACAGGATCAGGCGACGTTCTTCTGGCCGCCGAACCATTTCGTGGTCTCACGGACGTCGAACAGCAAAGAGATCGTGTTGACGACGAAGACGATTGCGTAGGCGATGTAAGGGAAGCTCGCATTGGTAGGCGCCTGGATCAGGTAGTTGCCGAGGATCGCAACCTGGGGCGCCCAGAACACGAGATGCGGTAAAGCCATCGCGGCGGAAAACCCGTTCTGTACCCAGGCAATGCCGAGGTTGGGGATGAAGCCGAGCATAGAAAGAAACGGCACGATTAATCCAAGTGGACCGTCCACGAGCGCGAGCGTCAGGAAATTTGCTGGTGCCAAGACAAGCATCATCCAGATTTGCGTCGGTGCAGTCAGGCGCCGAAACGAGGTGTAAAGAGCAATGATCTTGGTCGTGGTACTTTCTCCAGTGCGGTCAGGGGGTCAGCTGGCCAAAGCGGTCACAGCGTTGGGGGATTTGTAGAATTCGGAGATTGAGAGAACTTCGCGCACTCCGTTCTCTTCGACGATCAGTTGCGGGACGCCGCCGAGGTTTAGACCGGTGAGTGTCTGTCGTGCCTTTGCCGTTATTTGAGCAGCAGTATCCGCGCCTTCTTCTAAGAGAGCTGTGACGCCAAACTGGGCCAAAGCAGCTTCAACGGCTGTTCGATCTTGCGCAGATGTGCCGCCAATGTAGCGTTGGTTTTGCAGGTCATGCGCAAGCCTGATTTCTGCGCGGGCACCTTGATCGTGCACCAGGGCAGCAGCCCAGGCGGTGAAGGTGGAGTCTAAGACTTCCGTGGGCGACCCAAGCACGTTATCGACGTAACGTTGGTCAAGATCCTGCCCGGTCAGGCCAGCAATCCGCGTGTCATGGGCGAGCGCCACCTTTCGAAAGCCGTCAGCCATGCGGTAAGCATTTGCGCCTTGAAAGAGGTTTACGTGCAACATCTCCACCTCAGCGTCGCTTTCGATCAGCGATGCGATCACGGGATGCGCACGCCGCAAACGCTTGACGATCTTGCGCGCCTTCCCTTCATCGAGAACAGGGCGTTGAAGACGCCGTCCAAACTGCCCTTCACTGATAAGCGCGGGCGCAGCCGCGACATAGTGTTTCAACCATCCGTCACCGGAGATTCGACACAGGCGGTGTTGTCGGTCGTTAAAGCCGGTGGTGGCATCGCCAACATGCCGGATTTCATAGTTGTCGACGCACTCAGCAATGGGGACCTTGTTGCATTGCTCCCTGAGTTTGCGTTGCCGTCTGGAATAATCTCTGCCGTTTTCCCGCCGACAGCCTACCGTTCTGCAGCCACGCGCAGATTTACCAAGTTCCTTT
>CAKZXZ010000011.1 GCA_937883775.1 uncultured Paracoccaceae bacterium
CATTGGCCCCGGCCGTCGAAAAGCCCAGCCGGTGCGGCGTGCGCCCCAGCATGACGATCTCGCGCACGGTCAGGCCAAAGGAAGACGGCTGCTCTTGCAGAACCGCCGCCACCTTGCGCGCGGCAGCCCGTGGGGGCATTGCCCAGATGTCCTCGCCGCCGATACGCACCGACCCCGTAAGCGGCGCCTGATAGCGATAGAGCATGCGGAGCAAGGTCGACTTGCCTGCGCCATTCGGGCCAACAACGCCAAGAATTTCCCCTGCGCCCACGCGGAAACTTGTTGGATGCACCAGCGGTTCCGCCCCTTTGCGCGGCGACCAGCTGATGCTGTCTGCGACCAGATCAGCAGCGCTCATGACGCGCGCTCGGCGGTCTCTTCCATCGCGATGATGGCGGCGGGCACGCGGGCCAGAGTGGTCTTGCGCAGCTTGCCGGGGCGGTCCACTGAAGAACACCACCCGTCACCCAGCACTGCATATTGGCGGGCGAAGGCGACAAGATCATCAATGTCGCTATCAGCCTCGATGTCCCCAAACAGATACGTCGCCTTGCGCGTGCCATGATAGGCAACCGTGCAAGGCCGGTCGCAGCCCGCCATGCAGGCCACGCCCGAAATCTCAAAATCTTCGGCCACCGCGTCGCCTGCGGCCTCAATCGCCTTGCGCAACCGCGCAATCAGCTCATAGCCGGGGCGACAATCGCTGCCCTTGTGCCTGCACGAGGTGCAAACCGTAATCTTGTGTGTTGGTGTCTGTCCCATATCGCCCTCCGCGATGATGCGGGGCGGGACAAAGCCATGTATGTCGGACCGAAAGCGGTCGTCGTGTCATCATGATCTCCTGTCCGGACACCCCGTCCGGGTTGAAGTTTCATTCATGATGGCAGGTCTCCTGACTTACGGGTCTGTGCTTCCCCGAACCTTCCCAAGCAGATGCTCAGTGGTGTTCACCGGGGTCGCTCGCCGCTTACAGTTGCGGGGGCAGTTACGGAGTTGGCGCCGAGTTGGCTCTTCCTCACCGTATTCCCTTTTCAGTCCGGCCACGCCTTTGGCACCGGACACCATCGCAAGCTTTGTCTGGAAGAATCCGCAGCCCGTCAAGAGAGCTTGTCAGGCCTGCGGCAAGAAAGACAGATCAGATGAGTTTGCCCATCGCAACAGCCGTATCGGCCATGCGGTTAGAGAAGCCCCATTCGTTATCATACCAGCTCAGGACGCGGCACATGGTGCCTTCCATGACTTTGGTCTGATCGGTCGCAAAAATCGACGAATGCGGGTCGTGGTTGAAATCCATGCTGACGAGCTTTTCGTCTGTCACGCCCAACACGCCTTTCAGCGGCCCGTTGGCAGCGTCTTGGATCGCGGCGTTGATTTCCTCAACACTGGTGGCGCGGCTCGCCTCAAAGGTCATGTCGACGACCGACACGTTCGGCGTCGGCACCCGGATCGCGACCCCGTCCAGCTTGCCGTCCAGTTCGGGTAGAACGAGGCCCACAGCCTTGGCCGCCCCGGTCGAAGTTGGGATCATGCTCAGCGCCGCCGCCCGCGCGCGGTAAAGGTCTTTGTGCATCGTATCCAGCGTCGGCTGATCGCCGGTATAACTGTGGATCGTGGTCATGAAACCCTTGTTAATGCCAACGCTGTCGTTAAGAACCTTTGCCACCGGAGCCAGACAGTTCGTCGTGCAGGATGCATTCGACACGACGATATCATCGCCGGTCAACGTCTCGTGGTTCACACCGTAGACGATCGTCTTGTCCGCATCCTTACCAGGGGCCGAAATCAGAACCCGGCTCGCCCCATTGTCGAGATGCGCCTGACAGGCCTCTTTGGAGGTGAAAATCCCAGTGCATTCCAGCACGATATCCACATCCGCCCAGGGCAGGTCGGCGGGGTTGCGCAGGGCCGTCACGGCCATCGGGCCTCGGCCCACGTCGATGCTTGTCTCGGTCACAGTGACCTCGGCAGGGAAGCGTCCGTGGACAGAGTCATAACGCAGCAAATGCGCGTTCGTGTCCACCGGCCCCAAATCATTGATTGCGATGACCTCGATATCGGTGCGCCCGCTTTCGATGATGGCACGCAGCACATTGCGGCCAATGCGGCCAAATCCGTTAATGGCAACTTTGACGGTCATGACTGCCCCCTTTGCAAGCTGATTGGGCACGTGACTCGCGCCGTTACCGCTAACATGCGCATTCCAGCGCAAAGGTCAACTGGAAGGCCCGCAGGCCTCTAGCGCCAAAAGGCGAGGTATTCGATCAAAAGAAGCATTTCCTTGCCCATGAACACAGAGGCGCGGGCATCATTCAGAAAAACGTCTGCCGCCAGCGCGCCAACAACGGCGACGGCCAATCCCAAGGCAATACTGTTTGTCATGGGTGGTGCCTCAACGCTGGTCCTGCCGATTGCTTATGCACAAAGCGGCAAGGATTGACCAGCTTAGTGCAGCAACCGGCCCATCGCGCCTGCGACATCCGCCATGCGGCACGAAAAGCCCCATTCGTTGTCGTACCAGGCCAGCACACGCACCGTGCGACCGCCGACAACCTTGGTCTGGTCGGGGGCAAAGATCGACGAATGCGGGGTGTGGTTGAAATCAATCGACACCTTGGGTGCTGCGTCATAGCTCAGCACGGCGCCCATATGGCCGGCCGCCGCTTCAGCGACCACAGCGTTCACATCCTCAACGGTCACATCTTTGGCGGCCTCAAACGTCAGATCAACCGCGCTCACATTCGGGGTCGGGACCCGCATCGCGGTGCCGTCCAGCTTGCCGTCCAGCTCAGGCAGTACTTCGCCCAACGCCTTCGCTGCGCCGGTCGAGGTCGGGATCATCGCCATCGCAGCCGCCCGTGCGCGGTAGAGATCCTTGTGACGGCGGTCCAGCGTCGGCTGGTCACCTGTATAGCTGTGGATCGTCGTCATGATGCCGCGCTCGATCCCAATCGCGTCGTTCA
>CAKZXZ010000012.1 GCA_937883775.1 uncultured Paracoccaceae bacterium
CCAATCTGATGCGTGCGGCGATTATCGGGATCATGGGCCAGCGTCTGGCCATGAAATCCGATCAGATCGACAGAATCGAATCCGCTCAACACATGCGCATGCGCGGTCTCGACAAGCTCTTGTACCGGATCAAGCCTGTCGGATGGCCATTGCCCCAAGCCGCTGCGCAACAGCGCTTGCTCATCGTCTGAATACGCACGAAACGCCGTTGGTCCAAACGCCTCGATCCGCACGCCATCGGTGACAACCACCGCCGCATCGACCCCGTCCAGAGACGTGCCCGACATCGCGCCCAAGGCGCGCACCATCCCCTTTTTCAACATGGCCTTCCCTCGCGCCGATCCGATGACTATAGAGTGCCGCGTGAGATGCAAAGGAACAACCCGGCAATGACCTACCACCCCAAATCAGAGTTTGTCTCCGTGATGATCGAGCGCGGCTTTCTCGCCGACTGCACCGATTATCAAGGCCTCGATGACGCGCTGATGGCAGGCGTGGTGCCGGGCTATATCGGCTTTGATGCGACGGCGAAATCGCTGCATGTGGGTTCGCTCATCCAGATCATGATGCTGCGCTGGCTGCAAAAAACCGGCCACAAACCGATTGTCCTGATGGGCGGCGGCACCACGAAAGTGGGCGATCCGTCCTTCCGCGCGGACGAACGCCCACTGCTGACCCCGGACCAGATCGACGACAATATCGCTGGGATCAAAGCGGTCTTCTCGAACTATGTGACCTTTGGCGATGCGCCCTCAGATGCGCTGATGCTCAACAACGCCGAATGGCTCGACGGTCTCAACTATCTGGATTTCCTGCGCGATATCGGGCGGCATTTCTCAGTCAACCGGATGCTGGCGTTTGAGAGCGTGAAATCCCGCCTCGACCGCGAACAATCCCTGTCGTTCCTCGAATTCAATTACATGATCCTGCAAGCCTATGATTTCCTTGAGCTCAACCGCCGCTACGGCTGCCTTCTGCAAATGGGCGGATCGGATCAATGGGGCAATATCGTCAACGGCATCGACCTGACCCGCCGCGTGCTGGATCACGAGATCTATGGCCTCACGTCTCCGCTGCTGACCACCAGCGACGGCAAGAAAATGGGCAAATCGCAAGACGGCGCGGTCTGGCTGAACCCCGACATGCGCTCGCCTTATGAGTTCTGGCAATTCTGGCGCAACACCACCGACGCCGATGTGGGCCGTTTCTTGAAACTCTACACCGAGCTGCCTGTCGATGAATGCGACCGCTTGGGCGCGCTGGAAGGATCCGAGATCAACGAAGCCAAAATCCGTCTTGCCAACGAAATCACGACCCTTGCCCACGGTCCTGAGGCTGCCGCCGCAGCCGAGGCCACCGCCCGCGAGGTCTTTGAGAAAGGCGGCGTCGGCGATGACCTGCCCACGCTTGCGCTGACCAAAGACGAAATTGCAGATGGCATCTCTATCGTGCAACTCATCGTCCGCTCCGGCCTCGCGAAGTCCGGCAAAGACGCCAAACGCCTGATCGCCGAAAACGGCGCCAAGCTGGACGATGCACCGCTGACCGATGCGGGCCTGATGATCGATGCAAGCAAGCTTGCCACGCCGATCAAACTCAGCGCCGGAAAGAAACGCCACGCTCTGGTGACGCTCACCTAGGCTTCTTTTGTCGATAAATACCGCAGGGGGTCTGGGGGAGGATCCCCCAGCGTGGCGACGCGCGCCAAAGGCGTGCGGCGCAAAACCTCGAAGCACGCTCAGCCCTTACGGTGATTTCCTTTGGAATTCACCTATCGGGCAACGCGCTTGGCTTTAGCCAAGCGCTAGATCTATTCTCGCCCCCGCAATGGCCCAGCCGCCATCCGCATTCAAAATCGTGCCGCTGACATACCGCGCCGCATCCGATCCAAGGTAAAGGCACGCCAAGGCCACATCCTCCGGATCGCCCATGCGGCCCATCGGCACCGTCTTGAGCACCGCCTTGCGCATCGCCTCGGTCGGCGCCAATCGGTCCATCCCTTCGGTCCCATCAATCGGCCCCGGAATGACCGAATTCACACGCAATCCCAAAGGTCCCCACTCAATCGCAAGGCATTTGGTAATCATGTCAACACCGGCTTTGGCCGCACAAACATGCACCTGAAACGGCATCGCCTGAACCGCTTGCGGGGCCGAGATATTAATGAGGCTGCCGCCTGGCTGCACCATATGCCCCATCGCGGCTTTCATCACATGAAACGTCCCAAGCAGATCAATATCGATCACAGCCTTGAAGCCGTTGCTGCTGATGTCCTTCGCCAAAGCCGGGAAGTTGCCTGCCGCGCCTGACACCACAACGTCGATCTTGCCCGCCTGCGCCTCAAAATCCGCGAACGCGGCCGCAACATCGTCAAAGTTGCGCACATCGAAACTGTAGCCCAACGCGCCCTCGCCCAGCTGCGCCACCGCCGCATCGACCTTGTCCTGCTTGCGGCTGGCCACGCCCATCCGCGCGCCTGCAGCTGCAAAGCTCTTTGCAATACCAAGGTTGATCCCGCTTGTGCCGCCGACAACGAACACATTTTTACCACTGAAATCAAAGGATGCCGTCATGTCTCTCTCCCAAAGTTGGGCCTAAAGTGGCAACACAAAAGCAAAGGCGCAACCGCGCCCTCACGTCATTTCCGAACCAGCCAGGCGCACCCCGGAATGATCCCGACCCGGTTTTCAACTCTGGCCATCTCAAAATCGGTGTTAGGCCATGCGTTGGTCAAACCTTGGAACTGGCCATCGGCCGTCCGGCACAAATCAGGTTGATAAAACGCATCGGGGGCGTCTCCTCTTTGACAGCACGCTGCCACAGGAGACGCCCCCGACCAAAGCCTTGCGGCAAAGCTATTCGGTGACGGTGACTGTTTTCATCACATCCGGCGCGCCGATGACAGCGCCGTTGCGCCCTTCGCCGCGCTTGATGGCGTTCACGACATCCATCCCGTCGGT
>CAKZXZ010000013.1 GCA_937883775.1 uncultured Paracoccaceae bacterium
ACGGCGTGTCCGAGCCCATCGCCCGCGAGGCCCTGCGCCTTGCCGCGATGAAGCTTCCGGTGAAAACCCGCGTGGTGGTTCGGGAAGATTGGTAACGTCCTTTCGGCTATGCCGAAATGACGAAGGCGGCAGTTGCTTTTGCGTGCAAAAGCAATGAGAGCAGCCAACGCTAGAAACTAAACAAAGCCCCCGTTGTTCAGTCAGCGGGGGCTTTGCCCATCGAAGGAACCCGAACATGCAAACCGTCGACATCGTCAAATGGATCGCCACCGCAATCCAGCTGGTTGGTTACGGCCTGACCGGCCTGAACATCGTCCCGTGGAACGTATTTTTCTTCTTCGCCGGGATCATCCTGTGGTTCGCCGTCGGCATGATGTGGAAAGACCGCGCGATCATGGTGGTCCACCTTGGGGCGTTCATTTCGCTTTTTGTGGGATATGTGAACGCAGCGTAGGGCGGGGTTCACCCCGCCAATGAGAGCGTGTTTGAAACCAAGAATGCCTCCGCCGAGAGATCGGTGGGGGCTTTTTGTCTTGTCTAGTGTTTGGTATCCGCCGCTTTTAGTTCCTAAAGCGCAAGGTCCCTCCATTCTTGGGGCAGAAAACCATCGTTGTGCGCGATTATACAGTTTATAAAGTCTGCGCCCCAGTTGTAGGGTTCGCTCTTTTCGTTCCGAAAAGCCCTATGAGCCATGCATGCAGGGTTGCGTGCCTCATCGCCGTTCGACGCTTCCATCATCGTTTTCGGATCAATCCGCCTTGCTACCAATACATAGTCACGCATGACTGGTACACCGTCTGGCCCATTTGTCAGCAGACCATCGCTAAACAAGACCTCAAAACCAATGTAAATTCCACCGTTTGCAGTGAACCCTAAGTCGTGAATCTCTGCATAGTGTTCTTCATTGAAGACGCTATCCTCGTTATCCCCTGCGAGGTCGATGCGGTTCACTGATATCTTTGCAAATTCAAGCTGATAGTTCTTCGGCATTTTCTTCATTACTCCCACCTATAATTAAAACTCACGCTGACCCGCTCATCCTCCGCCATATTCATTGGCACCTCATGCCTGAGCCAGCTTTCCCACAGCAGCACATCCCCCACTGCAGGCTTCGCATAGACAAACGTCCGCATCTCCTCGCGCGCCTCCGCCTTCCGCACCGGCGCTGCCATCATCATCTGCGACCGCGGGTCCTCCAGCTTCAAAGCGCTCGTCCCCTCGGGCATCGACACATAGGTCGTCCCGGAAATCACTGAATGCGGATGGATATGCGACGTGTGGATGCCGCCTTCGGGCAGGATGTTGATCCAGATATCCTCCAGCACCAGCGTCTTGTCGCCCAGATCAAACTCCAGATCCTTGGCAAAGGCAGCGACATGCTTGTCCAGCACCGCAACCAAATCCTTAAAGATCGGAAACCGCCACGGCAGATCGCTAAGCGACGCATAGCTGGTATACCCCGCATAGCCGTTCTCCTCGCACCAATCCTGCCCGGCCTCGTCACCCTCGGCGATGGCAAAGCATGACGCCTCCATTTCTTGCGGATCAATCGGGCCGTGTTCGGACAAGGCGGCACGGTAAAGACGGGTCACGAAGAGGGAAGATATAGTAGCCATGATGGTTCAATACCTGAAAGGTCGGGTATTGAACCAGTGCGGTGTAGCGGAAAATCTATGATTTTCGGCGGGCCGGCACCCGGTTGCAGTTTACGCGGAAATAACAGTAAGAACTTCTTGCAAAAAACGCGTCGCACATTCCTTATTTGCAAGGCGCTGTGGTCATATGTCGGGCGGTCATAAAGGGCTTGCCAACTTCCCCCAACCCCCCTATACGGCCCACTTCACCATGAACTCCACTGGAATCAGGGTGACCCATCTTTGGGCCCTCCAGTGATGTTGAGAAAAGGAAACAGGCGATGAACGCCCAGGAATTGCGCGACAAGACGCCGGACCAGCTCCGCGACGACCTTGCCAACCTCAAGAAAGAAGCCTTCAACCTGCGCTTTCAGCAGGCGACAGGCCAAATGGAAAACACCGCACGCATGAAGACGGTTCGCCGTGATGCTGCGCGCGTTAAGACAATTTTGAACGAAAAAGCCGCTGCTGCGGCTTCGGAGGCTTAATCGATATGCCCAAACGCATCCTCCAAGGTGTTGTCACAAGCAACCAGAACGCACAGACCGTCACCGTGTCGGTCGAACGTCGCTTCACGCACCCCGTTCTCAAAAAGACCATTCGTAAGTCCAAAAAATACCGGGCCCACGATGAGAAGAACGCTTTCAACGTCGGCGACATGGTCCGCATTCAGGAATGTGCGCCGAAATCGAAAACGAAACGCTGGGAGGTTATCGCCAACTAAGCGGTAACAACCCGGTTTAATCGAAACCCTGGGGAGAGAGCCGAGAGGCCCCCAAAGGTCGGGAGAAACCAATGATCCAGATGCAGACCAATCTGGATGTTGCTGACAACAGCGGCGCACGCCGTG
>CAKZXZ010000014.1 GCA_937883775.1 uncultured Paracoccaceae bacterium
GCGGTCACGTTGAAGCACAGGACGATCCAAAGCAGCCAGAACTGAGGTGTCTTCAAAGCCTGATCAATGTGCACGTGGTTGCGCGTGACCATGCCAGAGGCGACCTCTTTTGGTTGCCAGCCTTCGGGCTTCCAGCCCTCTTTTGGAACGCGATATTGGAAAGCTGCGAAGACCATGACGCAGAAATAGATAATGCCCAGCGTCATAAACGTCGCCGAAGCGCCCGTGTTGCCGGTGCCGACCACATAAACGCCGGCGTCACCGCCAAAGGCCGCGGCTTGCTGCGCTGTGGCCAACACAACTTCAACCTGTCCAGCGGCGGTTTCGGCAAAACGACGACCGCCTTCCGTGATGAGGTTCACGGCGCTTTCTGCACCCAGATATTCAGGTGCGCGCTGGTAAGTCTCAAGCAACCATTGCTTGAGTGGCGCGCCAATCATGGCTCCGCCGCCAAAGCCCATAATGGCCATACCGGTCGCCATGCCGCGACGGTCCGGGAACCATCGGATCAGGGTTGAGACGGGCGAGACGTAGCCAAGTCCAAGTCCGGCGCCACCGAATACGCCGTAGCCCAGATAGACCATCCAGAGCTGGTGCATCGCGATTCCGAAAGAGCCGACGATAAAGCCACCGCCCCAAAGACAGGCGGCAACAACGCCCACATAGCGCGGGCCGACTTTTTCAAGCCATTTGCCACCCACAGCGGCGGTCAGGCCCAGCACCACGATGGCGACCGAGAAAATCCAGACAACCGAGGAGAGCGACCAGTCGCCCCCGGAAGACGAAACGACCCCAAGCTCCTTGGTCAGAGCGGGGTTGAAAACGGACCAGGCATAAACCGATCCGATGCACATATGAATCGCGATAGACGCCGGCGGGACCCGCCAGCGGTTATAGCCATCCGGGGCTACGATGTTTTCTTTGCGCAGAAACCCAAGGGCTCCGCCAGCTGAGTCTGACATGGTGTGGGACCTCCCATCCGAATGTTTTGGAGGCTAGTTTGCCTCTCGATTGCGCTGCTTTTTGGAAGGATTGTCGACAATCGCATACCGCAGCGTCTTTTTCAGGATTGCCCCTTGATATAGAGCGGAGTCAACATATTTATGTTTTATTACAATATCTTAGATGATTTTCAAAATTCAGAAGAAAGGTCATTATGACCGTAATCCGGCAGTCTCGTCAGAGGGGCTAGGGTCAAAATGTCCAGTTTTTGAGAGAGAATGGGTCAGGCGTCGGACGAATTGTCCGCAGCCGGACACCAGATAAAAAATTCCGCACCTTCGCCTTTGTGACTGCGCACGGTGATAAATCCGCCCGCCCTTGCGATAAGCGCCTGACTGATCGACAAGCCCAAACCGGTGCCTTCACCCGGTTTCGTCGAGAAAAACGGATCGAAGACTTGATCGATTCTGTCTTTCGCGATCCCTTTGCCAGTGTCCTTCACGTAGATCGCAGAGCCTTTGCGTCCTTCATGCGTCTTCGGCCCCGTGGTGAGGGTCAGAGTGCCTCCGCCTTCCATAGCTTGGCTTGCATTGATCATCAGATTCACCAACACCTGTGCCAGCTCTGTCTCGACAATGTTGATCCTGGGGGCGGGGGTGTGATTGATCTGCGTGTCGATGTTGGATTGGCGCAGATCAGCCGTCACCAGCACGAGCGCATCATCAACAGCGCGCGCGACATCTACCCGGTCGGTCATCTCGGAAACCTCATTGGGTCGGGTAAAGTTCAGCAGTTTACCGACGATCACATTGATCCGGTAGGTTTGCGTGTCGATCAGATCAAGTTCGGTCTGCAGTTCGGCAGCAACATCCGGAGGGAGCCCGGCGCGCAGTACCTCAAGATTGCCCTGGATAACCGCGACCGGGTTGTTGATCTCATGGGCAACGCCAGCCGTAATCTCACCCAGGGACGATAGTTTCTCCGCCAGAACAAGCTGCGCGAAGGTCGCTTCGAGTTTCTTGTTCGCCTCGCGCAACTCGTCGGTGCGTTTGTCGACCAGATCGTTGAGATTCTCGGCATATCCGCGCAGTTCGACATCGCGCTCTTGGACCTGATCCAGCAACTGATCCAGATGGCGCGCCACGGTGCCGATCTCATCGCGAACATCGACATCGCCGATCCGCGCATCCAGCGCACCGCCTTCGACCTTGGCCATGATGTTGGTCATCTTCTCAAGCGGTGCGAAAATCCCGCGGGCAAGGCGCAGGAAGATGGGAACTGTGATCAGAACCACGGCGACGAATGCCAGAAAAAGCGTCAGGATCGTGTTATTGCGTTGCGTACTGAACGGCTCTTCCAGAAAACCGGTATACAGCATGCCGATCCGGTTGCCGTCGATGTCCGACAGCGGCACATATCCCGAAATATACCAGTCGTTGACCACAAAAGCACGATCAAGCCAGGGTTGCCCTTGCTGCATCACCTGTCGCCAGACAACTTCCGAAACGCGGGTCCCCAGCGCCCGCACACCTTCAAACATGCGCACATTGGTTGAGATCCGAACGTCATCCAGAAACAGCGTCGTTGTACCAGTGCGTGTCTGACTTTCTTCAGCTTCGCGGTAGATCAGGTCATTCATCGCGTCGATGACCTGCAGATTGCGGTTCAACAACTGACCGCTGAGTAGCACCGATTGGCCATCAGTGGTTCTATAAGCCGTCTGCAGAACCATGCCTCGCGTCTCGGCTGTGCGGTCGATTTGACGTGCAGCTTCGGTCGGAACGAGGGGGATCTCGGCCAGCAACGCCAGATCAGGCGAGATTGCGGTCAGCTCGCTGGCATTGAAAAGCGCAAGTGCGGCGATGGGCGCGTCAGGCTCGGCAGCTGTAACAAGTGATGCGGCAGGGGCGGGCAGGGCGATGTTGTCCGCATCGCGATAGATCAGGTAATCAAGGCCAAGCGCTCGCCGTTCATCGCTTAAGAGGGCAGCGAATGCGTCTGGCCCGGCCTCCCTTGCCGATGCAAATCGCGCCGACTGTGCAAGTGCTGCAACCTTTGAGGCCGTGTCCGCTTCGATCTGGGTGAAATACTGCTCTGCAACGCGCAGGTCGCTGGCAACTTTGGCGATCAGCAAGTCATCAAACTTGTTGATCCAGCGCACCATCGTGACACCCAAAAGCAAGGGCAAAAGAAAGACCAATGGCAGCAAGGCAAGCACCAGAAGACGCAGACGGATGCTGGTCATCGCAAGTTACACACCCCAGCTTTGACACTTGCGGTCGATGGTCTTGCGCGCCACACCCAAACGACGCGCGGCCTCGGCACGATTGCCGCCGCAGGCTTCAAGCACCGACAGGATATGGCGGCGTTCCACCGCAGCAAGGCTCTCGGTCTCTGCTCCACCGGACAGGCCCAAAGCCTGCTCAAAGCTGCCTTGGATCAGGGCGCGTTCGACAGCATTCCGCAACTCCATGACATTGCCCGGCCAATCATAGGCCAGCAATTTGCGCCGCTCGACTGCATTCAGTTCCGGCGGCTCAACCCCCATGCGCGCAGCAAGCTTGTCGCGAAAGAACTCTACCAATTCGATGATATCATCGGCGCGTTCGCGCAGCGGCGGTAGGGCAATGTCATGGACATTCAGCAAATAAAACAAGTCTGCGCGGAAAGCCTGATTGGTGACAGCTTCTTGCAGCCGGATGGCAGAGGAACACACAACGCGCATGTCAAAGGGAAAGCTGCGCTCAGCCCCTTCGGGGCGGAAACGACCGGTGGAGAGCAGTTCGGTCAGCAGGGTTTGGCAGCTGGGCGACAGTAATTCGATGTCCTCAAGATAGATCGTGCCGCCGGTCGCATTGCGGAGCATACCATCCTGACGCTGATCGGCGATGTCTTCCTCTGACCGGATGCGCCCGAACAGACGGGCGCGGAATTCTTGTTCGGTCAGCCCATGACATTGCAGCCAGACAAACGGGTGATTGCGCCTGTCGGACGCGCTGTGCAGCATGCGTGCTGCGATCTGCATGCCCGAGCCGACCTCGCCCTGTATAACTACATGGGCATCTATCGATGCGGCCATTTCAATTTGCGTGCGGATCGTCTGAATCAACTGGGACGATCCCAACAGCGCATCGCGGTGTCGCAATAGATCGCTGCCCGCCTCCAACTCGTGCCGAAGGACCGAGTTTTGTTGCCGCAGTTTCGACCGCGCAAGACTTTGTGCAATCGCGTTGAGGACCTGATTTGAGCGGAATGGCTTTAGCAGAAAATCCGAAGCCCCCGCCCGGATCGCCGCAATAGCCGTATCAAGATCCGCATAGGCTGTCATCAGGATCGCATCGGAATGCAATCCAATACGTTGCTGCTCCTGCAGCCAATCCAGCCCGCTTTGATTCGGCATAATGTTGTCGAGCATGATTACGTCGTAGCTGTTTTGATCTAACAGGGCTGAAGCTTCCTCGGTATCGCCTGTTTCATCGACGCGGGCGCACAGTCCGGTGAGCGTCTTGGACAGAAAATTGCGCATCCCAGGCTCATCATCAATGACGAGAATGGATGCTTCTGCCAAAGCAGTTTCATAGCGATTTGCGGCTGGCTGGGGGGCTGTTGGCACGGGCTGCATATACGGTCGAAATGGCTCCATCCTGTAGCTGGCGATCGCGCTCCAGAAATCCGACTGGCGCTCAAGCGCGTCGCTCGATCATATCCTTACCTGACAAAAAAGCTAGCCTACTCGGTTAGACTGATTGGCTGTCTTCGGTTTCCGGTGACCCTCTAATATATGGTGGAGTATGTGCGGTGTTCTGTTCCGGCCTTGGTCTGATTTGTCGACACTTGTGATTTCGAGTGCTTCAAGACTTCGGAAGCTCTGCCAATGCCGGTTCGACGAGCCGCATCGCAGCATCTTTAGTCGCCGTTGTATGTCGCCAATGGGCCGTTGCGTTGTTAAGCTGTTCATTCTGTTGTTGCAGCGGTGCCAATACTTGTTTCGTGTACAGAATGCTATTTATCATAGTCCGTTTTCGCGTCTTAGGATCGCCTCTGCTGCTCGTGAAAACGCTCGAAAAGGAACTTGGTAAATCTGCGCGTGGCTGCAGAACGGTAGGCTGTCGGCGGGAA
>CAKZXZ010000015.1 GCA_937883775.1 uncultured Paracoccaceae bacterium
CGCTGCCGATCCACGAGGCGACGGGGCTGGACTATGCCTCCAAGACCGATGGGGCGATGCATGCGTGCGGGCATGACGGACACACGGCGATGCTGCTGGGCGCTGCGAAATACCTGTCCGAGACGCGCAATTTCGATGGCACCTGCGTCGTGATCTTCCAGCCCGCCGAAGAAGGCGGTGGCGGCGGTAAAGAGATGTGCGATGACGGCATGATGGAGCGGTTCGGCATCCAGGAAGTCTACGGCATGCATAACTGGCCCGGCAAACCCGTGGGCAGCTTCGCCATCCGTCCGGGGGCGTTTTTCGCTGCTGCGGACCAGTTCGAGATTGAGGTGGAAGGCAAAGGCGGCCACGCCGCCAAGCCGCAAGAGACCGTTGATACGACCGTAATGGCCAGTCATATCGTGCTGGCGTTGCAGACCATCGCCAGCCGCAATGTGGACCCGGTTAAGCAATGCGTTGTCTCGGTCACGTCGTTTGAGACCGACAGCAAAGCCCATAACGTGATCCCGCAGCGGGTGACGTTGCGCGGCACGGTGCGGACGCTGGACGCGGAGGTGCAGAACCTTGCCGAGAAGCGCTTGATCGAGATTGCGGAGGCGACCGCCAAGGTGTTCGGCGGCGAGGCGCGCGTCGATTACCAGCGCGGCTATCCGGTGATGGTGAACTCGGAAGAGCAGACGGAATTTGCGGCGGAAGTGGCTGCCGAAGTGTCGGGCGACTGTGAAGAGGCGCCGCTGGTGATGGGCGGCGAGGATTTCGCCTTCATGCTGAACGAGCGACCGGGGGCCTATATTTTGGTCGGCAATGGCGACACGGCCTCCGTCCACCATCCCGAATACAACTTCACTGATGACGCGATCCCGGCGGGCTGTTCGTGGTGGGCGGAAATCGTCGAACAGCGCATGCCCGCCGCTTGAGGCTGGACGCGCGCGGGGGGAGGGGGTAACCCGCCCCCATGACGACCGCCAATATCATCTGCATCAAATGGGGCACGCTCTTTGGGCCGGAATATGTGAACCGACTCTATTCCGGCGTGCGCCGCAATATCGACGCCGATGTGCGGTTTTTCTGCATGACCGAGGATAGCGCAGGGTTTCACCCGAATATTGAGGTGCTGCCGCTGCCGGTGGAGCCCTATGCCGCCGAGATGGACAAGGCGCTGGCTGTCGCCAACCGGCAAGGTGCCATGCGCAAGGTCAGCCTTTTTAAACCCGGCCTGATCCCTGATCTGGACGGGCCCATTTTGGGCTTTGATCTGGATGTGGTCATTACGGGCGATCTGACGCCAATCTGGCAGATGGCACCGGGCAAAGTGGCGATGCGCCATGACTGGACCGAAAAGCGCAAAGGGCGGCCCACAGGCCATGGATCGGTCTTTCGATACGATCCAGCGGTGCATGGGTTTCTCTATGACGACCTCGCGGCGTACCCCTATAAGGTCGTTGAAGAGGCACGAGGCTCAGAGCAGCGCTATACCTCGCACAAGGCGATGGAGAAGGATGCTTTCGCCTATATTCCAGAGCCTTACGTTGCGTCCTTCAAGTATGACTGCAACCCGTTTCCGGGCAACTATTGGCGCGCGCCTGAGCTACCTGAGGAGGCGCGCGTGGTGTGTTTCCACGGGCGTCCGAAGATGTCGGAGGCCATCGACGGCTACACCGGATCATGGATCCGGCGCTCAAATCCGTGCCCTTGGCTAGAGGATCACTGGATCACGCGCACCCGCGCGGATTTGGGGCCGAATTACGGCTAATCAACCGCCCGTATGGCTCATGTGGCGTGACATCTGACCGCCGAGCTCCTGCCGGGAATAGTCGAAATCATGGCCCTTGGGCTTCAGCGCAATGGCCGCGCGGATCGCCTCTTCCAGAGGGAAATCCGTATCGGGATAGGCCCGCAGCGGCGCGCGCAAGTCGGATTTTCCTTCCTGACCGAGGCAGGTGTAAATCTCTCCGGTGCAGGTGATCCGCACGCGGTTGCAGCTTTCGCAGAAGTTATGGGTTAGCGGCGTGATAAAGCCGATTTTCTGGCCTGTTTCCTCAAGCCGGATGTAGCGCGCTGGGCCGCCTGTCCGCTCCGCTAAATCGGTCATGGTAAACTGCTCACCGATGGTCTGGCGCATCTCTTTGAGCGACCAATATTGATCCAACCGGTTCTCATTCCCGATATCGCCCATCGGCATGACCTCGATAAAGGTCAGGTCCATGTCGCGCGAGGCACACCAGTCGATGAGCGTAAACAGCTCATCCTCATTGAAGCCCTTCAACGCAACCGTATTGATCTTAACCCGCAGACCTGCCTTTTGCGCGGCATCAATACCCTTGATGACCTGCGGCAAGCGGCCCCAGCGCGTGATCTCGGCAAACTTGGCCTCGTCCAACGTATCAAGCGAAGTGTTGATCCGTTTCACGCCACATGCGGCCAGATCTTCGGCATATTTTTCAAGCTGAGAGCCGTTGGTCGTCAGCGTCAGCTCTTTCAACGCGCCGCTGTCCAGATGGCGCGACATCGCGTCGAAATAGGTCATGATCCCGCGCCGCACCAAAGGTTCCCCCCCGGTGATGCGCAGCTTTTGCACGCCCAGCTTGATGAAGCTCGAACAGAGCCGGTCGAGTTCCTCGAGCGTCAGCAATTCTTTTTTCGGCAGGAACG
>CAKZXZ010000016.1 GCA_937883775.1 uncultured Paracoccaceae bacterium
CGTTCCTGCCGAAAAAAGAATTGCTGACGCTCGAGGAACTCGACCGGCTCTGTTCCAGCTTCATCAAGCTGGGCGTGCAAAAGCTGCGCATTACCGGGGGGGAACCTTTGGTGCGGCGCGGGATCATGACCTATTTCGACGCCATGTCGCGCCATCTGGACAGCGGCGCGTTGAAAGAGCTGACGCTCACGACCAACGGTTCTCAGCTTGAGAAATACGCCGATGATCTGGCCGCCTGTGGGGTCAAACGGATCAACATTTCGCTTGATACGCTGGACGAGGCAAAGTTTGCCGAGATCACGCGCTGGGGCCGCTTGCCGCAGGTCATCAAGGGTATTGATGCCGCGCAAAAGGCAGGTCTGCGGGTTAAGATCAATACGGTTGCGTTGAAGGGCTTCAATGAGGATGAGCTGTTTACGCTCATCGACTGGTGTGCCTCGCGCGACATGGACCTGACCTTTATCGAGGTCATGCCGATGGGCGATATCGGGAATGAGAACCGGTTGGATCAATATTGGTCGCTCAAAGAGATGCGCCAGACCATCGGTGAGCAGTTTACCATGACCGATTTAGCGGAGCGGACAGGCGGCCCAGCGCGCTACATCCGGCTTGAGGAGACAGGCCAGAAGATCGGCTTCATCACGCCGCTGACCCATAATTTCTGCGAAAGCTGCAACCGCGTGCGGATCACCTGCACGGGCGAGATTTACACCTGCCTCGGTCAGGAAGGAAAATCCGACCTGCGCGCCCCACTACGCGCCTATCCCGACACAGATTTCCCGTTGGAAGAAGCGATCCGTGCCGCTATCGCGCTGAAACCCAAGGGCCATGATTTCGACTATTCCCGACAGGAGCTGGGCGGTCAGATGTCACGCCACATGAGCCATACGGGCGGTTGATTAGCCGTAATTCGGCCCCAAATCCGCGCGGGTGCGCGTGATCCAGTGATCCTCTAGCCAAGGGCACGGATTTGAGCGCCGGATCCATGATCCGGTGTAGCCGTCGATGGCCTCCGACATCTTCGGACGCCCGTGGAAACACACCACGCGCGCCTCCTCAGGTAGCTCAGGCGCGCGCCAATAGTTGCCCGGAAACGGGTTGCAGTCATACTTGAAGGACGCAACGTAAGGCTCTGGAATATAGGCGAAAGCATCCTTCTCCATCGCCTTGTGCGAGGTATAGCGCTGCTCTGAGCCTCGTGCCTCTTCAACGACCTTATAGGGGTACGCCGCGAGGTCGTCATAGAGAAACCCATGCACCGCTGGATCGTATCGAAAGACCGATCCATGGCCTGTGGGCCGCCCTTTGCGCTTTTCGGTCCAGTCATGGCGCATCGCCACTTTGCCCGGTGCCATCTGCCAGATTGGCGTCAGATCGCCCGTAATGACCACATCCAGATCAAAGCCCAAAATGGGCCCGTCCAGATCAGGGATCAGGCCGGGTTTAAAAAGGCTGACCTTGCGCATGGCACCTTGCCGGTTGGCGACAGCCAGCGCCTTGTCCATCTCGGCGGCATAGGGCTCCACCGGCAGCGGCAGCACCTCAATATTCGGGTGAAACCCTGCGCTATCCTCGGTCATGCAGAAAAACCGCACATCGGCGTCGATATTGCGGCGCACGCCGGAATAGAGTCGGTTCACATATTCCGGCCCAAAGAGCGTGCCCCATTTGATGCAGATGATATTGGCGGTCGTCATGGGGGCGGGTTACCCCCTCCCCCCGCGCGCGTCCAGCCTCAAGCGGCGGGCATGCGTTGTTCGACGATCTCCGCCCACCAGGAACAGCCCGCGGGGATCGCGTCATCGGTGAAGTTGTATTCCGGGTGGTGCACGGAAGCCGTGTCGCCATTGCCCACCAGAATATAAGCGCCGGGGCGTTCGTTGAGCATGAAGGCGAAGTCCTCGCCGCCCATGACCAGCGGCGCTTCCTCGCAATCGCCAGACACTTTCGCAGCCACTTCCGCCGCAAATTCCGTCTGCTCTTCCGAGTTCACCATGACAGGATACCCGCGCTGATAGTCCACCCGCGCTTCGCCGCCAAAAACCTTCGCCGTGGCCTCTGCAATCTCGATCAAACGCTTTTCGGCAAGGTCCTGCACTTCAGCGTCCAGCGTCCGCACCGTGCCGCGCAACGTCACCCGCTGCGGGATCACGTTATGGGCTTTGCTGTCCGTCTCAAACGACGTGACCGAGACGACACATTGCTTCACCGGGTCCACATTGCGGCTGGCGATGGTCTGCAAGGCCAGCACGATATGGCTGGCCATGACGGTCGTATCCACGGTTTCTTGCGGCTTGGCGGCGTGACCGCCTTTGCCTTCGACCTCAATCTCGAACTGGTCAGCAGCGGCGAAAAACGCGCCCGGACGGATCGCGAAACTGCCCACGGGTTTGCCGGGCCAATTGTGCATGCCGTAGACCTCCTGGATGCCGAACCGTTCCATCATGCCGTCATCGCACATCTCTTTGCCGCCGCCGCCGCCTTCTTCGGCGGGCTGGAAGATCACGACACAGGTGCCATCGAAATTGCGCGTCTCAGCAAGGTATTTGGCAGCGCCCAGCAGCATTGCCGTATGTCCGTCATGCCCGCACGCATGCATGGCCCCATCGGTCTTGGAGGCATAGTCCAGCCCCGTCGCCTCGTGGATCGGCAGCG
>CAKZXZ010000017.1 GCA_937883775.1 uncultured Paracoccaceae bacterium
GTGCGTGGATCTTGTCGTCGACCAAGTGGTGCAGCTTCAGCAGATACTTGATGCCGACCGTCACTTTGCGAGCAAACTGCTCGCCTGTGCGACCGTCATACAGCGTCGACTGACCGCTTTCCGAGAAGCCGGCGCGGACAAGCGCGTCGTTCACGTCAGCTTCCTTGGCCCCGTCGAAGACAGGCGTTGCGATCGGAACACCACGGGTGACGTTACCGGCGGCTTCCAGCAGGTGATCCTCGTCCATACCAGCGATGCCTTCGTCGTAAACATCATCGCCATAGGCAATTTTCATCGCATCCCGCACAGGCGTCAGATCACCGGAACGGCGATATTCGCCAAGCGCTTCGTCGATCTGGATGCCCAGACCGCGCGCAGCCCAACCCATGTGGGTCTCTAGGATCTGACCGACGTTCATACGCGACGGCACACCCAGCGGGTTCAGCACGAAGTCGACAGGGGTACCGTCTGCAAGGAACGGCATGTCCTCCATCGGGACCACCTTCGAGATCACACCCTTGTTGCCGTGACGACCGGCCATCTTGTCACCGGGCTGAAGCTTGCGCTTCACAGCCACGAAAACCTTGACCATCTTCATCACGCCCGGGGGCAGATCGTCGCCGCGGCGAACCTTTTCGACCTTGTCCTCGAAACGGGCATCCAAGGCGCGCTTTTGCGCCTCATATTGCTCGTTCAGGGCCTCAACACCTTTGGCTTCCTCTTCCTCACCAAGGGCAAGCTGCCACCACTGACCACGGGTCAGGGTTTCCAGCAGTTCCTCGGTCACCTCGGAATTGGGCTTGACGCCTTTGGGGCCTTTGACAGCGGTTTTACCCAGCAGCATACCTTTGAGACGGGCGTAGATGTTGCGGTCAAGAATCGCCAGCTCGTCGTCGCGGTCACGGGCGAGGCGTTCAACTTCCTCACGCTCGATCTGCACCGCACGTTCGTCTTTCTCGACGCCGTGACGGTTGAAGACGCGGACCTCAACGACCGTGCCGAAATCACCCGGCGGCAGGCGCAGGGAGGTGTCGCGCACGTCAGACGCTTTCTCACCGAAGATGGCGCGGAGAAGTTTCTCTTCCGGCGTCATCGGGCTTTCGCCCTTCGGTGTGATCTTACCGACAAGGATATCCGCGGGGCCCACATCGGCACCGATATAGACGATGCCCGCTTCGTCGAGGTTGCGCAGGGCTTCCTCACCGACATTGGGGATGTCGCGGGTGATTTCCTCAGGGCCGAGTTTCGTGTCACGGGCGGCGACTTCAAATTCCTCGATATGGACCGAGGTGAAGACGTCGTCGCGCACGATACGCTCGGAGATCAGGATCGAGTCCTCGTAGTTGTAGCCATTCCACGGCATGAACGCGACGACCACGTTCTTGCCCAGCGCCAGTTCACCAATATCGGTGCTGGGGCCGTCAGCAATGACTTCACCCTTCGAGACCTTGTCGCCCACTTTCACCAGCGGACGCTGGTTGATGCAGGTGTTCTGGTTCGAGCGCTGGAACTTGCGCATGCGGTAGATGTCGACGCCGGGATCGCCCGGCTCGAAGTCTTCCGTGGCGCGCACAACGATACGGGTCGCATCGACCTGATCGATGATACCGGCACGTTTCGCCATGATGGCCGCACCTGAATCGCGGGCAACCACTTCTTCGATGCCGGTGCCGACCAGCGGCGCCTCGGCTTGCAGAAGCGGAACCGCCTGACGTTGCATGTTCGAGCCCATCAAGGCGCGGTTGGCGTCGTCATTCTCAAGGAACGGAATGAGCGAGGCTGCGACCGAAACAAGCTGCTTCGGCGACACGTCGATCAAATCGACATGTTCGTTGCTTTGCAGCATGTATTCGCCCGCCTGACGCGTGCTGACCAGATCGTTCACGAACTGACCTTTGTCGTCGAGCTTGGCGTTGGCCTGCGCCACGACATGGCGCATCTCTTCGGTTGCGGACATGTAATGGACTTCGTCCGTCACCTGACCGTTTTCGACCTTGCGATACGGCGTTTCGATGAAGCCGTACTTGTTCACGCGGGCAAACGTGGCCAGCGAGTTAATCAGACCGATATTCGGGCCTTCCGGCGTCTCAATCGGGCACATCCGGCCGTAGTGGGTCGGGTGCACGTCGCGCACCTCAAAGCCAGCGCGTTCGCGGGTCA
>CAKZXZ010000018.1 GCA_937883775.1 uncultured Paracoccaceae bacterium
TTCTCCCTGTGACACATTTATTCTTTTTATGGATCGGACAGAACTCAAAGCGCTTTTAAAAAGCGATGTGCCCTGTCGACAATTGCTGAGTGTAGGCAGTCTCTCCGATCCGGTTTCCGTATGACGCACCATAAACTTACGGGCGTCAACGGTCGCTTTCGTCATTTCGAATAACAAAAACGACATTGGGCTATAACAAAAGCGACGCGTCGGGGAGAGTCAACCAATCAGCACGAGACATCGCATGGTTTGGCGGAGCGGACCTGCCCATTCCGTGCGCCCAAGATGACGTAAGGTCCGGCGGGGCAATGATCCCTCAAAGCCGCAAAGAAAAACGGCCCGCTCGGGAAGGAGGGGCCGTAGATCGTATGGTTCGGCGGACTAAAGATGCGCGATGTCTTTGCCTAAAACTGATAACTTGCCGTTATTTTGAACGTTCGGCCCGGTTGCGGCAGGTTGTTGGGATAGATCGTGTAATCCGCATCAAAGGCGTTATCGACACCAAACTGGATTTTTGTACCGTTCAGCGCTTCGCTGGTCGGCTCCCAGATCGCATAAAGATCCAGACGCTCCCAGGCCTCGCCCGGTGCAACCGTTTCCGGAGTGTCGTCTTGGTCGGCGGCAAATGTCGCGCGGGCGCCCAGATCCCAGTCTGCCGAAGGGCGGAACCCGATTGTCGCGGTCAGCCGGTCTTGCGGAATGGATCCCAGATTGCCACCGTCATCGCGCTCGCCGCGATTGATCGACAGGCCCGAGCGGATGTACCAGCGCTGCGCATCATAATCGAGCTCTGCCTCGAGCCCCCAAAGCCGGGCATCGGCGTTTTCAGTGATGGTGTTGGCGTTGAAAAAGCGCTGATTGAACGGGAAGCCCGGCGTGACGCTGCTGGGACTGTCCGGGAAATCCTCTACGATAATGTCGATGAAATCGTTAACCTGCGCGTTATAGGCGGTCACCGACACATTGAGGCTGTCGCCAGGACGGGCCACATCCACATCGCTGAACCGCGCGCCAATCTCGAACTGCGTGGCGACTTCGGGCTTAAGATCCGGGTTTGGCACAAACGTGTTGTCGGAATTGTCAATATTTCCGGGGGTCTGAATAATTGTCGGGGGGAAACCCGGGATCACGGTGACAGAAGGTTCGCTTGTTGGAAAACCACCAAACGCGAAATGCGTGCCGTCGTTATAGATTTCGCTTAAGGACGGCGCGCGGAAAGCGCGTGAGACGTTGCCGAAGATCTGCCAGTTGTCATTTGGTCGATAGCTCAGCCCTACCCGGGGGGAGGTGAACCGCTCGTCCACCTTGTCGAGACTGTCATCATCGGGGTCGCGCGTGTAATGGTCGTGGCGCAGACCCGCGATCAGGTCGAGGCTCTCGCTCAGCTGAAACGTGCCTTCTGCAAAGATGCCCACCGTGCGCGCTGTCGCGTTTGGGAAAGCATTGCGCGCCTCGCCGTTGCGCTCCCCTTCCTGTTCATCGTCAAAGATCTCAAACCCGTAGACCAGATCAACGGGCAGACCGATGTCAAAGGAGGAGCGGTTCGTGACCTCCAGCCCGCGGGTGTTGTAGGTCGTCTCGTCCTCGCGGCCATCGCGGTCGCGATCCTCGTTGATGGTCAGTTGGTTGGCGTAATAGAGCACGCTCAGATCAATGAGCTCATTACCCTCAGGCTTGAAATCCCACGACAGCCGCTGCGTGCGTTGCGAGGCGTCCCGCTCCACATTCTCGTCTGGGTCGCTGACATTGGAAGAGTTCGGCGGCAGCTCCCCGTCATCTTCGTATTGCGAGAGGCTTAGCTCGATCCGGTGATCTGGGTTGGGTTCAAAGCCGAACTTCAGCAAGCTGTTTTGCAGATCAACCTGCGACGCGCCGATTTCCCCTTCATCCTCGCCGCGCTCGAAATCATCACCCATCCGGCGATCCCCGGCGAAGGCAAGAAAATCAAACATCCCGTAATCGCCATAAACCGAGAGGTTGCGTTTCAGGATATCACCGTTGGAGGAGGAGCCAAAGCTGACCCGTGCCCCCGTGGTCTGTCCGGGGCGCAGCAGATCTGCGGCGTCGCGTGTCTCAACCGCGATGACGCCGCCCAGCGCTCCAGAGCCATAAAGCGTCGATCCACCGCCGCGTACGACCTCGACCCGTTGAACAAGATCAGGATCAAGGAAAAAGCGGCCCCGGTGGGCCTGACCGAAATTCATTCGCCCACCATCAAAGCGCAAAACAACCTGACGGTCGGAAAAACCGCGGATGCTGGGTGTATGCGACACGCTGCGTGGGCCACCAAAAATCAAAACGCCCGGCACATCGCCGATCAGTTCGTTGAAGTCTTGTGCCTGACGCCGCTCTAGCGTCTCGCGGTCAATCACCGTCGCAGAGACGGGGCTGTCCAGAAGGGCGCGTTCATCGCGTTGACCCGCGTTCAGGGTCACTGTGCCCAAATCAACCGGGTTGTCCTGCGCGGCAGCACTTGTTGCCATAAAAGCAGTCGTAAAAAGCAAAGCATATCCGTTCATTTGACCCTCCCGAGGTTTCGAACGTGACTACCATTTTGCTTCTTCTTCGGTTCCTGTTCTAAATAGCTGACAAAAATTGTAAACTATTATCATACGATATGCTCTGCGCCGTTTTGTACTGTGGGGCAGGCGCAACAAAAGGATCACTTTTGAGCGCAGCTACTGCCTTGCGTTCGGTTGCACCGGCATGCTGTGAGATCGGAAAGGTGTGCGTCAGGCCGCGTCGCGAAAGGCGCTGGGGGTCAAGCCGGTTTGGGCCTGAAAGCTGCGCGTGAAATAGGCCGCTGAATTGAAACCCAGCGATTCCGACACCGCTTTGATTGTCATCGACGTATCCGTCAGGCGCCGACGCGCCGCATGGGTGACACGCTCGGTCAAAAGCTCAAGCGCGGACATCGCGCAGCAGGCTTGTGTGGAGCGGGTCAGATGCGTTGGTGTTACGTCAAGGGCGGCGGCATAGCCTTCAACATTCAGCCCTTCATCAATCCGCTTTTCGATCAGATCACAATAGCGCGTTACAAGGCGTTCTGCGGCGTCGGGCTTGGTCGGCTCTGGCAGGTTGCGCTCTAGCCAGACGCTGATGAGGCCTGCGTGAAACCGTGCGGCCCGTGTATGCGCGGGCCGGTCGCTGACCAGTTCGCGCTGAAGATTATCCAGCAAGCCGGTCAATTCGGATTGGCCCGGCACATTGGCCACGCGGATCTGTTGCGGTGTGGCAGGCAGGGTCATCAACGGATCAGAGGGCAGGGTCACGGCCAGGCCATAGCATTGCGGGCCCAGATCGATGGAATGCATGGTTTTCGCAGGCAAAAAAACCGCGTTGCTGGGGCCATAGCCGCGCATCTTGCCAGACACCACCATGCGACCTTGACCCCGTGTGATCCAATACAGGATCGGGTCATTATACGAGTGAAGCGTATCCATGCGCCAACTGCCGCCGCGCTGCATCTGCGCAAGCGTTGTCATCTCGATATGATCGATGGGAGAGAAGTCCGTCTGCATTAACATGGTTGTACGCTCTTGGTTGATTTGTGCAACCATCCCAGCGGATTATGGCCTGAATAGGGCGGCAAATGCATGATATTGGTTAGCTCAGTCTTAAAGCCGCCCAATTTCGCATCCGCGCTCGAAACCAGGTCCGCTGTCGCTTCGCAAACTGCCGCGTGGCCGTTTTTGCGGCAAGGCGGGCCTCGTCCAACGACATGTTGTGGGTGAGATGGGCGATCAGCTCGGATGCGCCAATTGCTTTTGATGACAAAAGAGCGGGGTTCCAGTGCGGCAGCATCCTGCGCGCTTCTTCGACGGCGCCTTGTGCGATCATAAGGTCAAACCGGCGGTCGATCCGCTGTCCCAGCCAATCGCGATCGGCATCAAGCAGAATCGCTTGGACCTGCGCCAGCGGCAAAAGCGGGGCAGGTGTCGCGTCTTGCCAGCTGGCCAGGCCCCGCCCTGTGGTTTCCTGCACCTCCCAGGCGCGCTGCACGCGCATCGGGTTGCGCTGGTCAATCCGCGACAGTGTCTGGGCATCAAGGGCCGCCAACAGCGTTTCAAATCCGTCCTCGGCAACGATCCGGTCGGCTTTGGCGCGGATCAAGGCCGGAGTGGCCGGAATATCAGCCAGCCCTTCTGTAAGCGCGGTAAAATAAAGCCCGGTGCCCCCTACAATGATCGGGCGCAGATCGCCTTTCAAAAGCGGTGCAGTATCGCGCAACCAATGACCGACAGAGTAGTCCGCATCAAAGGGCACATGCCCATAAAGCGCGTGGGGCGCCTGTTTCAATTCGCTTTCATCGGGGCGCGCAGTCAGGATGCGCCAGCCGTCAAACACCTGAAGCGCATCGGCGTTTATCACCACGCCGCCTTGGCGTTGCGCAATCTCAAGCGCCAGCGCGGATTTGCCCGAAGCCGTCGGCCCGGCGATCAAAACCGGCTGCTCGGGCGAAAGCCCGGATATGTCGATCAGCGCCATCTGTGAATTATCCGATTTAGAGCCGCGTCTGCCGTTGAATCTACGCGCCTTTTGCGACATTTTACGCCGAACGCAAAGCAGATGGGACATTTGCCATGACATCGACCACCCCCGCCCCGAAATTCAAACGCGTGATGCTGAAGATTTCCGGGGAGGCGTTGATGGGGGATCAGGGCTTTGGTCTGCACCCGCCCACGGTCGAACGGATCGCCGCCGAGGTAAAATCGGTGCATGATCTGGGTGTCGAGATTTGCATGGTGATCGGTGGCGGCAACATCTTTCGCGGGCTGCAAGGCAGCGCGCAGGGGATGGAGCGGACGACAGCTGATTACATGGGGATGCTGGCCACGGTGATGAACGCGCTGGCTATGCAATCCGCCCTCGAGGGGCTGGGCGTCTATACCCGTGTCATCAGCGCAATCCCGATGGATCAGGTCTGTGAACCCTACATCCGCCGCCGCGCGGTGCGCCACCTTGAAAAAGCCCGCGTGGTGATTTTTGCCGCCGGAACGGGGAACCCGTATTTTACGACAGACACCGCCGCGACCCTGCGCGCCAATGAAATGGCCTGCGAAGCGATCTTCAAAGGGACCAAGGTGGACGGTGTCTATGACAAAGACCCGGTCGAACATGCCGATGCGGTGCGTTACGAGAACGTGACCTATGACGAGGTGCTCCAAAAGCACCTTGGCGTCATGGATGCCAGCGCCATCGCATTGGCGCGCGACAACAACAAGCCCATCATCGTCTTTTCGCTGGACGAGCCGGGCGGCTTTGCCGGCATTCTTGCCGGGCAAGGCACCTATACAACCGTTCATGGTTAACGATATAGATAGGAAAAGCCGGTAAACGGCACGCAATTAGGACCGAGTGGGATCATGGCAGACGATATTGAGATAGACACCGACGATCTGGAGCGCCGGATGGACGGGGCCATAAATTCTTTGCGCACAGAATTCGCGTCTTTGCGCACGGGTCGGGCCTCGGCCTCGATGCTGGAGCCGGTCATGGTTGAGGCTTACGGCCAAAAGACCCCGATCAATCAGGTGGGGACGGTTAACGTGCCAGAACCGCGTATGGTGACCGTCAATGTTTGGGACAAATCCATGGTGAATGCCGTGGAAAAAGCGATCCGCGAAAGCGGACTGGGGATTAACCCGCAACTCAATGGCACGATCATCATGCTGCCGATTCCCGAATTGAACGAAGAACGGCGTCGTGATCTGACGAAAGTTGCCGCGCAGTATTCAGAAAGTGCCCGCGTCTCGATCCGCAATATTCGCCGTGACGGCATGGATCAGATCAAGAAGGCCAAGGCGGATGGGATGTCCGAGGACGACCAGAAGCTTTGGGAAGGCGAGGTTCAGGAGTTGACCGACCGCTTTATCAAGCAGGTCGATGACGCCCTTGAGGTCAAGCAAGCCGAGATTATGCAGGTTTAACGGCATTTGCCGGAAAGGGCCGTTTTGATGGCCAAGACAACGACCTCTCCCGATCATGTTGCGATTATTATGGATGGCAACGGCCGCTGGGCGCAGCAGCGCGGCAAGCCGCGTTTGTTCGGCCATCACGCCGGGGCCAAACGCGTCCGCGAGATTGTCGAGGCGTGCCCGACGCTGGGTGTGAAATACCTCACGATCTTTGCGTTCTCGACCGAAAACTGGAAGCGCACGCAGACAGAGGTCGCAGGCCTGATGCGTCTGTTTCGGCGCTATATCCAACGCGAGGCACGCGCGCTGCTTGAGGCGGGTGTGCGCGTTCGTTTTATCGGAGACCGGGTGCGTCTGGAAGACAGCCTTGTAAAGATGATGGACGATCTTGAGATGCTGACGGCGGATAATGACGCCGTCCACCTGACCATCGCGATTAACTATGGCGGCCGTGACGAGGTGGCCCGCGCCACACGGCGGCTGGCTTATGATGTGCAAAACGGCAAGCTCGATCCGCGCGACGTCAATGACGAGACGTTCACGCGCTATCTTGATACCTGTTTCGTGCCCGATCCCGATCTGGTCATTCGCACCAGTGGTGAGGCGCGGATCAGCAACTTTCTTTTGTGGCAATCGGCCTATTCGGAATACGAGTTCGTTCCCACGCTTTGGCCGGACTTTAGCGCGGCCGAGTTTGAAAAGGTGTTGGCACGGTTTGGCGGGCGCGAGCGCCGCTTTGGTGCTGTCCTGACATGACCGACATGGCTGCGGCCAAATGGGATGACCTGCGTACCCGGCTTGTGTCGGGCGCTGGTATGGGTGCCATCGGTGTGACCTGCATTCTGGCAGGCGGCGTTTGGTTTCAGATGCTTGCGGTCTTTGTCACCGCAGTGATGATCTGGGAACTGGTCATGATGATCCGCCCCGACGCGCCGACGCCCGCGATGTTGCTGGCGGCGCTCACCGCCAGCCTCCTGTCGGGCATGTTCGCAGCCGAGGAAAGCTGGATCTTGGTGCTGTTCATCCTGCCGCCCACCCTTGGTTTGCTTGCCTTACCCCGCGAAAAGCGCACGTTTTTCGCCTTCGCGCTGTGTATTCTGATCGCGGGTTGGGGGCTTGTGACGTTCCGCGAGACCTACGGCGTTGTCTGGCTGCTTTGGCTGGTGCTTGTGGTTATTGCGACGGATATTTTTGGCTATTTCGCAGGTCGCATTTTTGGCGGGCCGAAGTTCTGGCCCAAGATCAGCCCCAAAAAGACGTGGTCCGGCACGGTTGCTGGCTGGATCTCGGCTGCCGGGATCGGGATCATTTTCGGCACGTTTACCGATGCGGGGCCGGATCTATGGTGGATTTCGATGCTGCTGAGCTTTGCCTCGCAGATGGGTGATATCGCAGAGAGTGCGCTGAAACGGCGGATGGGGGTCAAGGACAGCTCGACCCTGATCCCGGGTCATGGGGGGCTCTTTGATCGATTTGACGGGCTGCTGGGGGCGGCGCTTTTCATGCTGGCGATCTCGCTTTTCGTGGATGTGCCGCAGGTTCAGTTCTGATGCGGCCCCCGAAACGCAGGAAAGTGTCTATTTTCGGGGCCACCGGCTCCATTGGGCAAAACACCATTGATCTGATTGCCCGCGATCCGGATGCATATGACGTGGTCGCATTGACCGGTGGTGCGAATATCGCGCAACTGGCGGAAGACGCGCGGCGGCTGAAGGCGGATATTGCGATTACGGCCTATGAGGATCGTCTGGACGATCTGCGCGCAGCCCTT
>CAKZXZ010000019.1 GCA_937883775.1 uncultured Paracoccaceae bacterium
GCTAAGCGATGCCATACGCCACAACCTGGCCTGGATGTGCAGCCGCCCATTCTTTCAGGAACGCTGCTACATCGCTCCGCCCGGCCCCTGCGATTGCAGGCTGCGGCAAGGCCACACCTTCCGTCAAGGCCAGACGCAAACACTCAACATGATCTTGCCCAGAACGGCTGGGTGCATTTTCAGAACCGTGAATGATCGTGCTAAGCAATGTTCCACCATATCCGTTGATATGGCTCAGGTCGGGTTTCATGCCTAAAAAGAAGGCCATCAACGCAGGCATACCTTGCCATCCAGCCAACTGGACGGGCGTGATTTTAGAGCTGTCCACGCCATCCCAGGGCCAGCCAGCCATCACCAGCCTTTGAACCACTGGCTCGGATCCCGGCACTATCACAAGGTTGTGTAACAGGTCACTGATTGCATTGGGGATGCGTCCGGCATCAATCGGCTGATGCGGCGCGTCCTGTACGACGTTGATAATGTTCTGCACAATCGGATCAACGGGTGCCGACCCGTTGTTGGCCAAAGCTGCAGCGACAGCGTCATTGCCGTAAAGCTGCGCAAGCGTTCGGGCGGAAAGCCCGTTCCAAAGCGCGTCCGGATCCGCACCTGCCTCCAAAAGCAACGCAATCATCTTGCCATCACACATGCGCCGTGCAGCATGGTGCAGCGCGGTGAAACCTTCACCACACAGCGCGTCACTCGGATCTGCGCCTGCTTTCAGCAAAAGGCCCACCGCGGCATGAGCGTTGAAATCCATCGCGCGAAACAGCGCATTGGTCCCGTCCGGCTTTGCCCCATGTGCCAGCAAAAGACGTAGCCCTTCGGAATGACCAAGCTCGGTCGCGTGATAAAGCGATTCGCCATCATTCGGGTCAGCACCGTTTTCCAGCAGCCAGCGCGCGAGCGGCATATTCCGGGCATGTGCCAACGCACCGTAAAGCGCTGACAGCATCTCTTCGCTGCCTGGCTGGTGCGGGTAGGCATCATTTACATCGGCACCATGCTCTAAAAGCATCTGAGCGATTGCCAACATGTCAGCGGTGCGATCTGGCACCATCTGGTGATAGCGCGAGAATGCCAAATGCAGGATCGGGCGGCGCGAGCCGATCAGGCGTGTTGCAAGGGTCGGATCACCCCACAAGGTATCCCGGACCGCGGCGCGGTCATAAAGTGCGATCTGTAAGGCAAGGTTATCCGTTGCGATATCAGCCATGTCGGCCAAAAGCTGTTCGACAATCGGTTTTTGCCCAAGATACAGCGCGATTTTCAAACGCTCTTGCGCCTGGGTGCGTGGCAATCCGCGTGCATCCACAGCCGCTTTCAGCTTGGGCCAGCTTTCAAAGTTCTGCTGCCGCGCAATCACATACAGATAGTCTGCGTGTTTCAGGGCTTTGTCAGCGTCCAAATAGGCGCGCACCTGCAATCGTACATTATCATCGCCAGCTTCATAGGCCTTTTGCAAAGCCTTCGCGGACCGCTTCAGCGGATCAAGGGGATCGGTCATCGGTGTCCTCCATCAAAGCCCTAGGTTCGCTGGTCGGGCCAGAGACATACCGAAATTTGGTGTCTTGAAAGGATAAGAGGGTGCGTTTGCTTTCCGCGAACCAGGAGGCCACCCTGTCGGCCCTGCAAATATCCTTAGACGATTGCTGGACCTCTGCCAATGGCTCGCCTAGGTTTGTCAGGTTAACAGGCAAAGGCCCCCCATGAGCGACACCCAAGACAGCGGCTACCAAGTCCTCGCCCGGAAATACCGGCCCGAGACCTTTGCCGATCTGGTCGGCCAGGACGCCATGGTGCGCACGCTGAAAAACGCGTTTGAGGCAGATCGCATCGCGCAGGCCTTCATCATGACCGGAATTCGCGGGACCGGCAAAACAACGACCGCCCGGATCATCGCCAAAGGTATGAATTGCATTGGTGAGGACGGCACCGGGGGCCCGACAACCGAACCCTGCGGGCAATGCGAACACTGCGTTGCCATTATGGAAGGCCGCCATGTCGACGTGATGGAAATGGACGCTGCATCGCGCACCGGTGTCGGCGATATCCGCGAGATTATCGACAGCGTGAACTACCGCGCGGCCTCTGCCCGCTACAAGATCTACATCATTGACGAGGTTCACATGCTCTCGACCAGCGCTTTCAACGCGCTGCTCAAGACGCTCGAAGAACCCCCTGCCCATGTGAAGTTCATCTTCGCCACAACCGAGATTCGCAAAGTCCCCGTTACGGTGCTGTCGCGCTGCCAGCGCTTTGACCTGCGCCGGATTGAGCCCGAGGATCAGATCGATCTGCTGCGCAAGATCGCCACCGCAGAGAATGCCGAAATCACCGATGATGCGCTGGCCCTGATTACCCGCGCCGCCGAAGGTTCCGCCCGCGATGCGACCTCGCTTTTGGATCAGGCGATCAGCCACGGGGCGGGGGAAACCAACGCCGATCAAGTCCGCGCAATGCTGGGTCTGGCTGACCGTGGCCGCGTGATGGACCTCATTGATCTGATTATGAAAGGCGATGCCTCAGGTGCCTTGGCCGAGCTTTCCGCGCAATATGCTGATGGGGCCGACCCCATGGCTGTGCTGCGCGATCTAGCCGAGGTGACGCATTGGGTCAGCGTGGTCAAAATCACGCCCGATGCTGCCGAAGACCCCACGATCAGCCCCGATGAACGCACGCGCGGGCAAACGATGGCAGAAGCCCTGCCAATGCGGGTGCTGTCACGCATGTGGCAGATGCTGCTGAAAGCGCTCGAGGAAGTCGCCGCCGCCCCCAACGCCATGATGGCCGCCGAAATGGCCGTGATCCGGCTGACCCACGTGGCCGATCTTCCGACACCCGAAGAACTGGTACGCAAGCTGGGCGACACACCGCCCCCGCCGCCCGGCGGTGGAAGTGGAGGCAACATCGCCCCGCAAGCCGGCACGACCGTCGCTCAAGGAACACCTGCGCCGACCCACAGCGCCCCCCGCGGCCCGGTCGCCTCAGCCGCGCCCGCCATCGCGCTCGACAGCGAAAACGCGCTGGCCCGCTATGCGCGCTTTGACCAGGTCGTTGAGCTGATCCGTGCGCATCGCGATGTAAAACTGCTGGTCGAGGTCGAGGCGACCCTGCGCCTTGTCAGCTACTCCCCCGGCCGGATCGAGATGGAGCCGACCGAGGCTGCCCCCCGCGATCTGGCCCAACGTCTGGGCGCAAAGCTGCAAGCCTGGACAGGTGCCCGTTGGGCCGTCTCAATCGCATCAGGTGGCGGCAAAACCATCGCCGAAATCCGTGATGCGGAAAAACTGGCACTGGAAGAAGAGGCCACGCAACACCCCCTGGTGCAGGCCGTTTTCACGGCCTTTCCGGGTGCGAAGATCACTGAAATCAGAACCCCAAAAGCCAATGAGGCGGACGCCGCCATCGACGCCCTCCCCGAGGTCGACGAAGAATGGGATCCGTTCGAGGAAGATTAGGAGAGAGAGCAATGTTCAAAGGACTGGGCGCCATGGGTGACATGGCCAAAATGATGAAAGCCGCGCAGGAAATGCAGGGCAAGATGGCAGAGTTGCAAGAAGAGATGCACAACTTGATGGTCATTGGCGAAAGCGGCGCAGGCCTGGTCAAGGCCACGGCCTCTGCCAAGGGAGAGCTTAAAGCGCTCGACATCGACCCGTCGATCTTCTCGGGCGATGATAAGGAAGTGGTCGAGGACCTGATCCTCGCTGCGATCAAGGATGCCCAGCAAAAAGCCTCGGAAAAGGCGCAGCAAGAAATGGGCAAACTGACCGAAGGCATGGGCCTGCCCGCCGACATGAAACTGCCCTTCTAGGCGATGTCGAACGCGCCCAGCGATATCGAAGCGCTGATCGAGATGATGGCCAAGCTGCCCGGGCTTGGGCCACGCTCGGCGCGTCGTGCGGTGCTACATATGATAAAGAAACGCGCGCTGCTGCTGACTCCGCTCGCAGATGTCATGCAAGCGGTTGCGGCCACTGCGCGTGAATGCCTGAATTGCGGCAATGTCGGCACGCGGGATATCTGCGAGATTTGCGAAAGCGAAAAACGCGCCAATGGGGAACTCTGTATCGTCGAAGATGTTGCCGATCTGTGGGCCATGGAACGCGCGCAGGTCTTCAAAGGGCGCTACCATGTACTGGGCGGCACGCTCTCTGCATTGGACGCCATCGGCCCGGACGAGCTGCGCATCCCCAAACTCCTGGACCGCGTGACCAGCGAAGGCATCACCGAGGTGATCCTTGCGCTGAATGCCACGATCGACGGTCAAACCACAGCTCATTACATCGCAGATCAGTTGGAACATCGGGTAACAGTCACCTCCCTTGCGCAGGGCGTGCCAATCGGTGGCGAGTTGGATTATCTGGATGACGGCACAATCACCGCCGCCCTCAAAGCGCGCAAGGGATTCTAGGCGTTGGGATTTCGGTATTTATGGACAAAAGAAACCATAAGAACCCCGTTTAGGTTAACGCGCGGCAGCTGCCCTCTTTTGTCCAAAAATACCGCCGCCGGAGGCTCCCTCAAAGGTCAAAAAGCGCTTACGCTGCCACGGATGCGGCCAGCGCCAAATCAGGCGCAACACGCCCCAGAACAGCCTCGCCTCCCAAACGACCCAACTCGTCGCTGTTTTTGGCCCCTTTACCATTCCCTCCCACCGCAACAGCGACCCGCTCAGACAACAAATCAATGATCGGATGATCGCTCGGCGTATAGGTCGTCACGCAAGGTCTGATATGGGTTGATTTGATTTCAAGCTCCGGCATCCGAGCGCGGATGTGATCGGTCAGCATGGCACCGACTTCTGCCGAACCGCCAGAACGGAACCAGTCCTTACGCGCCTCTTGCGATGTCAAATCAGTATCGATCACATCGCCCCCAAGCTTCAGGTAGGTCCGGCCATCCGGGTATCGGATGGGCGGAAGAAGGTAAGGATCCTCTCCATTCGGTCCCAGATAGATCAGCGAGGGTTGCCCGGTAAGGCGTTGCGCTTCCGCGGCGCCAATCTCGAACAAAGCCACCGTGCGGGCATAGACTTTCAACGGAAGAGCATCGCTGAGCAGACCATTCGTAAAGCCCCCTGCGGCTATCAGAATGCGGTCTGCAGTCAGGTGCTCAGCCCCAAAATGTACCGTCACACCGCCCGCTATCTCATCAAATCCGTCCACTTCGGCGTCAATAATCCGGCCGCCTGCTTTGTGCACAGCAATGCCTTGTGACTTTACCAAATTGCGCGGGCTGATATGCCCAGCATGTTGCGCTTCAAAATAGCCGATCGTATCGCTCTCAAACTGGAAATACGGGAAACGGGTCGTGAGCGCTTTCGCATCAAACCGTGCGCATTCGAGGCTGTCGCGCTTGGCCACATCGGCCACATCCGCGATGCCGCGAGACCCGTCCGGCCCGGCCATCAGCGTGCCCACTTCAGTGAAAAATCGCATGCCGGTCGCAGCTTCCAATCCACGGTATCGCGCGATAGAGGCGCGGCTCACCCGGCTCCAAAACGGCATCCGGTCAAGACCGCGCGTGATCCGGCCTTCGTCATAATGGCTGCCAAAAACACCAGGGTGACTGGCGTAATTTGCAGGCTCACCCGGCCCGATCAGAACAACCTCGTGACCAGCTTCGGCCAAGTGACGGGCTGCGGCTGATCCGATCAATCCGCGTCCGATAATGGCGATGCGCATACTTGCTCCAATGCAAAACGGGCGCGCCCATTGGCACGCCCGTTCAGTGTTGCGCTACATGCGCGGACGATCAAGCTTTGTCGTCGTCTTCGTCCTTATCATCCGGCAAATTGAAGAAGCTGTCCGCATCCGGCACCGCTTCTTCCTTTTCTTCTTCAACGTCAGTGTTGAGCGTGAACGTCTCAAGACCCGAAATCGCGGTCGGTATCTTTGGCTCGCTGTCCATGCCAAGCGATTGCTCGGTTGAAACAAGCTTGCGCCGCTCATCATCGCTCATCACTTCGCCGTCGCGCGCTTTTTTGGCAGCTGCTTTCTGAACGGCTGCGTCCAGCTCGGATTGCTTACACAAACCCAACGCAACCGGGTCAATCGGTTGGATATTGGAAATGTTCCAATGGGTCCGCTCACGAATCGCCTGGATCGTTGGCTTCGTGGTACCCACCAGCTTGGAGATCTGACCATCCGTCAGTTCCGGGTGGAACTTCACCAACCATAGGATCGACGCCGGTCGGTCCTGACGCTTGGAAAGCGGCGTATAGCGCGGCCCACGGCGCTTTTCCTCACCCACGGCAGCGGCGTAGAATTTCAGTTCCAGCTTGACGAGCGGGTTTTTCTCAGCCGCCTCGATATTTTCCTGCGTCAGCTGGTTGTTAGCAATCGGGTCAAAACCTTTCACTCCAGCGGCCACATCCCCATCGGCAATGCCCTGCACTTCCAGCTCATGCAAGCCGCAGAAATCTGCAACTTGCTTGAAGGTGAGTGTCGTGTTGTCGACCAGCCAGACGGCGGTCGCTTTTGCCATAATTGGTTTGCCCATCAGATCTCTCCTTAAACACGTCTTCCGAACCCATAACTTCCTCGGCGCCTGGCGGGGCGGTTCCGGGAGCCGGAACGGGTTCTCATTGTCGGGGAACTTGAAGGCTATATAGTCAAGCAAAGCCAAAGAGGGAAGAGCGAATGCGGTTTGCGCTGATACTGGTTTTGCTAGCAGGCATTGCCAACGCTGAGGGCGAAAAGGCAGGTGAGTTCGACTATTACGTCATGGCGCTGAGCTGGTCACCCACATGGTGCGCGCTCGACGGCGATGCGCGCGGATCAGATCAATGCGATGTGCGGCACGACCACGGTTGGACGCTGCACGGCCTTTGGCCTCAGTTCCATCGTGGCTGGCCGTCCTACTGCCGCACGCCGTATCGCGCACCTTCACGCGGACAAACAGCGGCGATGGCTGATATTATGGGCAGCGGCGGTTTGGCATGGCATCAGTGGCGAAAACATGGCGTCTGTTCGGGCGTAGATGCGACAGATTATTTTGCACTGTCCCGAAAGGCCTATGAATCAGTGACACGCCCTCAGGTGTTTCGGAGACTTGAACACGCGGTCAAGCTACCCGCAGCAGTTGTCGAAGAGGCCTTCCTTGAAGCCAACCCCAAACTCCAGCCCGATATGATTACAATCACCTGCAGGGAAAACCGTATTCAGGAGGCGCGGATCTGCTTGTCCAAGGCGCTTGCACCCGTCCCCTGTGGCCGGGACGTTATCCGCGATTGCCGGATGTCAGATGCGTTGCTTGACCCGGTTCGTTAGACCTTCAACACTATTTTACCAATATGGGCTGAGCTTTCCATGTGCTCATGAGCCTGAGCCGCCTCTTCCAGCGCAAAACGGCTGTCTATGACAGGCGCAACGGTGCCCGCCGCAAGCAGTGGCCAGACATGCATCTGTAATTGCTCAGCAATCCCCGCTTTTGCCAGATCGCTTTGCGGTCGCAAGGTCGACCCCGTGATAGTCAGGCGCCGGGTCATGACATGCATGAAATTCAGGTCTATCTTGGGTCCCTGCAAGAAAGCGATCTGCACCAAGCGCCCATCGTCTGCCAACGCTTTGAGATTGCGTGGGATATACGGGCCGCCGACCATATCAAGAATGAGATCGGCACCACCCTCGGCGCGCATCACTTCAACGAAGTCCGCATCACGGTAATTGATTGCCTGCTCGGCTCCCAATGCAACACAGGCGGCACATTTTTCAGCTGATCCTGCAGTCACAAAAACCCGCGCACCAAAGGCTTTCGCTAACTGGATCGCCGTCGTTCCAATCCCGCTAGAACCGCCATGCACCAGAAACCGCTCTCCGGCCTGCAAGCCACCACGCATGAAGACATTGGACCAAACCGTAAAGAACGTCTCGGGCAGGCAGGCTGCTTGCTCCATCGACAAGCCTTTGGGAATTGCCAGACAATGAGCCGCGGGCGTGGCTACATACTCTGCGTACCCGCCACCCGGCAGCAACGCGCAAACACTGTCACCAATAGCAATGCCGTAAACACCGGCCCCGACGGCATGCACCACGCCAGACGCCTCGAGGCCGGGCAGATCGCTGGCCCCCTTGGGTGGATCATACAGACCTGCCCGCTGCAACGCATCTGGGCGATTGACCCCGGCATAAGCCACTTTCAAGACCACTTCACCATGACGCGGCGTAGGGATCGGACGCTCTGCAGCCATCAAAACCTCCGGTCCACCAGGTTTCGTAATCTCAACAGCGCGCATCATCTCGGTCATGCCAAACTCCCTCATTCACCGTGGCACAAGTACCCCGGAGTTAAAGACAGCGCCTTAAGAAAATGTAGAATGCGCGCAAGTGCGTCTTAGGCTTGTGGATCAGTCCAAGTGCCTGGCACGTCTGTACGCGCCATCCGTGTCGGAGCCTTGATCCGCGACAATGCCCAGTTTGGCCCTGCCAGGACCCGGCTTAGCATCGGGCTGTCCTTCACCTGTGCTTTGACCTTTTCTATCTGCATGACATTCTCGATACGGCGATCCAGAAATTCCCATGTCGCTTGATTGTCGATGCTGTCATCGCCCAACCAGAACAACACTGTCGCACCGTAAACACCAGCAAGCGTACCGCGTTTGGTGTACCAATTTACATCGTCTGAACTGTCGCCCAGCGTGTCCCAGATCAGATCGACTGTACCCCAGACCAACTTTGCGCCATCTGCGGCCAGGTGCGGCAAGGCAAAAAGGGTCGATCCGCGCCGAACCGCTTCTTTGTCATCAATTGCTTCAATCCGGTGACGTACAGCCGCGGCGATCTTGTCACGAAACCGCAGCTCGGACATATCTGACGCCTTGATCCGCGTTACCATTTCTGCATCGCCGCGCTTGTGAAAGGCAATGGCCAGATCAACAGCCCCGCGCGGACAGACCGACCGGGCCAGTGCAGGATCAATTTCGGCATCCGAAATCGCCGCCTTGAATGTGGTCTCGCTCCATCCGTCAAAGGCAACATGGACAAGCGCAGCATCTAAAAGCTGGTCTTTCACGATCTCGTAGGGGGCTTTCGGCATGGGGGCTCTCCTGTCTGCGCTACCCTAGACAAGCTAGAGCCGCTTTGCTATACGGCCACTTCCTGCAAATCCTTGCAACTCAATCTAGAAAGGTGGTGAAAACCACATGCAGGTTAGTGTTCGCGACAACAATGTCGATCAGGCGCTCCGTGCCCTGAAGAAAAAGCTGCAGCGCGAAGGCGTTTTCCGCGAGATGAAGCTCAAGCAACATTTCGAGAAACCGTCCGAGAAGAAAGCGCGCGAGAAGGCCGAAGCGATTCGCCGTGCTCGCAAGTTGGCTCGTAAAAAGGCCCAGCGCGAAGGGATGCTCTAAGCACCTCAGCTTTGACAGACACGAATTGACGACCCCCGGCATCGCTCGGGGGTTTGTCGTTTTCAGGGGGCTAAACCGGCAAGGCTGTCGTTTTGAACACCGTGCGCAGCGCAAAATTCGACCGCATCCCCTGAACCCCCGGCAAGGTCGCCAAAGACCGACGGTGGATCGAGGCGAAATCCTCGGTATCACGGGCCACCACTTTCAACATGTAATCTGCACTGCCCGCCATCAGATGGCATTCCAGAACATCCGGCACACGGGCAACAGCCTTCTCAAACGCCTCGAGCACATCATCCGTTTGCCCGCTAAGCGTAATCTCCACAAAAACAGTTGTCTGCCGATGCACCTTGCGCGGATCGACCAATGCGACGTAATCGCGGATATAGCCATCAGTCTCCAGTTGCTGGACTCTGCGGTGGCACGCTGATGCCGACAGATTGATCCGTTCGGCCAGATCAGCGTTCGAAATACGGCCCTGTTTCTGCAAAACGGCGAGGATGCGCTGGTCAATACTATCAAGCGTCATCTTATCGAATTTCCTTCTAATCAATTTATACTATGCGCTAAATTATACGCGAAAATCAGCCTATATGCCAGAAAATCGCGATGTAACCGCGCAAAACCGCAGTATCTTCGGCGCCTAGGACGAGTCACCGTGCATATCGGTTGTCTGATAGAGATCAGCCCA
>CAKZXZ010000020.1 GCA_937883775.1 uncultured Paracoccaceae bacterium
GGAAGGGCGGCAGGTTACCCAGCGCGGGCGCGATAGCCTCGACAATCAGCGACACCGCGCCTGAGGCTTGCAGCGCCTGCCCGATGGCCAGCATCGCAAAGATCAACGCCAGCAAGCGACCATCGACAAAGCCAAATGCCTCGTCCGCGTCGATGCAGCGGGTTAGGAAAATCACAGCGACAGCGAGGATCGACAGCATCAAGATCGGAGCTACACCAAGTGCGGCTAGCGTCACGATCCCCAACAGCGCGATGATGGCAATCGGCGCATGGCTCCGACGGAACCCGCGCGCGGAGGGTTGGCTCACATCCACCAAATCCATCTCGGACGCCAGCCGCTGAATATCCTCCGGCGCGCCTTCCAGCAGCAGCGTATCGCCCACGCGTACGATCAGGTCATCCAACTGACGGCCAATGTTCTGGCTGCGCCGGTGCACCGCCAGCGGATAGACCCCAAAGCGCCTGCGCAGGCGCAGCGCGCCCAGAGACCGGCCCACCATCTTGCAACCCGGCGTAATCAGCACCTCCACGGTCGAGGTCTCCACCGCCGACACCTGATCCACGCGCTTGAGCGATTTGTTGCGTTGCAAGCTCAGCAATTCGGTCATCTGCGTGCGCAGCACAACGCGGTCACCAACCTGCAATTCAACGCCCTGCAAATTACGCCGCAACGACAAGTCCCCGCGGATCACGTCGATCAGCCGGACGCCATCGCGCTTGAACAGCTGAACGCCGGTGACTTCGCGCCCGATCAGGTTGGATTCCGGCGGGATCACGGCCTCTGTAAAGAACTTCATCCGGGATTTATCGCTGAGCAGGTTCGCCATGCTGTCGCGATCCGGCAGCAGGCGCGGCGCGATGAAGCGCAGGTAGATCATGCCCCAAAGAACCAAAGCCAGTCCCAGCGGGGTGACCTCGAAGATGGAGAACGCCTCAAGCCCTTCGGCCCGCGCGACACCGTCCACCAGAAGGTTCGTGGAGGTCCCGATCAGGGTCAGCGTGCCCCCAAGGATCGCCGCATAGCTGAGCGGGATCAACAGCTTGGAGACCGATAGCCCCATCGTACGCGCCAATTGCGTGAAAACCGGGATCATCACGACGACCACCGGCGTGTTCGACACGATGGCCGAGGACAGGACAACAAAAGCCATCATCAACACGATCGCCAATGTCGGGTTCGTCTTGGCCTGCCGATCCGCGACAGATGTAAACGCCTCTAACGCGCCCGTGCGCACCAGAGCACCCATGACGATAAACATCGCCGCAATGGTCCAGGGCGCGGGGTTCGACAGCACGGTCAACGCCTTTTCATAGGGCAAAACGCCCATCACCAGCATCAACGCGACACCGCCGATGGCCACAACCTCGGTCGGGTAGGTTTCGCGCAAAAACAGAACGAACATCACCGCGACGACGCCCAATGTGGCGACGGCACCTCCGGTCGATCCTAGGGCAAAAAGCTCGGTCACGTGTGGGATAACCCTTTTAAGTCAGGCGGTATCTTCGCCTGTTGCGTGCGTCGGCACAAGCGCCACATTGGGGCGTGGCTGCACCAGGAAAAGCCCCACAAACATGATCGCCATTGCTGCCCAAACCGGGCCTGCATAGCCCTCACCCAAGAGCAGCATCGCCCAGATGACACCGAACCCGGTGACCAGATAGCTGATCTGCACGGCAAAGACCGGGCCTGCGCGGCCAACGAGCCAGACATAGGTCGTGTAGACCGTGGCATGGATCAGCGCCGAGAGCGTGATGGCAAGGTCAGGCAAACCATAAGGTGGCAGGGGTGAAATCCACTGCCCCGTACCAATCGCCACGGGCAGCATCACGATCGTGCCTATCACCGAGGCCCCGTAAAGCACCTGAACCGGGTCCAACCCGTGCGTGCCCCATTTGGCGACCACGTTGCCCTCCACCGCGTAAAACATCGGTGCGATCAACGCGACAGGGATCCAGTAAAGCATCCCCGGCTCAGGCAGGCTTGCATCGGGTGCAACAAGCAGGATCACCCCCAGCAACCCGCAGGCCAACCCGGCAAAGCGCAACGCGCTGAACCGGTCTAGACCCAGCGCCAGCGCCACCGGAAAGGCCAGCATCGGGACAAGCGACAGCAAGATCGACACGATGCCCGACGGCAAATGCGTGATCGCCTGATAGCTGGCCGAGTTGGGCAGCACCGTCCCAATCAGCGCGATCATTAGATAGAAGGCCAAGTGTTTTGCGCTTATAGGCAACCCTTTGCCGCGCGCGGTGTTCAGCGCGCCCAGCGCCACCGCCCCGATGGCCAATTGCCAAAAGACCAACCCGAAATGCTTGTAACCTTCGCTCACAGCTATCTTGGCCAAAGGCTGGGTCACGCCCCAGCCCGCGCCTGCAATCACAAGGACCGCGATGAGGCCCGCGCGCCCTGTGTTGGCCTTGCTCATGGAAGGCTTTCGGCCAAACGTCCGCCCACGCGAAGTGCCTTGCAGCTCAAGGCTTTGCCGGTCTTATCATCTGTTTCAACATAGAGCCCCGCCAGCGTGGCTTCTTCAGCCGCGGGCGTAAAGCGTCCCTTACTCATGCCAGTGATGAAGCGGCGCAAAGGTTCTTCCTTGTCCATGCCAATGACCGAATTGTAGTCGCCGCACATGCCCGCATCGGTCTGATAGGCCGTGCCTTTGGGCAGCACCATCGCATCGCCTGTCGGCACATGCGTATGCGTGCCCACAACCACCGACGCGCGCCCGTCGCAATAATGCCCCATCGCCATCTTCTCGGACGTGGCCTCGCAATGCATGTCGATCAAACTGGCTTGCGCCAACCCGCCCAGAGGGTGGGTCTTCAGAACCGTCTCAATCGCCGAGAACGGATCATCGAAGGGCCGCTTCATAAAGACCTGCCCCAGCACTTGGGCCACCAGCACCTTGCGCCCGCCCCGCGCCTCATAAAGCCGCGCGCCCTTGCCGGGTGCCGCTTTTGAGAAATTCAAAGGCCGGATAATCCGCGGCTCGCGATCGATAAAGCCCAGCATGTCGCGCTGATCGAAGGCATGATCGCCCAAAGTCAGGCAATCCACTCCTGCGTCCAAAAGCGCTGTCGCATGGGCCGGTGACAGCCCCGCCCCATTGGTCGCGTTCTCGCCATTGACCACCACGAAATCCAGACCCAGCCTGTCGCGCAAGCCCGGCAAACGCTCGGCAACCGCCGCGCGCCCGGCGCGCCCCATCACATCACCTAAAAAGAGAATTTTCATACAGCGATGCCTAGGCCGCACGCTGCTCAAGGGCAAGAGCGCAAACAGACGCCCTGTTTCATCTTCGCTTAAATAGTCAAAGACACGTCAGCCGTGCCTGATGAGATCAAGCATGACGGCGACGGGCCATATCCCAGGCAGAGCGCGCGCTTCAGCGCGGCGCAACCTCGATCACATCCGCTTCGGTTATCACCAGATCAAGCGGCTGATCCGTCGGCTCCAACGGTAAATCCGTGGCTTCTTGGGCACCAAAGGCAAAGCCAATTGCAAGCACAGCGCCGCGCGCCCGCAACCCCTCCAGCGTGCGGTCATAAAAGCCGCCGCCATAGCCCAGACGCCCACCTTGCCTGTCGAACGCCACCAAGGGGACGATCACAATCTCCGGCACGATCAGCTGCTCAACCGCAGGCACCAGCGCGCGAAACGGCCCCTCGATCAGCGCGCAATCGGGCTCCCAAGCGCTGAAGACCAAAGGCTGCCCCTTGCCGCGGATCACCGGCACGCCGACAGGGCCATATGCGGCGGCCTCGGCCATGGCGGGCAGCGGGTTGATCTCGGAGTTGATCGGCATGAAGCCGGACACAGGCACGCCGCGATGGCCTGCCAGAAATTCTGACAAAACCCCGGCCTGCCCCGGACCTGCGGCTTCAAACGCGGCCTTGCGGCGCGCAAAGGCCGCCTTGCGCGCAGCGGCTTTCACCGGCTCAAGGCTCACAGCAGAACAATCGCCGCGAGGCCCAGAAAGGCAAAGAAACCAACGACATCCGTCACGGTTGTCACAAACGCGCCCGAGGCCAGCGCCGGGTCAATGCCCAGTTTTTCCAACACCACAGGGATCACCGTTCCGGCCAATCCGGCCATCACGAGGTTGATAATCATCGCCACAGCGATCACCACACCCAACATCGGGGAGCCGAACCAGATCACGCCGACAATTCCCATAACGACCGCGAAAATCGCGCCATTCACCAACCCCACCAACACTTCGCGGCGGATCACCCGCCACACGTTCGATCCGGTCAGGTCTTTCGTGGCAATCGCGCGCACGGCCACGGTCAGGGATTGCGTGCCAGCGTTTCCCCCCATGGACGCAACGATAGGCATCAGCACGGCCAAGGCCACGAATTGGGCGATGATATCCTCAAACTGCGCGATCACCAGCGAAGCAAGGATCGCCGTCACCAGATTGACCGCCAGCCATGGAAAGCGCCGCTTGGTCGTATCGATAACCTTGTCGCTCAGCGATCCTTCGCCCACACCAGCAAGCCGCAAGATGTCTTCTTCGTGCTCTTCATCCAGCACGACCATCGCATCATCGATGGTGATAACGCCGACCAGCCGGCCGTCCTCATCGGCCACCGGTGCCGAAATCAGGTGATACTGGTTGAAGGCATAGGCAACCTCTTCTTCAGGTTGGGTCGCGGGGATAATACGAAAGCTGTCTTCAGTGATATCGGTGAGCTTTACCGCCCGCGGCGCGCCCAATAGCTTGCCCAGGGTGACATATCCCACAGGCTTCATGCGCGGATCGACAAGAATGACGTGGTAGAATTGCTCGGGCAAATCCTCCTCGGCACGCAAAAAGTCAATCGTCTGCCCCACATCCCAATGGGCAGGCGCCCGCACGACTTCGCGCTGCATCAGACGACCAGCGGATTCCTCGGGGTAAGACAGCGCCTGTTCAACCGCAACACGGTCCGCATCGCCCAGCGCGTCCAGCACGGCTTCCTGTTGCGCGCCGTCCAAATCCTCGACCAGATCGACAACGTCGTCAGACTCCAGATCGCGCACCGCCTCGGCCAGTTCGGCCGGTTGCAGTGTGTCGATCACCTCGTCGCGCAGACCTTCGTCAAGCTCCGACAGAACCTCGCCGTCCAGACCGGTTTGCCACAATGCCAGCAGATCGCGCCGCTCTGCCGGGCTGATCTGTTCCAGAAGGTCGGCGATGTCGGCAGGGTGTAGCGGTTCAAGCAGCGTCTCAAGCGAAGCCGCATCCTGCGTCAGCGTCGCTTCGCGGATCGCGCCGACCATGACTGCGTCCAGCGCATAACTTTTGTCTTGCTCAGCCTGTGCCTGCTCGTTCACATCGCACCCCCTTGACTGCTTTAGATCTTACCATGTTCCGCATCCCCGAACAGGGGTGAAAATAGGACATCGGCTTTGCCCGCACCGGGGGTTACCGCACCGCGTCGTCACCGAATAATCGACTTGAAGAATGATCGTTAACTATCTGTTAAAATTCATATTCTCAGCGCATCAACATGGCGCCGCAAGGACAAGCACCCAATAATCGCCGACGCGCCCCAGACCATAAGCACGCGCTTCTTTCAAAAGCATATTGCGCCGGTGGCCGTTTGAGGCCTGCCAGCCTTGAAAGACCGCCTGCGCGTTTGGATACCCATTCCCGATATTCTCGGCCCCAAAACAGGCGCGATACCCACCGCGCCGCAGCCGTTGGCGAAGCGTGCTGCCATCGCTGCCATCATGGGCGAAAAAGCCGTTGCGCGCCATGTCTTGTGCATGACTGCGCGCGATGGCTGTCAGTTGCGTGTCCGGGCGGATCGGCTCGCGCCCGTTTTGCGCGCGAAAAAGGCCCAAAGCCCCGTCAAAGTCGCTTGAAACAGCCGCAGGCTGGGGCGACCTTAGATCTGTAGTTTCAGAAACACATGCCGACAAAAAAATACCAAAAATCAATAGTATGTAGCGCATCTTTACACCTTTTCGGCCAGCGCGCGCGCCAGCCTGTTCTGCGTTTCGATCAAAAGCGGCAGATCTTGCGTCACCAGCTGACCTTCGGCCACAATCTGGCGCCCTTCGACAAACAGATCGCGCACCCGCGTTGGTCCCGCCAGCAGCAACGCGGCTGGATCCCAACTGCCTGCGCTCTCGATACCAGAGACGTCCCAGATCGCGATATCGGCGCGTTTTCCGACAGCGATCTGCCCGCAATCAGCGCGGCCAAGTACCTCGGCGCCGCCACGGGTCGCAATCTCAAGCGCCTCGCGGGCGCTCATCGCGTCGGCGCCCTTTGCCACACGTTGCAACAGCATCGCCTGGCGCGCCTCCAGCACCAGATTGCCTGCGTCATTGCTGGCCGATCCATCGACGCCCAAGCCCACAGGCACGCGCGCGTCGCGCATCGCCCGCACCGGCGCAATGCCCGAACCCAAGCGGCAGTTAGAGCATGGGCAATGCGCCACGCCAGTGCGCGTTTTTGAAAATAAATCAATCTCTTGCGCATCAAGCTTCACGCAATGGGCATGCCAGACATCCGCGCCGGTCCAGCCCAACTCTTCGGCGTATTGACCGGGCCGGCAGCCGAATTGCGCCTCTGAATAGGCGATGTCCTCGTCGTTCTCGGCCAGATGTGTGTGCATCATCACGCCCTTGTCCCGCGCGAGCACAGCCGCGTCGCGCATCAGCTCGCGGCTGACCGAAAAGGGCGAACACGGAGCCACGCCGACCCGGCACATCGACCCCTCGGATGGGTCATGAAAGCCATCGATGACGCGGATCATATCCTCCAGAATATCCGCCTCCCGCTCGACCAGCGCATCAGGAGGCAAGCCGCCCGCGCTTTCACCAATACTCATCGCGCCGCGCGTCGGCTGAAACCGCAGCCCGATGGACCGCGCGGCATCAATCGTGTCTTCCAGACGCGATCCGTTGGGATAAAGATACAAGTGATCCGAACTCAGCGTGCAGCCTGACAGCGCCAGCTCTGCCAGCCCCACTTGCGCCGAGACGCGCATATGATCGGGTGTAAACCGCCCCCAGATCGGATAAAGTGTCTGCAACCACCCAAAAAGCAGCGCGTCCTGCCCGCCCGGCACCGCGCGCGTCAGCGTTTGGTAAAGGTGATGATGGGTGTTCACCAGGCCCGGCGTCACAACGCAGCCTGTCACGCTTAACGTCTCGCCCGCGCTGCGCAGCCCCACGCCGATCTCAGTAATTATGCCGTCGCGGATGCGAATATCAGTGCTAGACAGCTCACGGCGGGTTTCATCCATCGTCAGAAGGGTCATCGCATTGCGCAAAACGGTCTCAGCCATCGGCAAACGGCTCCAGAAGCGCGAGTGCGGCGGCGTGCAGCGCCTTTGAACCGGCGGCGATCACCTGTCCGCCGTCATGCGCCGGTGCGCCGCGCCAGTCGGTCACGAAACCGCCCGCAGCCTGCACGACGGCTATAGGACCCTGAATGTCATAGGCCTGCAATCCCGCCTCGATCACCAGATCGATCTGCCCGGACGCCAGCAGCGCATAGGCGTAACAATCCATCCCATAGCGCACCAGTTTCACCTGATCGCGTACTGCCTCAAAGCCGGCGCGGTCTGTCTCGCGGCCAACTTCAGGGAAGGTCGTGAAAAGCGTGGCCTCCGCCAGGTCGGCACATGCGCGCGCCTGCAGGCGTTGCGTGCCCAAAGGGCCGTCGACAGCCGCATGCCCGAAACCGCCTTCGAACCGCTCTCCGATATACGGTTGATCGATGATCCCGTAGCGCGGCCCGGTATCATCCGAGACGGCGATCAGAACGCCCCATGTGGGCGTACCGCTGATAAAGCCGCGCGTGCCGTCGATCGGATCAAGCACCCATGTCAATCCAGAGCTGCCAGCTACGTCGGCAAGTTCTTCGCCAAGGATACTGTCTTGCGGGCGCTTTTGGGCCAAAACAGCGCGCATCGCCTCTTCGGCGGCGCGATCAGCGATCGTGACCGGGTCGAAACCGGTCGCGTCTTTGTTCTCGGCACTCAACCCTTGCTTGCGGAAATGCGGCAGAATGGCAACGCGCGCGGCGTCGGCCATATCATGGGCCGTTTGGCGCAACTGTGCTGCCTCGGTCGTGCTGAGATGTATCATTGGTCGCCTGCGCTCCGCCTGCTATGGCGGTAGCGCGCGCAACCGGTTGGCGTCAAGCCACGTCAGACAGCACCCGCGCCAGATCAAACAGGCGGCGGCGCTGATTTTCAGGGATCGCGTAGTACGAGCGGACCAGCTCCATCGCTTCCTTGTCGGCCAAAATATCATTGGGCGTTCCAGCACCGACCGTGCCGACGTCGTGCCCGTCAAGCCCTTCAAAGAAAAAGCTGACCGGAACATCCATCGCATCCGCAATATCCCAAAGGCGCGATGCGCTGACGCGGTTCATGCCCGTCTCGTATTTCTGGATTTGCTGAAACTTGATCCCGACTTTCTCGGCCAGCTGTTGCTGGGTCATACCGACCAGCCAACGACGATGGCGGACACGTTTCCCGACATGCACATCGACAGGGTGTTTCATTTTTCAGCTCCTTTGTTCCCAACATCAGGCACAGCGTTTTCCAACAACGTCTGAGTGCCCGCAAAAGGTGTAGGCGGCACAGCGCCGCGCAATCTAGAGTGAAAACAGGTTAACGATTTTCATTTCACGCCAAGCGGGATCGCAAACTAACTTTAAGACAGGTTCGCGATCTCAACCCTTGCGTGTGATTTGCAAAATGCAAAGATTGAGCAAAAGTTTACCTAAGGTAAAGGTGACGTAAACTTCCGCTTGGCCCGCCCTGCACTGGCTTTGACAGAATCGACCCGCTAAAGCTGACGCTGTCGCGTGACAAAGGGGACCGCCACATGAAAGCCTATCACATCGCCCAGACAAAGCAGACACCCGTGCTGACCGATCTGCCCATACCGCATCCCGGTCCCGGGCAGATCCGGGTGCGTATCGCGGCATGTGGCCTGAATTTTGCAGATCTGCTGATGATAAAGGGCCAGTATCAAGACACGCCCGAGCCGCCCTTTACATTGGGCATGGAGGTCGCAGGCACCGTGGATGCCCTTGGTGCGGATGTCGCCAACTGGCAAATCGGTGACAGGGTCGCCGTTTTTGGCGGTCAGGGCGGCCTTGCTGAATATGCGTGCTATGATGCGGATCGCTGTATGGCCTTGCCCGAGACGATGGATTTCGCCACCGCCGCCGGGTTTCAGATCGCCTATGGCACAAGCCACCTCGCACTGACCCACCGCGCACAACTGCAGCCCGGTGAGACCTTGCTGGTTCTGGGCGCGGCCGGGGGCGTCGGGCTGACAGCGGTCGAGATTGGCAAAGCGATGTGCGCCAAGGTCATCGCCTGCGCCCGCGGCGCAGACAAGCTTGAGGCCGCCCGCGCCGCAGGGGCCGATCATCTGCTTGACAGTGACACCGCCGATCTGCGCGCCGAAGTAAAGGCGCTTGGCGGTGCGGACGTGGTCTATGACCCCGTCGGAGGCGATCTGTTCACCGCTGCCCTGCGCGCCACCAATCGCGGCGCCCGCGTTCTGGTCATCGGCTTTGCCAGCGGAGACATCCCGCCCATTCCAGCCAATATCCTGCTGGTCAAGAATATCTCGGTCATCGGGTTTTATTGGGGCGGGTATCTAGGCCTTGATCCAAAGGCGATGCTTGGCTCGATGCAAGAGCTGATGGCCTGGCACGCCGATGGCAAGCTGCGCCCGCATATCAGCCACACCCTGCCCCTCGCAAAGGCCGACGAGGCGCTTGAATTGCTCAGAAGCCGCGCGTCGACCGGTAAAGTCGTCGTGACGATCTAGCGGCGCATTGCATCTGACGGCGATCTAGAAGGTCTTCCAGGCCTGTTCGATCAATCCGGTCAGTTCCGTAATCACCTGGGATTTTTCCGGATTGCGCGCATACATATTGACCTTGGTCGTGCGCAACTCCGGCAAAGCACCCCCATGCGCAATGCGTTCGGCATAGTCGGGCTCACTGCCTTCGATCATCACATGCACCGCAAGGTCAGCACTGACCGAGGCGTCAATCGTGCGCGAGCTGTTGGATTCCACGCCCATCTCCCAAGGGATGCCGGCGGCATCCAGCGCCTCGATCGCGCCTTTGCGAAAGATACAGTTCTTTTCAAACGCCAACCGCAACGGGCGCTGCCGCCATGCCTGTCCACCGGGCGCTCCCAGCCAGATAAGGGGTTTTTCGCACAAAACCTTGCCGCCAGGATCGCAGTGATCTTCGGTCGTGAGAATCACATCAACCTCACCACGTTCAAACTGACCTTTCAGCGCGCGGGTGAACGATGACAAAAGCTGCACGCGGATCCGGGGATACATCTCATGCAGGCGGCGCAAAACCTGCGGGATCGCCGGATAGACAATGTCATGGGGCACGCCCAGCGTGATCTCGCCTTCGAACTCCTGCGCGGTCAAACGGCTCAGCGCTTCGTCGTTCAGCGACAGCATCTTGCGGGCATAGCCCAGCAATTGCTCGCCCGACGCGGTCAGCGACACGGATCTGTGGGCGCGCTCGAACAAGGTTAGCGCCAAGGCCTCTTCGAGCCGCTTCAACTGCATCGACACCGCCGATTGCGTCAGGTTCAGCATGCCTGCCGCACGGGTCACACCACCCGTTTCAGCCACAGCCACAAAAGACCGTAAGGCTGTCATGTCCATATTTCGCGCCATATCACAATCCTTGATGTATAAATTCAAAAACATTCGTTTTTCATATGAAGCACACTGCCCCATATAGATCAACAAGATTGATGCACACACTCAAATAGATCACGAATGCCGAAAGGACCCGCTATGACCATCCGCACCCTGCCCTACTCTGCAAATGCCCGCCCCGTTTCCCTGCTGAGCCGCATCAACGCCGCGTTCGCACTTTATCGCCAGCGCCGTCAACTGGCCAATCTGGACGCCCATATGCGCACGGATCTTGGCCTGTCAGAGGCCGATATCCTGCGCGAAACCACCCGGTCTGTCTGGGATGTCCCCACAGGTTGGCGCGCCTAGGCCGGAAACTGGCTCAAAAACAGAGTGTTTCGGTCATAAAACCTGACCGAAACGCTTGAAATGCCCCCCGTCTCTGCCAATATCTGTTCCAAGACCGTTGCCCGCACCCGCGCGCGACGCAAACAGGGACCAAAACTGGAGACGTCACACATGGCAGACTATCAGACGATCCGGAGCACGGCAGGCGTCCGTACAGCCGAGATCGACGAGGGCCTTCGCGCCCACATGAACAAAGTTTACGGCACGATGTCCGTCGGCATGCTGATTACAGCACTTGCCGCCTGGGCCATCGCGGGCCTTGCGACAACCACAGATCCCGCTCAGGCCGCCGTTCAGATGAATAACGGCACGCTGCTGACAGGTCTGGGTGCCGCCCTCTACACGTCGCCCCTGCGCTGGGTTGTGATGTTCGCCCCGCTGCTGATGATTTTCGGCTTTGGCGCTGTCATGAGCCGCGCATCAGCTGCGGCAACGCAACTGTTCTTCTTTGTCTTCGCCACGCTGATCGGTGTTTCGCTCAGCTCGATCTTTATCGTCTTCACGTCCTTCTCGATCGTGCAGACCTTCCTGGTAACCGCGATTGCCTTCGCGGGCCTCAGCCTCTGGGGCTACACCACGAAGAAAGATATCTCGGGCTGGGGATCGTTCCTCATCATGGGTGTGATCGGCCTTCTGGTCGCCA
>CAKZXZ010000021.1 GCA_937883775.1 uncultured Paracoccaceae bacterium
GTCGACAACCCGTATTCGCCCAGAAAAAGCTCCATCATGGATGGATCGCTGCCCTCGCGAATGGCGCGAACCATATCTACGGCGCGGCTGTGGATCGCCGAATGAACATCTGCCCCGATACCGGCTTCGGCAATCAAGCGCTGCAACGCCTCAGCCTCAGGCATGACATGGGCAGAGCGGATTGCAGCGCGCGCATCAACGGTCGACAGGTCAAGCATCTGGATCTCCCTCATGGTTCAATCTTCTATCGCGTATTTGCTCTTTCAATGTGTCCTTGGTAGTTTCGAATTTTAGACGTATCGTCCTATTTTACCCAAAAAGGTGGATCATAATGATCTCGCGACGCGCACAAGTCGGAACGCTTGATAGTTTTGATCGCAAGATCATTGATGCGGTCTCGCAGGATGGACGCATCACAATGACCGAACTCGCAAACCGGGTTGGCCTGTCCAAAACCCCTTGCCATGCGCGGCTGAAGCGGCTGGAGGCCGATGGGTATGTGCTAGGATACCGCGCCTTGCTGGATCCAATCAAGCTTGGGCTTGAGCATGTTGCCTTCGTCGAGGTCAAACTTTCAGATACGCGCGCCCCGGCCCTGGCCGCTTTCAACGGCGCCGTGCAAGCCCTGCCCGAGATTGAGGAATGCCATATGATTGCGGGTAATTTCGACTATCTGCTCAAGGTCCGCACAACCGGGATCACGGATTACCGCATCTTTCTGGGAGAAGAGCTAAGCGCCCTGCCCCATGTCGCACAGACCTCCACCTATGTGGCGATGGAGGCGGTGAAAGGGACGGCCATCCTCGACTAACCTGCGCGTTTGACCATACCGAACAGATCCCGCGTATCATCCGGATCAGCAAGCATGTCGAGTTCCACAAAATGCCCCGTCCGCTCAAGCTGATCGCGGATATAGCGCAGCGCACTGAAGTCCTCGGTCGCAAAACCAACAGAATCGAACAGCGTGATCTGACGGGCATCGCGGCGACCCTCGGTTTTGCCCGCAACTACCTGCCATAGCTCGGTGACGGCGTGATCCTCGTTCAACTGTTGAATCTCACCTTCAATCCGGGTTTGCGGCGGGTATTCGACAAAGATGTCGCTGCGCAGCAGGATGTCGCGGTGCAGTTCGGTCTTGCCGGGGCAATCGCCGCCAATGGCGTTTAGATGCACACCTGCACCGACCATATTGTCGGTCAGGATCGTGGCGTACTGCTTATCCGCCGTGCAGGTCGTGATGATGTCCGCCCCGGCGACAGCGTCTTGCGCCGTTTTACAAGAAACAACCGACAAACCGTGGCCTTGCAGGTTGCGCACAGCTTTTGCCGTGGCGGCGGGATCAACATCATAAAGGCGCACGGTTTGGATGCCCAAAACCTCGTGAAAGCCCAGCGCCTGGAATTCACATTGCGCGCCATTGCCGATCATCGCCATGGTCCGTGCGCCTTTCGGCGCAAGGTATTTTGCAGCCACGACCGACGTCGCTGCGGTGCGCAGCGCAGTCAGGATTGTCATTTCAGACAACAACACCGGATATCCATTGGCCACATTCGCCAAAACACCGAACGCCGTGACTGTCTGAAATCCACGCGCCATGTTGGCGGGGTGGCCATTGACGTATTTGAAGCCGTAGGTTTCGCCATCTGATGTCGGCATCAGTTCGATCACGCCTTCGCGCGAATGCGAGGCCACGCGCGGAGTTTTGTCAAACTGCTCCCACCGCAGAAAATCGGCTTCGATATAGGACGCGATCTCGGCGATCATCTTGGCGGGGCCGATCGTGTTCACGATCTTCATCATGTCATCAACGCTAACAAATGGCACAAGCGCCAGCTTGGACGGGGTGGTTTGTGGTGTCGTGGTCATATTCAAAAACTCCGTGTTGGCCGATCAAGCACTTTGCGGCCCATAAGCGATGCGGTCAGATCGACCATCAGCGATGCGGTACGTCCGCGTTCATCCAGAAACGGGTTCAGCTCAACCAGATCGAGCGACGTGACCAAGCCGCTGTCACACAGCGTCTCCATCACCAGATGCGCCTCGCGGAAGGTTGCGCCACCGGGAACCGTTGTCCCGACTGCAGGCGCAATCGCAGGTTCAAGAAAGTCGACATCAAGGCTGACATGCAGCGCACCACCAGCATGCTCCACCCGTTGAAGAAAGGCCCGCAAAGGACCGGCGATGCCATGCTCGTCGATGGCGCGCATGTCGTGAACCGTGACGCCGTGCTCTGCCAGCGCAGCATTTTCTGCAGGATCCACAGACCGGATCCCCATCATGCAGATGTTTTCCGCTGGAACGGTCGCTTTGAGCGGTGGATAGAGCCCGTCGAACCCGTCCAGCCCCATGAAATATGCAACCGGTGTGCCATGCAAATTTCCACTGGTCGTCGTGTGCACCGTATGAATGTCAGGATGCGCATCCAGCCACAGCACAAATTGGGGCCGCCCCAGATCAGCAGAGTGCCGGGCAATGCCAGGCACTGTCCCGATTGAGAGCGAGTGATCGCCCCCTAGAAAAACCGGCAAATCTGCGCCCTTGGCCGCTTCATATGCGGCCCGCTCCAGCACATGCGCCCAGCCGACCGTTGCGCCAAGATCATGCGCAGCACTTCCAGCAGGCGCATGAACATCCGCGACCTCATGGGCCACATTGCCCAGATCGCTGACATCATGCCCCAGTCCGCGCAAGGTCTCGGCAAGGCCAGCCGTGCGGTAGGCATCCGGGCCCATCAGACATCCGGGCTGGCTGGCACCACTTTGCACAGGTGCACCAACAAGGGCGCATCGAAGCGGTTTCATAGCTGCACTCTCCATTTCATCCTTTTCTGGAGGATCGCAGCTTCATATTAGGCAATTTAGAGGTATAACTGATAAATATGCGTCTAATTTAATGCAATATGACGGGCTAATACAGCGTTATGCAAAATATTGACCAGACGGACCGCCGCCTGATTGCGGCACTCAAGCAAGACGGGCGCGCCTCTATCACGACGTTGGCGCATACGCTCGGCATCTCGCGCAGCACCGTGCAAACCAGGCTGGATCGCCTGATCGCAACGGGGACGATCCAGCGCTTCACGGTTGAGCTGGACACGATGGGCCGCGATGACCGGGTCCATGCGATCATGATGATCGCCGTCGAGGGCCCGCGCGCGCGCAGCGTAACACGCGCGCTAAGACGTTTGCCCGAAATCACGGCGCTACACGCGACAAACGGGAAATGGGACCTTATCGGCTGGATCGAAACCACGACATTGGCCGAATTTGACCGCGTCCTGCGCGAGGTTCGCGAAGTGCCAGGCGTGCTGAACTCGGAAACAAGCTTGATGCTTGATGCCGCCAAAGCCTAGTTGTTGGCGGGCACCTTTTCGATGATTTTCGAATTGCGCAGCGTGGCCGATGGATAGCCTGGATCATGAAGCAGAGACGGTTTGAAATCCGGCTCAACCCGCATCAGGACCTCAAGCCGTTCAAGCGCGGCATCCGGCACGCCTTGGGATTCGTAAAGCGCATACAAATAGCGCAACGCAGGGCGATAAGTCGGCAGATAGGCCCGGGCTGCTTCCCCAAAGCGGATCGCATCTTCGACCCGATCAAGCGACATCGCCGTAAGACAGCACAGCATGTCCCACCAGAAGACAAAGGGCGTCGCCCGTGCCAGATACCGAGCGCGAATGGCTGATCCATGCGCCTCTTCGTTTTGGCCGTTGCGCATTTGTGCGATGGCCAGAAACGCCCAGGCATAGGGGTTGGCACGGTTCAGATCGATTGCGCGACGCACCAATGACATCGCGCCACCCGCATCCTTTTCAACCGTCAACCGCGCCTGAGCAGCCATCGCCAGCACCATCGAGTTGGCACCGTCCATGACCAGCGACGTCGCGATAAAATCGTCAATTTCCTTGATGACCTTATCCTTGTCAGTCGCACGATGTTCAAGCATCTGACTGATCCGCAGGAACGAACGCCAGCTCAGATATACCGCTTTCGGCTCTAGCTCGAACGCACGCTGCAGCAGGTCATCGGCCTGCTCCATCGCGTTCTTGTCCAACGAAAAAATCAGCGATTGCGCGCGAAAAAAAAGACCCGCTGCGCTGTCACCATGGCGCTGCATCACCTCATTCATGACGCGTGTGGCGGTCTTGCCAATCAGCACCTGCATCTCAAGCTCTTCGATGGGCGGTGCGCCGTGAACTTCGATCTTACGGGTATCTGACCACAGATACTGGTGATCTGCCGCCAACTCCATGTGGACATGGGCATGCCAAAAGCGACCATTCCGATAATGATCGGATTTCACGCGCAATAGTTCGGTTCCAACAGGCACCTGCGCTTCAGGCACTACCGAAATCGCGCCGTATTCCTTCAGATCCCGTGCCAGATGGTCGTTGAAAATCTGGATAAAAAACTTCTCTTCCGCGCCTTCAGGGTCATGCTGTGCAAGTGCGACAACGGGGGTGCGCGGGGGGCCATGCTCCATCAAGTTGGCGCGCATGACGGCGCGGGCCTGGTTTGCGCCTTGCATCAGCTTGGCACGCTGATCCTCCAGCCATTCGCGGAATTTCGGATCTTTGACATCCAGGTCTTCACACAGTTCCTGACCTGCCTCAAACCGCGGATCCTGCTGCAGTACGGGATCAACTCGAATGATGTTGGTATCAAGAGCAACCACACCGCCTTCGGTAATCAGACCGGCCTTGTGCGGACCAAGATGGCGACGCAACTCTGTCAGGCATTGCCGCATGCTTTGCTTGCCTTGATCGGCAGATCGGTCGCTCCACAGGCGCTCCTGCAGCCAGCCACGTGGACGCCGATGATCCGGGGCAAGGGCCAGCAAAACCATCATGCCGCGTGCCTTCATGCTTTTGGGGCCAAAGCTGACGCCATTCGCGTCTTCCAGACGCATTGGTCCGACCAATGTAAGCTCTAGCGACACGTAGTCCTCCTGACCCAACGTCATTCCACCCTATCAAATTAAAAGTATTTGACCAAATCCCGCCGAAAACTGTGAAAAAACCGTCAACAGAGGTCTTGTTCACAGTCATCGGAATGAAGTTTCGCCATCTTTGTCGAAATTTTGACGGGAGATTATGACATGCCTTTTACAAGTCTCGAAAATCACGAGAACCATGAAAATTGGGAAAATCACGAGAACCACGAAAATCATGAAAACTGGGCAAACCACGAGAACCATGAAAATCATGAGGGCGGTGGGCGTCGCGGTGTAAGTGGGCGTTTGTCAGCTGCCCTGCAATCCGCCGGAGAAGGCATTACCGGCCCGTTCAACACAGCCCTGATCCGCGATGTCGCACTTGGCACCCACACGCCCGGCGATCTTTTCACCAGTGTGCCGCGCAATCATTTATCGTTGCTGCTGCTGCGCGCTCTTGGCGGACATCTGATGACGCGCTTTGAAAACGGGGCCGCCGTTGTCTCGTCTGATGGAGAAATCATCGCAACCGTGACCGCGCCCGCTGATATCGAGCCGTTCAAGGCGCAGTTGACCCGCGTGCATCAGGATGGCGATCTTCGCAATGACCGATCCTCTGAAATCCTGACGCAGGTCAATGATCTGCTGTCATTTTTTGCGGCATCGGTTCGACTGGATCCGCGCCGCCGTAAATGGACGATCAAGCTGCTGGTGACAGCGCTTGAAGCAGCCCAGCCGGTCACCGTGCAGGTCAAGGCAATCTGCGCTGTTCCGCGCCCTGTCGACCTGTCACCGCAGATCAATCCGTTGATCGACACACCCGGCCACAGCGCCTACCCCAGTGGGCACGCCACGCAGGCCTTTCTGCTGGCCGAGATTATGGCAACGCTCGACCCGACAGGCGCAACCATCTACCGCCGGCAAGCCGCGCGCATCGCCCAGAACCGGACCGTTGCGGGGGTACATTATCCAGTCGACAGTCGCGCCGGAGCGCTGGTGGGATCAGCTCTTGCGCATCAGTTCCTGGGCCGGCTCGCGCCCTCCCTAATTACCGAGGGAAAAGCCTGGACGGCTGTAAGCGTACCTGCGCCAACCGCCTCTGATGCGAATTACGATTTCAACGTGCTGAGCCTTGATAACGAGCATGGAAACACGCTTGCCGCTTTGCGCAACGCTGATCCAGCAGGCCCAGAGGTGAACGCATATGACCGTGCCTTGCTGGACGAGTTGTGGCACCGCATTTGCGCGGAATGGCCGGGTCTGGCCGAGGCAAAGGCATGACCCTGAAATGGCAACGCGGCGTGCCGGTTGACGGATCGGTCTATAACGCGGCCTATGTCGATTTCGACTGGACTGCCGGACTTAGACGGCGCGGGATTGAGGCAAAGACCAATCCGATCCGGGTGTCGCTGGGCGACAATGGTCGCTCTGCCACCTATTCCGAGGCCCATCACGCGTCCGAGACCGCGCCGCAAAACGCAGCGGCGCGGATTGACGGGCTCAAGGGCACGGCTCCGCTGGTCACCGACATATACGCCGAAGCGCCAATCGGCGCTGCAGGGGATGGCGCCGAACCGCGCCCACTGATCGAACGCGAAAGCGGCGCTGCGACGGCGCAAACCTTTGCCAAGGGCAGCGTCGTCATGGCCCTGATCGACAGCGGAATTGCCTTTGCGAATGCGCGCTTCTGCACGCCGCCCCAAGAAAACAGCGCTGTCCCCGTCTCGCGCTTTGCGCACTTGTTGTTGCCAACCGGAACCGGCGCCTTCCGCGTCCTTGGCTCGAAACAGATTGCGACGCTGATGCAGTCTGGGCTTAACCCCACCACGCAGGACTTTCACGAAGCTAACGTCTACAATCACGTCAGCATAAGCCAGCCCAGTGGGCGGCGAAATGTGCGCCCTCTCAGCCTGTCTGCACCGCATGGGACCCAAGTGGCAGACCTCCTTGCCGGAGCGGATATGGCCGACGCCGTTGCAACGCGGCCAATGATTGGGGTTGATCTGCCAGCTTCTGCGATCATCGATACCTCTGGTTCGATCGCAGCGGCCTATATCCCTGCCTTGATTGATGAAATCCTGGCCCTTTCGCTCAAGATGACCGATCCGGATAGCACGCCGCTACCGGTCGTTATCAATATCAGCTTGGGCTTTACGGCTGGCCCATGCGATGGAACCCACCCGGTGGAACGCGCGATTTTTGATGCGGTGCAAGGCGCGCAGGCGGCCGGGCGGCATGTCCATGTGACACTGCCTGCCGGCAATCATGCACAAGCCCGCTTGCATGCCGAACTTGCGGCCAAAGACTGGAACACCGACGGGCTTTCCAGCCTGACTTTGCGCCTTCCCAGCGATGATGCCACGCCAAACTTTGTTGAAGCCTGGCTTCCCGAGCAACCCCTGCAAGACTTCTTTGAAGACCCGCGCGAGACGTCGGTCGCAATGACGATACGGCTTCCGGATGGCCGGATCGCTGCACTTGATGAGGTGCCCCGCTTTGAAGAAACCTGGGAGCTTTGGGACGGCACCAGCCACATTGCCAGCGCCTACTACCTGCTGCATGTCATGGCCAATGGACGGGTCCGCCCCCGGCTCATCCTCGCACTACGGCCGACGATTGCCCTTGGTAAAACGACCTACCGCACGCAGCCCGGTGATTACGCGATATGGCTCGAGGATTTGGCAGGGGGAACGCCGCAGATCAGTATGCGCGTGCAACGTGATGATAATATCGTCGGCTACCGCCCGCGGGGACGTCAGGCGTATTTCGTCGAAGCCGGATATATCGAACGGGATCCATCCGGTCGCCCCTTGCGCGAGGATATGGGCGATAGCCGCATCACGCGCAGCGGCACGCTTTCGGCGATGGCAACGCTTGATCCCGATGCGCCACTTGGCGAGGGATATTATGTGCGGGACAATATCCACGTTGTCGCAGCCGACGTACTTGGCCCCGACGGCCGCGGTCGCGCGATCTATACTGGCCAGCGAAGTGCCGAAAACCCGGTCAGGAAAAGCGCTCTGATCGGTGAGGGTCTTGCCCATTACGGCGTTCTCGCCAGCGGCACCAACAGCACCAGCGTCTTTGCGATGACCGGCACCAGTGCCGCCGCCCCGCTTTATGGACGCTGGCTGGCTGATCGTCTGGGAAAACCAACTGGCGCACGGCCGCGCCCCCAGCGCAGGTCAGACCCTGCAAGTATCATCCCGTCCGAGGCGTAATCACGCAAAAGAAGAACGGATGGCGCGAATATTGTTGCCATAAGGGGCGGGGTCTGAAACGGACCCGCCCTTGAACACCGCAGAACCTGCGACAAGCACATCCGCGCCTGCATTTACAACCAAAGGTGCGGTCTGCGGTGTCACACCGCCGTCAATCTCGATATGGACCGGCCGATCCCCGATCATGGCACGCAGCGCGCGGACTTTGGCCGTCATATCAATGAATTTCTGCCCGCCAAAGCCGGGATTTACGGTCATCACACAGACCAGATCGACCATATCCATCAGCTCTGAAACCGCCTCAGCAGGCGTACCAGGGTTCAACGCAACACCTGCTTTGGCACCTGCACCACGGATCGCCTGCAACGTGCGGTGAATATGCGGCCCGGCCTCGACATGGGCGGTGATGAAATCAGCGCCCGCCTCGGCAAACCCTTCGATGCAGGGATCAACGGGGGCGATCATCAAATGCACGTCCATGATCGTCTTGATATGCGGACGGATCGCGGCGCAGGTGCTAGCCCCAAATGTGATGTTCGGAACGAAATGCCCATCCATAACATCGACATGAATCCAATCGGCGCCTTCGCGCTCCACCGCTTCAATCTCTGCTCCGAAATTGGCGAAATCAGCGGATAAAATTGATGGTGCGATCTTGACGGAACGATCAAAGCTCATGGCAGGCCCCCTTTTCGGCATATCTGCGGCTTAACGCCCAAATCACAGCTTGTCACCCGCCTTCGCTACCGCAGCATTTGAGAACGTGTTAATTTGATGCGACTCGATGTTATCAAGGCTGTTGCGTTCTCATGAAACTCTCTCACAAAGACATTCTACCGTTGGGGGATGCGTTTCTTGTGACACGTGCCATGCCGTCCGGAAAACGCCCGAGAATCCTTCATACCCATGATTTCTTTGAACTTTTCTGGGTTGTGAATGGAAAGGTGAAACATCATATCAATGACGCAATTCACACCCTCAGCGAAGGGGATATGGTCTTTATCCGCCCGACCGATGCCCATTCCCTGCAAGGAAAAGGGGCCGAGCCGCATTTGATTAACATCGCGCTTCACCCTCACTTAATTGCTGCAGTTGCGAAAAGATTCCCTCAACTCTCGGGGCAATTTTTCTGGTCAGAGGCTGCACAGCCCACGGTTTTGCACCGGGATATGACGCAATTGTCCCAACTGTCGCAAAATCTGCGCGCACTCGATCCCGCACCTCGGGACATGCTGACAGCAGAGGCGCTGCTATTGCCGCTTTTAACCCAGCTCAGCGCCCAAAGCATCACAACAAAGATGCCCGAATGGCTTGCTGGTGCCTGTCAGGCGGCGCATGCTCCGGAGGTCTTTCAGAAGGGCGCGGCCGGTTTTGTCCGTGCCGCAGGGCGCACCCATGCCCATGTCAGTCGCGAGGCGCGCAAGCATCTTGGCTGCTCGCCAAGCGAGTACATCAATGACATCCGCATGGAGTACGCCGCACGGCAATTGTCTGCATCGACCGACACATTGGCCGAGATTGCCACAGATTGCGGCATTCCCAATCTCAGCCACTTTCACCGGCTGTTCCGCGATGCCTTCAAGCTGACCCCAAACGCCTATCGCAAGCGCCATCAACGCGACGTTATCCAACCCGCGTGACTTGCCAATCCGGGCCCGATCTGAGACCGTTTCGCGGACCGGAGGCCCCATGACCACAGTAACCCAAACCCATCTTCCGCAAACCACGGAACCCCGCAACGACGGGATAGATCTGGATATGGATTGGGTGATGTCCGTGCAAGCCAACACCTCGGCCATTGAGCGTCGCGCGGCCACATTGCCGGGCCGCCGCTCTGTCAAAAAAGACTATCAGGCGGCTTGGCTGGCCCGCGCGATTACCTGCATCGATCTCACGACGCTCTCTGGCGACGACACGCCCGGTCGCGTCCGTCGCCTCTGCGCCAAGGCCCGCCAACCCGTTCGCGCCGATATCCTAAAGCAGCTTGGCCTGCCCCATATCCAAACCGGGGCCGTCTGCGTTTACCACGATATGATCGCCACGGCAGTGGAGGCGTTAGACGGATCGGGCATCCCGGTCGCGGCCGTTTCCACTGGCTTTCCCGCCGGCCTCTCGCCCTTCCACTTGCGCGTCGCCGAGATCGAGGAGAGCGTCAAGGCTGGCGCTGCCGAGATCGACATTGTCATCTCTCGTCGCCACGTCCTCACCGGAAACTGGCAGGCCCTTTACGATGAAATGCGCACCTTCCGCGCGGCCTGCGGGGATGCCCATGTCAAAGCCATCCTCGCCACCGGAGAGCTTGGCACCCTGCGCAACGTCGCCCGCGCCTCGCTGATCTGCATGATGGCGGGCGCTGACTTCATCAAGACCTCAACCGGCAAAGAAAGCGTCAACGCCACGCTCCCCGTCTCGCTGACCATGATCCGTGCGATCCGCGCCTACCACCAGCGCACCGGGCTGCGTGTGGGCTACAAACCTGCGGGCGGTATTTCGAAGGCAAAAGATGCGCTGACCTATCTGGCCTTGATGAAGGACGAGTTAGGCAATCGCTGGCTTGAGCCTGACTTGTTCCGCTTCGGCGCGTCCTCCCTTTTGGGCGATATCGAGCGCCAGTTGGAACATCACCTGACCGGCGCATACTCCGCCGCCCACCGCCACCCGATCGGATAAGCCATGACAGTCAAAGAGATTTTCGAGAGCATGGAGTATGGCCCCGCCGCCGAGGATGCTTCGGACGCGCTGGCATGGCTCGTCGATCAAGGCGACCGGTTTGGGCATTTCATAAACGGCAACTTCACGACGCCCGGCGATGGGTTCGAAGCAAAGAACCCTGCCACGGGCAATGTGTTGGCGACACTGACACAGGCAAGCCAAGCAGACGTAGCCGATGCCGTCAAAGCCGCCCGCGCCGCTCAGCCGAAATGGGCCAAGCTCGGCGGCCACGCCCGTGCGAAATACCTCTATGCGCTTGCCCGACTTCTACAAAAACACGCCCGCCTTTTTGCCGTCCTCGAAACTCTCGACAACGGCAAACCGATCCGCGAAGCGCGCGACATCGACATACCCCTCGCGATCCGCCATTTCTACTACCACGCGGGCATGGCCCAACTGATGGAGGCCGAACTGCCCGACCGCGCCCCCCTTGGTGTTTGCGGCCAGATCATCCCGTGGAACTTCCCGCTACTGATGCTGGCCTGGAAGGTCGCGCCGGCTCTCGCCATGGGCAATACGGTCGTTTTGAAACCCGCCGAATACACATCGCTGACGGCGCTGTTGTTCGCCGATATCTGCCAGCAGGCCGGTCTGCCCAAAGGTGTGCTGAACATCGTCACCGGCCACGGGACCGTGGGCGAGATGTTAACCAATTCTGACGTCGACAAAATCGCCTTCACCGGCTCCACGGACGTGGGCCGCCGCATCCGCGAGGCGACCGCAGGCTCAGGCAAAGCGCTGACGCTCGAACTGGGCGGCAAATCCCCCTACATCATCTTCGACGACGCCGATATCGACAGCGCGATCGAGGGCCTCGTCGATGCAATCTGGTTCAACCAGGGCCAAGTCTGCTGCGCTGGCTCGCGCCTTCTGGTCGCCGAATCCATTGCCGAGGATGTCTACACCCGCCTCAAAACCCGCATGTCGGGCCTGCGCATCGGCAACCCGTTGGACAAATGCATCGACGTCGGCGCCATCGTGGACCCGGTCCAACTCGCCTCCATCCAAGCCAAGGTCGACGCCAATTCCGAAGGTGAGACGTTTCAAACCACCGCGCCCGACGGCTGTTACTACCCGCCAACGCTCATCACAGGCCTGCACGCCGCATCCGACCTGATGCAGGATGAAATCTTCGGCCCAGTGCTTGTCTCAACCACCTTCCGCACCCCGGCTGAAGCCGTCCAGATCGCCAACAACACGCGCTACGGTCTTGCCGCGACAGTCTGGACAGAGAACGTCAATCTCGCCCTCGATATCGCGCCAAAACTCGCCGCAGGCATTGTCTGGGTAAACGCCACCAACCTGATGGATGCTGCCGCAGGGTTCGGCGGCGTGCGCGAAAGCGGCTTCGGACGCGAAGGCGGCTGGGAAGGCCTGCGCGCTTACACCAAACCCGCCAGATCACAAAAGCCCGCTTCCAAAGTCACCGCGTTTACCGGCGACAAAGCACCGACAAACCCGATCGACAGGACGGCCAAACTCTATATCGGCGGCAAACAATCCCGCCCCGATAGCGGCTATTCCAAACCCGTCTGGGGCAAGAACGGCGCGCTATTGGGCCATGTCTCTCTCGCCAATCGCAAAGACGTGCGCAACGCGGTTGAGGCGAATGCCAATGCCGCCAGTTGGTCCAAAACCACCGGCCATCTGCGCGCCCAAATCCTCTACTACATCGCGGAAAACCTTGCCGCCCGTGGCGATGAGTTCGCTAAGCGCCTCAACGCGTTGCAAGGCGGCACAAAAGGCAAAGCCGAAGTCGATGCAACCATCAACACGCTCTTTACCTATGCCGCATGGGCCGACAAATACGACGGCGCGGCGAAAGGCGTCCCGATCCGTGGGATCGCGCTGGCGATGAACGAACCCGTCGGCACAATCGCAGCGCTTTGCCCCGGCACCGACCCACTGCTCGGCCTTGTGGGCCTGATGGCGCCCGCCATCGCCATGGGCAACCGGATCACAGCTGTTGCCAGCACAGCCTTCCCGCTCGCGGCCACTGATTTTATCCAGATACTGGAAACCTCTGACGTGCCCGCTGGCGTCGTGAACATCCTCACCGGAGACCCGGCAGAGCTTGCACCCCACTTGGCAAGCCACATGAATGTCGACGCCGTCTGGAGCCTGAACGGCCATGCCGCTCAGATCGAAGCCACCTCCATCAGCAACCTAAAGCGCACCTGGATCACCAACACGCCCGTCGCACATCTCAAGCCCCAAGACATGCTGGCCCACGCAACCGAGGTCAAAACAATCTGGGTGCCCTACGGCGAATAGCTTTCGCTTTTTTCAAATATCCCGGGGTCTGGGGCAGAGCCCCAGCGGAGCAACGCGCGCCGAAGGCGTGCGGCGCAACTCCTCTAGCGCGACCGGAAGCTGTCTAACCACCGCCGGAACTTGCCGCGTGTCTCGTCCACGCGCGCATCGGCACGATCCCATGCCTCTTCGGCGTCCTCCAGCACCGGATCAATCCGCGCAATCCGAAAGCGCCGCCAACGGACCCAAATCGCCCAGAACAAAGCCGCCAGAAGCGTCAGAAACACGATATTGAACCACGGGATGATCCGCACATCGGGTCCTTCAACGGGCCGCAACGAAATGCCATTCGGATAGATCGTCAGAAATTCGCTGCGCCAGCCGTAATGGGTGATTGCGTACCACTCCGGAGCCGCCCGCGTGGACTGCGCATCCTGCGCTTGTGCCTGCAAATTCGCACTGTCGAGCTTGAAATACGGCGGCCAACCAAAGCCCGTATCCTCATTGCGGTAGACCATTTCGCGTCCACCTGAGCGGATCGTATTAATCAATCGCAGGTCCCGGTTTGCCACCGTCGCATCATTACCATGATCGCCCTGCGCATAAAAAATCCTGTTCGCGCCTGAAAAATCCGCGCGAATAATCTCGGTCCCGGTAATGCGAACGATATCCTTTTGCGGCAGCGTATAGTGCAAAAAGCCCAACAAAATCGTCCAAAAGGTCAGCCAAAATCCATATTTTATAAAGCGCATTTTGGCCCCTCACATCCAGTTCTGAACATAGATCACAATAATGATAAGCGAGAATGGGATCACATAGACGCCCCACAACAGCTTCTTTCTAAGAGAGCCGTTATACGCCTCAAGACCGGCCTTGATGAACGTGTCCTTGTCACCGGGCTGGCCATCCTGAAACCATTCTTCCTCCAGCTTGTCTTTGCGGACCGCGCGCGAATAAAGCGACAGGCAAATGTAGACCACCGTGAGAAACACGAACAACATGCCAAATAGGCGAATAATAACCATTTATCCCCTCCTCACGGCGCCCCAGGGCCCGACCAGTTCAATGATATCTTCTTTCGTCATCTGCGGTTCTTCCATGGGTGCGTCATGCCCAAACAACGCCTCGCGCGCCGCGTCCTTGTCTGCCAGATATTCACGCGCAAGGAAGTCTGCAACGTAATCCTTCTTTGGCTCGGTCCAGGTGGCGTAGACGCGGTAGAACAACTCCTTGTGGCAAATAAAAAGCTGCCGAATATCCTTTGGCGCCAGTTGCGCCAACAGCCGGTTCACCAGATCTGCATCATGGTGAGGCCTGGCGCGGAGTGTGTAGAAATACGCCGGATGATCGGCTGTGATCTTGGGCCACGGCCCGCCGCTTTCCGCCCAGCGTGCCAAGGCTGCCAGCCCGTGAAATTCCTCAGGTAGCTCGCCCGCATGCGCGCGCGCCAAAGCCCGCAGATCGCGGCGGGTCGCCCCTTTCAGATCTTCCCCCATCGCCGCGGCATGGGCCACGACAATAAAATCCATCTTTTGTTTCAACACAGCCGCCGCATCAATCCCGCGCGCCTGCGCAATGGGCTCGACCAGCTCATTAAGCTGCAAAAAATAGGCAATCTTGTTGCGCTGATTGAAGCGGAAGGTGAACTCCATCGGCAGCTTCACATCCTCAGGCACAATCGCCGCGGGATGATCCACATCCTGAAACACGTAGCAGCCCCCAAAATGCGCCGTCCAAAAGTTCTGCTGCGTGAATTTGCTCGTCTTCAACTTCACCGGGTTGCGGATCACATCACCGGTTTTCTTCGCCAGATCAATCATCTCCGCGATCAGCACGTCATCATACCATGCGTCAGGCTCTTGTTTGAACGCGTTGATCTTACGGCCCAGATCAGCAGCATTGGCGACCGTTCCATCAGTCGTATCCGCCTCGACAGTGATCTGCCGGATATCCAGCAACCGCTTCGGCTCGGAAACATCATAGACCGAATTCACAAGCTCTCCGGCGACGGCATCGCGCGCCGTCAAAGCGAAAAGCTGCGCCTCATTCGCCTCGATCCAGTCGCGCAAGATACTGCGCGAGGTCGAGAACATTGCATTCAGCAAGGGCGCTGTCTTCTGCTCGGTCGTAAGCAGGATGAACTGCCGATTCACCCCCGCATGGTTCAGGTAGGACGTATCGCCCAGCTCGGCGCCGATCTCGGGCGAATAGCCTGACAGATCGACATGGAAATCTTCAAGCTCCGTCGTCTTGCCGGTCAGATGCTGGAGCGCACGGCGATACCGTTCGACCAATGCGGGGCTTTCGATGTGGATCAGATTGCCGAACATCAGACCTTTGGAAATGAGCCGCTTCACCACGTGTTCTCCTTCCAGTGCCGATGCAGTCCCGCGATCCGCAGCACCATAATCGGTGCCCAAACGACCGACGACATCACCCCCAGCCGCGCGAAATGCACGGCAGATTGGGCTGGCTCAAGGCCAAGCAAATCAGCGACGCGCGTGTCCTGCTGTGTGTAGCTCCAATAGAAATAAAGCGCAGCCACCACCAAGACGACCGCATAGACGATCACCCCATTCGCGACCAAGCCAGCCGGCGTTTCCGGCATAACCTGCAGCACAACGCGCGGCAGCAAAAGCGCAAGGATCGAAAACCCGATCAGAGGGAGAGCGACGCTTGTTATCAAGATTTGCTCTCCAAATAGCGTCGCTTGGCCTCTTCCATCCGGCCCATCTCGCGGACGGCATTTTCAATCGCGACCTCGTCCGACTTATCGGCATAGCGGAACTCACTATCCGCGTAGCGATTGATTTCCTGGATCACCATTTCAATCGTGATCGGCTGGCGCAGCTCTTCGATCATCGCTTTCTTGGTGTCATAGTCCTTGAAGAGGAACAGCTCAGGCTGCTCCATCCACTCGTCCGGCAGCTCGAAATCCATCGCCCGGACCTTCACCGCATCGGTGATATTCTTAATCGCACGGCCCGTAAACCGCTCGTCCGCTTCCTGAATGCCCTTCAGATAGGTGCCCAGTTTGGCAATCGTATCAAGCCCGCCAATGTCCTTTTCGACCCGTTCGAACACCTGCACCAACCCCTCCTCATGGGGCTTTGAGTGGCTCTCGAAACTGGCCGCGACAGCTTTTTTGATCTCCTGCGCGGCGTAAACCTCGTGATCGCCCAGCGGGATGTCATGGTTCTTGCCCATCAGCAGATAGAGGATGTCGATATAGTCCTCCCGCGTCTGCGGCCCGTCGACCAGAAAACGCGCCCCGGCGCGTTGGCGCAGCGCATCATCTACGTTCTCGGGATAGTTCGAGAACATCCCGAACGTGCAGTTGCCGCGCACGACCGTATTGGCCCCGGCAAAGCTTTCCATCAGCACTGCGGTAATCTCCAACTGGCCCGCGCTGGATTGCCGGTCGCCACGTTTACCGGCCAGTTGGTCGATGTCATCAATCGTGCCGAAGCCGATTACATTCGGATCCAACACATTGTTGATAAAGGCTTTTGCGTTCTGACCCGACTTACCCTGATAGCTGTCGATATTGTCGGTGCTCAAGTTCTGATAGCGAAACGCATAGCCTGCGTTCTGGCAATAGTCGTTTATCAATCCCGCCATCATCTGGATCAGCGTGGTCTTGCCTGTGCCCGGTTTGCCGTCACCCATGAAGGTGAAAATGAAGCCGCCAAGCTCGGCAAAGGGGTTCAGCTTCCGCTCAAAATCATAGGCCATCAGCATCTTCGACAACTTCATCGCCTGATACTTGGCGATGTGGTTGCCGACGACCTCATTCGGTTTCTTGAACGTCATTGTCAGAGTGCTGGACTTCGCCCGATGCGCCGGTGTGAAGCCGTCTATCACCAAGCCATCCGCCTCGACCTTCCACGTCGTCGCCTCCAATGGCGCCAGCCGCCCGTGGTTGCCCGCACGCAACGCAACTTTCTCCATCAGCGCTTCGCAAAACGCCAGAACCGTGGCTACGAGATGCGCATCATCAGACGCCAAACGCGCGATGTCCTGATCCAATTCCCAAAGCGCGCCATGCAAAGCCAGCTGCGCGTTGTCAGTCAGAACCTCATCGACCTCGCCCACCTCGACCGTCACTTCGGTCGCTTGCGAAGCCAGCAAATATGCCGTCGCATTGCCAAACACGTAAGACACCGCCAGCGCCTCGGCGCTCAGCAATTCCGCGAAATCCGTCTTCTTCGCACCCGCCAACGCGCCTTCCAGATTGGCGCGCTTCAAATCTGCCAACCCGGTCGCTTCGGCAAACTGATCGCCGATCGCCAGAGCAATCGCCAACGCGCGGCGCAAAGCGTTCATCACCGAGGCCTGCACCGGTGTGACCAACGCACCGTCGCCCACGGCCTCGATCCGGTCAATGATCTGGACACCTTCCTTGGCCGCCGTACGTTTGGTGACCAGGCCCGGTGTTGTCGTCCGAAACCGCCGCCGCGTGCCCACGCCCGAGGACCGTTCCGGCGCGGCCTCAACCGCGGCTTCACCAATGCGCGGCGCATGATCGAAGCCGTCCAGCATGCCCAAAGCGGCCGCATAATGGCTGACAATATCGCTCTCGCGAAGTTCCATCTGATCTGAGGTCTTGCTCATCTATCTCACCTGTAACTCAACACGCGGCCTTGTTTACTGACCACGAATTTGCGCACACCGCGAAAACCCGGCGGCTGCATTTCTTCCAA
>CAKZXZ010000022.1 GCA_937883775.1 uncultured Paracoccaceae bacterium
GGCGCCTGCGGATAAAGATCACGAAATGCCAGCGTGTGCTCGGTTTCCATAACAGTATCGTTTGGGATTTCGCCCCGCAGGATTTTGGCAAAGATGTTTTCGGGATCATAGGCGTAGGTCATGGGTGGCCTCAGTCAGCAAAAAGATATTCTGTCTGTGCAATCTCGCGCGCAGTCTCGGCGGGGACCGACAGGAAATCAGCAAGTGCGGGGGTATTTTGCTCCGGCGATGCGCGTTCAAGAATGCGGTAATAGTTCGGCAGATTGGCATCGCGGATGCGGTCACTTTCAAAGACCACATCATACCGGATCGTGGGCAAGAGCCGATCAAGCGTTTCCTTTGGTGTGCGCTCCCCCGCCAGGCCAACGCGCATCGCGTGACCAATCAGGTAGTCTTCGGTAAAGGTGCAATCAATCTCGAGCAGTCGGGTCTTTGAACGGTCCGAGTAGAAATCTTGGATCAGATCAATCGCGCTGGGATCGAGACAGATAATCAGGCGGTTCGTCTCGTAGTAGTCAAAGAGCATCCGCATCAGCGCACGGCGGTGACGTGTGCGTTTGCCAAGAGTAGACTGGATGCCGCCCAGATCAGGCAGGGGCGTATCCTCTTCGTTGAACAGATAGTCAATCGCCGGAATGTTCGTCGTCTGCTTGATCCGGCCCAAAAGCCGCTTGGCGACGTGCCACTTCTTGCAGGCGACGATCATCAATTCGCGCTCGCGACCAAGAGAGGCCTCAGTCTCCCAGAAGCGGGTGGCAAAGCGGCGGCCGATGCGGCCCCGCCCGGTGAGAAATTTGTAAAGGCCATTGCCCTCGTTCGAGATTTCGAACTGCGCATCCCGGGCCGCATAAAGCTCACCCAGGCGGCGCTTGAGCTCGCGCGCTTCGGGGCTGATTTTTCGGGCGAACAAAAAGTCCTGGCTGAGCAGCAAATCATAATGATCGTTGTAAAACGTAACCGGCATGCCGTAGTCAGAAAACAGCAAGAAAGTCAGCGTGCGTGATTTGATCTCATGCTCGGGCACCAAATGGCGCACCAGCGTTTGAAAGAACGTCTCGTCGGGGATCCATGTGGTGCGGAAGAACTGCATCACGTCCTTGCGCTCGCGCGTGAAATCGAGAATCCATTCGATCGTACGGCGGCGCAGGCACCACCATTGGCTGCCGATCATCACCTGAATGTCGGCAGGGATTTCACGGGTCAAACCAAAGCGGCGCTGCAGGTTAAACGCCGTGTAAAAGCGCCGCTTTTGGGTGCGTTCGTTAAAGAAGTGACGGTAGATCAACCGCTCTTCCTTCATGCCGGTCTTGATCCAATCACTTTCGAAATAATCGAAGCTTTCGATGTAATCGACGTCATTGCTGTCAAGGAACTCATGCGCATATTCAGCCGACTTGATCGCCATGCAGTCGCCCGACAGCATGTAGAAATGGGTGGCACGCGGAAACGCCTCCTCCGCAGCCTCGACAGCGTGAAGCGTGGCCTGCACCAGTGACCATTCCCCCCAACCACACTTGATGCGCTTCCTGGAGAACGTGACATTGGGGTTGTCGCCCAGGGCGGCGCGGATCATGCGGTAATGCGCTGGCTTGGCGCGGGCATCAAAGTGGATCGCCATATAGTCGCCAACAGCCGTCAACCGCTCGGCCTGCTTGATAATGGCCTCGGGGTCTTTGTGGCACAGCAATATGAAGGCGATTTTTGCCATTTAAACAACGAAACCCTTTAAAATCGTTGATTGTTTACACCAGATAACGTGAACAGACATTGAATAAACAGAGTTTGTTTGCTTTTTTGTGCGCAAGTGGCGCTGAAGTGATTTCAAAAGCCCACAATTGGAGGCAGGTTCATGGGGTTTCCCGGCACTTGGATGACCGAGAGTGAAAGCGTCGTATATCGGGTCGTGCCGAAATGCGCCTGTTCGACCATTGGCCAGATTATGTTCTACTCCGATCATGGGACGTTTTTCGACGGCGATATCCATGATGCCACCGGTGGGATGCACAAATGGGCGCTTGAGGACAGCCAGCCCCTGATTACCCAGAATGTGACCGCACATAAGTCTTATGCATTCACCTGTGTGCGAAACCCCTACACACGCATTTTGTCATCTTTTTTCGACAAGATTTGCGGGATTCAACGCAATGGCAAACGCTACCGCGGAAACCTTGTACCACTGTTGATGCAGAAATACGGGATCGAAGTGGGCGATCCTGAAACGGGCTTTGAGTTTGACCAGATCCAAAGCTTCCGGCGCTTTTTGCTGTTTGCCCGCGACACCATCCGCTGGCGGCGCCCTATGGATCCCGATATCCACTGGTCCGCCATGTCCGGCCACATCTCGACCTACATCGTGAATGGCGGCACCTACGACAAGATTTTCTGGACCGAGCAGTTTAATGACGGAATGCAAGATGTCCTGAACGCGATTGAGACACCAAATAAAATCGATCTTGCTGCCATTCCCCGGTTTAACGAAAGCGAGGGACATGGGCCCAAACGCGCGCATCCGGTGGAAGACTATTTCGACGATCTTTCGATGCATCTGATCTATGAGATCTACAAGAAGGACTTTGACCTTTTTAAGTATGACTTCGAAGATCCGTCGAACAAAATGCCCATCGGGGAAATCGACTTGGCTGAAGTGCATGCAAAACTGGGCGAGTAGGCGCTTTTGGATATTGCTGGATTTCGGTATTTAGAGACAAAAGAAGGACAGGTCGGGCCTTGCTTTCAGCCGATCAGAGCAGTCCTGACGCTTACCGAAAACAAGGCGCCTTCTTCTGTCACGGTCATCGGCTCCGCAGCCTGTACCGCACTCATCTGATAGCGCCATTAACCTTAACAGCGGGTTAAGCTGCATTCTTTTGTCCTCAAATACCGTGGGGGTCTGGGGGCAACGCCCCCAGCCGGTCCGGTCCGTCAGGACCGGAAACCAAAGGACTAGAGCAAACCCGTCGTCGCAAAGAGTGTCTTGAGGTCTGTTTCGGGCCGCGCGCCCATATGGCTGATAACTTCGCCTGCTGCAGCACAGCCCATCTTACCGCATGTTTCCAGATCCTGATCTGTTGCAAGCCCGTATAGAAAACCTGCTGCAAACTGATCTCCCGCTCCTGTTGCATCAACCGGCACGATTTTTTCAACCGGCACATCAATGCGGGTATCGCCTTGCAGGATGCTGACGCCATCACCCGAACGGGTACAGACGGCAAGTGGGCACAGGGCAGAGAGCTTTTTCATCGCGAGATCAAGGTCATCTGTTTCGAAAAGGGATTTTACTTCATCTTCATTGCCGATGACGTAGTCCAGTTCTTCTCCGATGAGTGTCAGAAAATCAGCGCGGTGGCGTTCCACGCAGAACGGGTCAGAGATGGCGATGCCGGCCTTGCCACCCGCCGCGCGGCACGAACGTGCGGTGCGAATAAACGCCTCTTTGCCTTTGTCTTTATCGAACAGGTAGCCTTCAAGAAAAACGATTTCGGCTTGTCCTGCGACGTCCTCGGACACGTCATCCGGGCCAAGTTCAGCCGAAATCCCCAGATACGTATTCATCGACCGCTCGCCGTCAGGCGACACGAAGATCATCGAGCGCGACGTCGGCAATTCGCCTCCCGGGACGGGCGGGTTCACAAAGGCTGTGCCATCTTTTTGCATCGCATCTGCGTAAAACCGGCCCAATGCATCGTTATGCACACGTCCGATAAATCCGGTCTTCAGACCCAGATTGCCCAAGCCCGCCAGCGTATTTGCGACCGATCCGCCCGGCGCCTGCACGCGGCCTTCCATCGCGCCATAAAGCAGTTCGGCGCGCTCGCGCTCGACCAACTGCATGATGCCTTTTTCGATGCCCATATGTTCAAGGAAATCATCACTGGATTGGGTCAGCACATCCACGATAGCGTTGCCGATGCCGACAACCTGAAACGTTTTACTCACGCAGTTTTCTCCTCGAACTGACAGTATTCTTCGATGATGCAGTTGCTGCATACCGGTTTGCGCGCCTTGCAAACATAGCGGCCGTGCAGGATCAACCAGTGATGGGCATGTAGCTGAAAATCAGCGGGGATGTTGTCTTCAATGGCACGCTCCACGGCGTCGACGTCCTTGCCGGGTGCGATACCGGTGCGATTGCCGACGCGGAAAATATGGGTGTCGACGGCTTGGGTGGGTTGGTGCCACCACATGTTCAAAACCACGTTGGCGGTCTTGCGCCCGACGCCGGGTAGGCTGACAAGGGCCGCGCGCGAGTTGGGAACGACACCGCCATAGTCTTCGACCAGAATGCGGCTGAGCTTCATCACGTTCTTGGCCTTGTTGCGGTAAAGCCCGATCGTCTTGATATGCTCGATCAGTTTTTCTTCGCCCAGCGCCAACATCTTCTCGGGCGTATCTGCGATCTTGAAGAGCGCGCGCGTCGCTTTGTTCACACCCACATCCGTGGCTTGCGCAGACAGGGCAACAGCCACGACAAGCGTGTAGGCATTGGTATGCTCCAACTCGCCCTTTGGTTCAGGCTCCCTCTCGTGAAACCGCTCGAAGATCGCGCGGATCGTCCTGTAATCAAGTTGCTTTGCCATCTTGCCCCTATGCCTTTGTCCGCGAAAAACCGCAAGGAACGGGTCGCGCCTTCGGTCAAACATCCTCTAATGTAGGGCAAAGCAAGGATGTGACAGATGACCGATCAGACCCCTTTGGAAACCCATTACCACTACGGCGTGATGCGCCGCGCAATAGAGGTGATTGACGGCGCGGAGGCTCCGTTGAGCCTGGAAGCGTTGGCCGCGCAGATGCAGATGAGCCCGACACATTTCCAGCGGCTTTTCAGCCAATGGGTCGGAGTATCGCCAAAGCGTTACCAGCAATATCTGACGCTGGATCACGCCAAGAGCCTGTTGCGCGATCAACATACAACGCTGGACACCGCGCAATCGGTGGGTTTGTCGGGTTCAAGCCGGTTGCATGATCTCTTTGTACATTGGGAGGCGATGACGCCCGGCGCCTATGCAAAGGGTGGCGCGGGGCTGACGATCTTATGGGGCTGGTTCGAGAGCCCCTTTGGCCCGGCGTTGGTCATGGGGACCGAAAAGGGGCTGTGTGGGATCGGGTTTGCAGCCGAAACCGGCGCGGAGCCGACGATGGCCGATCTTAAATCCCGCTGGCCGAAGGCGACATTTATCGAGGATCCCACAACGCTGAGGCCATTGGTCGATGCAGCATTCGGCGGAGGTGAGGCGCAGTTGCACCTGATCGGCGCGCCCTTTCAGATCAAAGTGTGGGAGGCGCTGCTGCGCATCCCGTCAGGCACCGTCACGACCTATTCGGATATTGCCGAGGCGATTGGCAACCCCAAGGCGGTGCGCGCTGTAGGCACAGCGGTGGGGCGCAATCCGATATCGTGGCTTATCCCGTGTCACCGCGCTTTGCGCAAATCCGGAGGTTTGGGCGGGTATCACTGGGGCCTTCCCGTTAAGCGTGCAATGCTGGCATTTGAAGCCGCCCGTGCAGAGGTTTGATGGGCAAAAGCCCGCCACTTTTCCCCCTGAAAACCTTTTCCCTTGCAGGCCAGGCCCGTGTATAGATTTCTCATAAGCGTTAAAATCGCACGAGCAGTAAAGAGGCTTTTCAAATGACAAAAATTAGGACTTTCACGCTGATGGCCGTGTCCGCAGTGGCTTTGGCTGCTTGTGACACGACCGCTGGACGTTTTGACAACAGCGGCGCATCCAACAACCCCGACCCCAACCAACGCACCAAACAAGGCGCGCTGATCGGTGGTCTTGTGGGCGCTGCCACAGGCGCGCTTACCGCTGGGGACGATGCAGATGAGCGGCGTCGCGGCGCGGTAATCGGTGCTGCGATTGGTGCAGGTGGCGGTGCAATCATCGGCAATCAGTTGGACAAGCAAGCTGCCGAACTGCGTCAGCAAGTTGGCAATGACGTGCAGATCGTCAACACCGGCAATGAGCTGATCGTGACGATGCCGCAGGACATCCTGTTTGCCGTCGACAGCGCGACGTTGCGCCCTGATCTGCAAAGCGATCTGCGGGCGCTGGCCACAAATCTGAACAACTATCCCAACAGCACTGTTGACGTGGTCGGCCACACCGACAACACAGGTGAGGCGGGCTATAATCAGGAATTGTCCCAACGCCGGGCGCAATCGGTGCGCAACATCCTTATCAACTCGGGCGTTGACGGGTTCCGTTTACGGGCCATCGGACGCGGCGAAGATCAACCCGTGGCCAGCAACCTGGACGAGTTTGGCCGTGCACAGAACCGCCGGGTCGAGATTATTATTCGTCCGAACGCCTAGAACAACATCATCTTTCGAAAGGCCCGCCAGATGCGCGGGCCTTTTTTGTTGAGATACCTATGCTTTGGTCATATCATTTTACCAATACATCCAAGGCTACTCCCGAGTTCGCACATGCCCTTCAAACCCGTCCAGGCAGAGCGTTTATCCTCTGCCGTTGTCCGTCAGATTGAGAAACTGATCCTGCAAGGCATCTTGCGGCCGGGTGAGCGGCTGCCGTCGGAGCGTGAATTGGCCGACAAGTTGGGCGTGTCGCGCCCATCGCTGCGCGAAGCCATCGCCGAGTTGCAGGACAAGGGATTGTTGGCATCACGCGCCGGAGCAGGGATTTTCGTCGCTGATGTTCTGGGTTCTGCGTTTTCAGAAGGTCTGGTCCGATTGTTCGCGGCCCATGACGAAGCGGTCTTTGACTATATAAGCTTTCGCCGCGATCTGGAGAGCCTTGCCGCTGAACGCGCAGCGCGGCTGGGCTCACAGACGGACCTCAAAGTCATAGACACAATTTTTCGCAAGATGGAAGCCGCCCATTCCAAGCGCAACCCGGCCGAGGAGGCGGCACTGGATGCCGATTTCCACATGTCGATCATCGAGGCGAGCCATAATGTCATCATGCTGCACATGATGCGCTCCATGTTCGAGCTGCTCCGCGAAGGGGTGTTTTACAACCGAACGGTGATGTTCAAGCAACGCACCACCCGTGATCTGCTGCTCGATCATCACAGAGCGATCAACAGCGCGCTGCAGGCCCGCGATGGTGCGGCAGCCCGTGCCGCAATTGAAATGCATCTGAACTACGTTGAAAAAGACCTCAAAGACCAGAAGAAGTCCGAGGCCAATGAAAGCATAGCCCAACAGCGCTATGAGCACGAGCAGGTCCGTTAGAAAGACGTTTACGTTGGCGTAACTAATGCTTCTTAGTTTAGCCAAATGGGTCTAACGTGTTTGGTAATAAAACAACAAAATAGAAACGGGCTATGACCATTAAAACCAAGGAAACACCCATCGCCGCGCGCGACTGGGTCAGAGTGCTTGCGCAATATCGTGAGCCGAACACATGGCGCAGCAGCTTTGAGCTGGCTGTCAGCTTGATCCCTTTTGTCGGCCTTTGGGCACTGGCTTGCTGGGTCGCACCGCAATCCTACCTTGCGGCTTTCCTGATCTCGGCCCTGAATGGCTGTTTTCTGGTGCGCATCTTTGGCATTCAGCATGATTGCGGGCATGGTTCGTTTTTCAACAACCGCCATGTCAGTGATTGGACCGGGCGCGTGTTGGGCGTGCTGACGCTGACCCCTTACGATGTCTGGCGGCGATCCCATTCGATCCATCACAGCCATGCCGGGGACTTGTCCCGTCGCGGCATTGGCGACGTGATGACCCTTACGATTGAGGAATATCATCAACGCACATGGTTTGGGCGGCTGCTGTATCGCGCATACCGCCATCCGCTGGTGATGTTCGGGCTGGGGCCAACCTATGTCTTTATCCTATGTCACCGTCTGCCGCTGGGCATGATGGACCAAGGGCGCAAATACTGGATCAGTGCCATGGGGACAAACCTGGCAATTGCAGTCATCCTGAGCATCATCGTTTATTTCGGCGGTATCACCGCGCTCTTTCTGGTGTTTCTGCCAACAACGCTGATTGCCGCCTCTATCGGGGTCTGGTTGTTCTACATCCAGCACCAGTTCGAGGAAACGCAATGGGATCACCCGGAAGAGTGGCAACTGCATGAGGCGGCGTTACACGGCAGTTCGCACTATGATCTGCCGCCGATCCTGCGCTGGTTTACGGCCAATCTAGGCATTCACCACGTGCATCACCTCTATAGCCGCATCCCGTGCTATCGCCTGCCGGAAGTGCTGCGCGATCATGAAGAACTGGTGGATTGCAGCCGGATGACCCTGCTGGACAGCTTCAAGTGCGCGACGCTGCATCTTTGGGATGAAAAGAACCGGACGCTGGTGTCATTTGCAAAGGCACGCCAATTGGCGACAACCTGATCTGGCCCATCACATAGCGTCTTTGAAACGCAAAAGCCCCGATCATTGCTGACCGGGGCTTTTTTGATGTCTTGATCGGGCAGCCTAGTGCAGCTTGGCACCAGCCTCCTTGATGGCTTCATCGATCAGCTTGTTCTGATCGGCAGCTGTCAATTGCTTGGCAACGACGTCTTTCGCAGCACCGACGGCAACTGTGATCGCGGTGTCGCGGACCTCACGAACCGCACTGGCCTCAGCGCTGGCAATCTGATCTTCAGCAGCGGCCAAACGGCGGGCGATGCTGTCCTTGATGTCGATCTTTGCCTGGTCTGCAGCTTCCTGCGCTTCGGTCCGCGCATGAGAGACGATGCGGTCTGCCTGCTCTTGCACTTCTTTCTGCTTGCGCTCGTAAGAGGCCAGCAGGGTTTGTGCTTCTTCGCGCAGGGCTTTGGCTTCGTTCAGATCCGACTGGATCCCCTCGGCCCGCTTATCAAGCATCCCGCCAATCAGGCCGGGCACCTTGAAATAGGTCAGGACTGCGATGAAGCAGACAAAGCCGATGGCGACGACAAAGTCGGTATTGGCAAGCGAGAAGAACGGCTTGTCACCAGCCGCCAGCGCGGGGCTGGCAGCAAGGATCAGCGGAAGGGTGAGATATGCACGCATCAGTCTATCCCTTCATCCGGGCGTTCACCGCCGCGGTTACCGTTCTCGCGTCAGCCTTGCCACCCAGAACCGCTACCAATTCCTTAGCAGTGTCCTTGGCGACTTCCTTGACGCTTTCAGCCGCACTTTCGCGGATCGCCGCAATGGCCTTTTCAGACTCGGCGGTCTTGGCAGCGATCTCGGCGTCGGCTTTCTGAATTTCGACGTCCAGCTCTGCCTGAATCTCGGCTTTCGCTTCTGCCACAATCTGCTGAGCCTCAGTCCGGGCATCGGCAAGCGCTTTGTTATACGCTTCTTCCGCCTCGACAGCCTTGAGTTTCAGCTCTTCGGCAGCGGTCAGATCGTTTGTGATCGTTCCCTGACGTTCCGCCAAAACAGCCGCAATGCGCGGCATCGCGATGCGCGACAGAATGAAATAGATCGCGATAAGCGCGATCACCAACCAGAAAATCTGGTTCGGGAAGGTCGAGAACTCCAGCTGCGGCATGCCCGCCGCTTCGGTGCCCCCAGTTGTTTCAGTAGCCATATTGTCCTCCAGGACCCTCTTTGCTCACTGGGCAGAGCCACACAGGGCTCTGCTCAGGCGTAAGGAACATCTGTCGGATTATACGGCGAACATCAGCAGCAGAGCGACGAGGAATGCAAAGATGCCCAGTGCTTCTGCGAATGCGATGCCGATGAAGAGCGTGGCGGTCTGACCAGCAGCAGCCGACGGATTGCGCAGTGCGCCCGCCAGGAAGTTGCCAGCAACGTGGCCCACACCGATAGCAGCGGCACCCGAACCGATGGCTGCCAGGCCTGCGCCGATGAATTGACCCATTTGTGCGATATCGCCTTCCATTGGTATTCTCCTTACGATGGAATTTGGTTGGAAACTTGGTTGTTTGCTTGAACCCTGACCTAGTGATGCGGATGCAGCGCGTCTTTCAGATAGACGCAGGTCAGGATGGTAAAGACGTAAGCCTGAATGGCTGACACCAGAACTTCGAGCGCGTAGATCGCGACGATGCCGAAGATCGGAATGAACGAGAAGACGCCAAGCGAGGCCGCGAAGCCCGCAAACACTTTCAGCACTGCGTGGCCTGCCATGACGTTGCCTGCCAAACGAATAGAGTGGCTGACGGGGCGCACGAAATAGGAAATCAGCTCGATAATCGCGAGGATCGGGCGCAGCACCAGAGGCGCGCTAGAGACCCAGAAAAGCGACAGGAAGCCTGCGCCGTTCTTCACAAAGCCCAGCACAGTCACGGTGATGAATACGGCACCGGCCAGCACGGCCGTTACCGCGATATGCGAGGTTGTTGTGAAGCTGCCCGGGATCAGGCCAAGGAAGTTGGCCAACAGAATGTAAAGGAAAAGCGTGAAGATGTAGGGGAAGTATTTAAGGCCTTCCTTGCCGGTCACATCTTCAACCATCTTGTAGACAAACCCATAGGCCATTTCGCCCACTGACTGGCTGCGCGACGGAACGATTGCGCGACCACGCGTGCCGACCACCATCAAAAGCGTCACGGCGACAACAGCGAAGAACAGCCACAAGGTGACGTTCGTCGGCGTATACCAGTTGATCGCACCGTCACCGAACAGCGGCTCAACGATGAACTGGTCCATCGGGTGAATTTCGATGCCGCCTTTTGCTTCGTCTGCCACGTCGGTCAGTCCTTCTTCTCTTCGCCCTCGCGGGCTGTCTGTTCTTTGGCCGCCTTGGCCTCTGCTTCTGCCTGAAGCTCTTGCGCGGTTCGCATCATTGTTTTGACGCCCGCCGCAAGGCCCAGCAGTATAAAGATCACCAGGAAAATCGGGAGCGTCCCGAACAGGCTGTCCAGCCCATACCCGATGCCAAAACCGATCACCAAACCTGCGACCAGCTCGATCACCATCCGCCATGCCGTTTGGGCCGTCGAATAATGCTCGTCAGCGCGCGGAGCCGGTTCGAGGGATTTCTTGACCCCGCTGATCCGTTCCTCAAGCGCCTTCAAACGCTCTTTGTCAGGATCGTGCGACACGGGCAAAACCTCACGCTGATGTTGGGCGCAAACTAGGTTTGAGGGGGCAGAGAGTCAATAATGGCTAAGCTACTGAAAAAGAACTAAAAAGTCAGGATGTCGCTGGGGGTATCATATTCAACCAAATGGTTGATCTTTGGCTCAGGCCTTGGGTAAATCCAGCGCATCATGGACCCAGCCCAGCGCCTCGTCTGCGTGGAATTGCTGTGATGGGGTCGCGTCTTCGGGTCGCTCCAAAAGGGCGGCGTAGAAGTGCGTTTCATCTGGATAGCGGGTGGACACATAATAAAGCTGCGATCCGCAGGTCCCACAAAATCCCCGTGTTTGCCCCGGAGAGCTCTCATAGGTCTGCGGCGCCTGACCCGTCCACCGCCAGCGTCCGTTCTCATGCCCGATCCACGTCGTAAACGGTGACGCGCTGGCGCGACGGCAGCTTTCGCAATGGCAATGGCCCACCCAGTTATGCGGCCCCGTCAGCTCAAAAGACGACGCTCCGCAAAGGCAATGCCCGCGGAGCGTCTGCTCGGATGTCTTGGCCATGGCGCGTTCCATAGGCGCACCATAGGCCGTCAGACCGCACGCGTCATCACAGACGCGCAAGCCAGGCGAAAGGGGCCCGGATCCGAGGTTGGGTCAACCACAAGAGCGGGCGGCGTTTGCGTCGCTGCAAGTCGGCTTGCATCTGTGCAAAGGCCTGCTGCTCTTTGCGGTATTCCGTGGCGGGCTGATCCGGGATAGTCAGGGAGACGAGTAACGGGGACATCTGGATACTCCTTTTCGGATAGGACAGCCCTGAAGGTAAAGGCCCGCTGCGCCCCTGCTCAGCCCCTGAAACCAAAGGTGGAGTTGCAAATATGAAAGCACCCGACTGGAGTGATCTTGCCTATTTCTCTGCCGTGGCCCGGACCGGCAGCCTGAACCGGGCGGCAGAGGAAACAGGCGTCAGCGCGGCAACGCTGAGCCGCCGGATGAAAGCGTTTGAGGCCAGCCTTGGGCGGCGGCTCTTCCTGCATGGGGCCGAAGGGTATGCGCTGACGTCCGAAGGGCGCGATCTGCTGAAACGCACCGCACAGATGGAGGATGCAGCCCGCCAGATCGGCCAATGGCGCGATGCGGCGCAAGGGCCGACCTGCGTGCGGATTTCGGCGGGCACATGGACCGCGCTCGATTTGGCGCAACGGCTGTCGGAGTTCTGGACGCCCGATGCAATCTGGCTGCCGGAGTTCATGTATTGCGACCTGAACCTCGATATCGCGCGGCGCGAGGTCGATATTGGCATCCGCAACGCGCGGCCCGACCAGCCTTGGGTCGCCCGCCAGCAGATCGGGCATGTGGAGTATGCCATTTATGCAGCGGATCAGCATGTTGAAGGCTGGATCGGGCCGTCCTGGGACACCCCGCTCACCCCGTCGATCCGGTGGATACAGGATACGCATGGGGCGTGCATTGTGACCAAGGCCAACAGCCCGCATCTGGCTTGTGCCTTGGCGCAGGCGGGGATGGGTCGCGTCGTGTTGCCGATGTTCATGGGAGAGCGCATGCCAGGGCTTGTCCGGCTTGGCGATCCGATTGATGACTTGCGCAGCGAGCAATGGTTGGTCTCGCATCATGAGGGCCGTAACGAGCCGCCGGTCCGCGCCGCGCTTGATGCGATTGCGGGTTATCTGGCGCAGCGATCACGGACAAGCTAACTTGCGGGTCATGAGCTCTTCACTCGACACCGTTTTTGCGGCCCTTGCCGACCCGACCCGCCGCGCGATCCTTGCAATGCTGCTGGAGGACGACATGGCCGTCACAGACGTGGCCGAGCCGTTCGAGATGTCGCTGGCGGCGATCTCAAAACACCTCGTTATTTTGACAAAGGCGGGCCTGATTTCGCAGGAAAAACGCGGCCGCGTGAAGTGGTGCAAGCTGGAACCAGATGCCCTGCGCGATGCATCAATCTGGATGCAGGGGTTTGGTCAGTTTGAGGCCGTGAACCTTGATGCTTTCGAGGCGTTTCTGGCAACTGAGTTGCGAGACTAATATACAAATTTAGCTAAAATTACGGGTATTAACCGTGATGCTTTCTGATTGGCCTTCACCAATTTTGAAGGTCCGCGGGACAGAGTCCTATCCAGACAAAGTGATGCAACGCGCGTCGCTCCCCTTTTGGATATGGACCCGACATGCCCCAAAGTACCGGCTACCGTCTTTACCATGATACCGGCCATACCGGTGCAGATACGGGCGATGGTGTCTCTGGCGGCTTGCAAACGCTGGATTTCGATCCCGCCGACTATTCCCAATCCGCCACAGGCACGGTGAACTATCCCAACACGCTGGGGGATGTGTTCGGTTCATTTTATTTCGTCAACGGCAGTTACTACTTTGTTCCCGATAACGCGACTGGCTTTCCGCCGAACGAGGCCGGGACGGTTAGCAACACCAACTACAATGGCGGAAACGGCGTTGTCGATGGAACCAGTGGCAGCGATGTCATGGGCCCACACCTGTCAGACACAGATGTCGACGGCGACCAGATCGACGGCGCGGATGGCGATGATGATGTCATCTATGCAGGCGGTGGGAACGACTGGGTCGATGGCGGCATGGGCGATGACACCATCTACGGCGGTGACGGCAATGATGTTCTTGGCGGCGCGGAAGGGAACGACACGATCGACGGAGGCTCTGGCAATGACAGGATCTACGGCGATGCGATTATGTATTCGGCGAATTCCTATGCCTCGCCAACCGATGACGATGATGATGATGATGATGATGATGATGATTCCGGGACGATTCTCACAATCACAAATTCAGCCGATGGCCCGATTGAGGTTCACTGGATCGATGGAAACGGCAATCACGTTTATTATGACACGCTCGACCCTGGCGAGACGGCTTCTTATGCGACCCATGTAGATCACAACTGGGCCCTCAAGGATGAAGACGGGATCGTCGTAAAGATCATCGAGGGCGGCAACCAAACTGTTGATTTCGGCGCGGATGGGCTGAATGACACCATCTACGGCGGCGCTGGGGACGACAGCATTTACGGCCAATTCGGCGATGACACGATTCATGGCAATGATGGCGACGATACCATCCATGGCGGCACGGGCGATGACACAATCGAAGGTGATGCCGATGACGACAGCCTCTACGGCGGTGCCGGGGATGACGCTTTGCATGGCGGAACCGGCGACGACGCACTTTATGGTGGCGATGGGGCCGATACGCTGCGCGGCTGTGTTGGTGACAACACGTTAGACGGCGGCAGCGGCAGCGACACGCTACATACCGCAGAAGATCACGGCAATGAGACAATCATCGGCGGCGAAGGTGGCGACGACAACGACACGCTCTGGTTTTCAAACTACAGCACCTCGGATGGCGCAACGATCACGTTCAACGCGTCAGAGGCTGGCAGCGGCACGCTGGGCACCACCCAGGTTTCATTTTCGGAAATTGAGACGATCATCGGCACCGAATATGACGATGTCATCGACGCCAGCGGCAGTTCCGAAAATCAAACGCTGCAAGGTCAGGGTGGTGACGATACCATCATCGGTGGTGACGGCGATGATATCATCGAAGGCGGAAGCGGCGATGACCTGGTCGATGTGAGCGACGGCTCAGACACGATCAATCTTGGCGGCGGCACCGATCACGTTCAGATCGTTGATAATGACGGGCATGACAGCCTTGATGGCGGCGATGGGTTCGACCGCCTCGATTTTGATGGAACCGACAGCTGGAATGTCACCATCACAGAAGCCGGCACCGGCAGCTATTCAAATAGCACGGGCACGTCTGGCGACTTTACGAATTTCGAACGTATCTCAGGCGGGTCGGGCGATGACATCTATGATGCCAGCAGCGCAACGCAGTCGGTGCAGATCGACTCGAGCGGCGGTGATGACACAGTCTACGGCGGATCCGGCGCGGACACGCTTGAGGGCGAGAAGGGTGACGATACCATCCATGGCGGGGCGGGTGATGACCATATTGACGGCGGAAGCGGTGATGACACGCTTACGGGCGGTGCGGGCGACGATACGTTCGTATGGAATGTTGGCGACGGGCACGACACGATCATCGATTTCAACGCAGGCAATACCGGCACGCTGAATGATGGTGACAGCACCAATAACGACTTTGTGGATTTATCGGGACACTACGATCACATATCAGAGCTGTATGCGGATCAGGCTGATGACGGTGTGCTCAACCAGTCCAACAGCACCGATAACGGCGGCACCGTTGACTATTCAGACAACACCGAATTCGGCAGCGGATCCCTGACGTTTCAGGGTGCATCTGCGGGCAATTCAAGTTTCACACAAGAAAATACCGGCGTTGTCTGCTTTACATCCGGCACCCAAATTTTGACGCCACGGGGAGAGGTTCCCATTGATCTGCTGCGTCCGGGCGATCTGGTTTGCACTCAGGATAACGGCCCTCAGCCCGTGCTTTGGATTGCAAGTCGCACGCTTGGGCGTGCTGCATTGCAAGCCGCGCCGCATCTTGCACCCATCCTGATCGGTGAGGATGTTCTGGGCGGTACGGGCGCACTGTTGGTATCTCCGCAGCACGGGCTTTTACTGGGCTCTGATCGCCTGATCCGCGCCAAACATCTTGCAGCACACATGCCAGGCGTGCGTGTGGCACGCGGCAAGACCCAAGTGCGCTATGTCCATCTGCTGTTTGACCAGCACCAGATCATCTTTGCACAAGGCCGCGCCGCGGAAAGCTTTTTTCCGGGGCCGATGGCACTTGAAACACTTGCGCCAGACGCACGATCGACGCTGTTCTCGATCTTCCCCGGCCTGACGGATACGCCTGTCGAGCAGTCGTATGGCTCAACCGCAAGACCTTTCATGAAACGGCGCACGCTGCCCAAAGCACGGCGTGATTGGGCAGCTATCCGAAACGAGCCCAGTATGGCGCAAACCCTATGTGCGTGATGCTTTCAACTGCTTGCGGATATATTTTGCAGCAGATCGAAAATGGCTGGGGCCCACGGCTTCACCATACCGCCCCAAAGTCCATTTGCCGTTACCACCAAGCATCGGACCACCATAAAGCGCTGCATCATCGCGGGCATTCAGTATCGTGACCAACTCTGCCTTGCGCGCGATCAAAAGCGCTTTGGCCCCCTGCCAGTCAAGATCAGCTTGCTGTGCGCGGATCTCCGCGTTCAGTGGCTTAAGCGCGTTCCATTTATACCCGGGTGCAGGCATCTCAACAGCGCGGCCACTCTCCCCATCGGAAATCCAGCGCTGATACATGGCAATCCATTCCGCACGATGTCCGACCACATCCTTGATCGATATCCCGTCCGTATCCGGCTTTACCGCTTCAGGTTCAGACACCGTTGCAAGCAGTGCTAAAAGCTTGGCCCAGTCTTTTTCAAGAATTGACAAAAGTTCGGATTTTGATGTCGCCGCCATGCGCTGCCTCCTGTGACAAAGGTCTAGCGCATCCTCTCATCAAGCACTCTGATCCAGCGCAAAGGTTCAAACGTGATCCCATGTCTTGGCGACATCTTTGATGTATTTCAGAAACGCCTGCACCTTTGGCGTGCGGTGCAGATCGACATGGGTCACCAGCCAGGTCGACACAGCCCATTCCGGCAACGGAGCTTTGACCAGCACGAGGTTGGGATGTTTCGCGGCTTCCCACACTGGGAAAAAGCCGATCCCAAGGCCGTTCAGAATGGAGTCTTGCAACACCGTGTCATCGGTTGCGGTGAAGACGATACGCTCTTCCGGCACGTTCTGGCGCAGCCAGCGGTAAAACGGCGCGCGATTGTCTTTGTTGTCATGGGTGATGAAGTTGTGGGTGGCAAAATCCTCGACCGTTTCGGGCATGCCATGCGCCTCGATATATTTGGGGCAGGCATAAAGGCCGAAATTCTGGGGCACAAAGGGCTGGACAACATTGTCCGGCTGATCGGGTGCACTGCCCAGCCGGAACGCCACATGCGCCTCACCGTATTCAAGCCTGAAAAGCCGCTCACCCGTTAAAAGGCGGATGATGATCTTGGGATTTTCACGCTGAAATTCGGTGAGAGCTGGCACCAAAAGGCCCGAAACCGCAGTAAGCGTGGTGATAACCAATTCACCGCTCACGTCATCGCCGCGCCCCTTGATGCGGCCTGAAAGCTGGGTGAGCTGGTCATCAGTGGCTTGCGCCACCTGCATCAGATCCATGCCGGCTTCGGTCGGGGTATACCCGCGCGCATGGCGCTGGAACAATTTGGCGCCCAAGCGCCCCTCCAGGCTGTCGATATGGCGAATGACCGTTGCGTGATGCACACCCAGCACATCCGCAGCGCCGCTGACCGTGCCCATCCGCGCGACCTGGAAGGCTGTCCTGATTTCGTCCCAATTGTCCATTTCGCGGCCCTTTGTGCGCTAGCAAACATGTGCTGTGGATAGGGGCATATTGCGTTCGCTGATGCAAGGATCAACTCTTGCGTCAGACATCACACTTTCTGGAGAGACACCATGACCCGCACGATCCTACGCATCGACAGTTCCGCCCGCCGCACGGGGTCTATCACCCGCGATCTCAGCGATCGGATCATCGAGCATCTTGCGCCTGACACCGTCATTACCCGCGATCTGACCGACACTATCCCCCAGATTGACGAGGATTGGGTGGGCGCCAATTTCACGCCCGCCGCAGATCGCAGTGAAGCGCAGGAAGATCGGCTGGCCCTTTCAGATGCGCTGATCGACGAGATTGTCCGCGCAGATACGTTGGTGATCGGTTTGCCAATCTACAATTTCTCGGTCCCGACTGCGCTGAAATCATGGATTGACCAGATCGCACGCGCGGGGGTGACCTTCCAATACACGGCCGACGGCCCGAAAGGCCTGCTCGAAGGCAAACGCGCGATTTTTGCGGTGGCCTCTGGCGGGACCGAGGTCGGCTCTGACATCGACTTTGCAACGGGCTATCTGCGCCACATCATGGGCTTTATCGGGATCAC
>CAKZXZ010000023.1 GCA_937883775.1 uncultured Paracoccaceae bacterium
CTTTGACCGCCCCGCTCGCATCACCTTGCCCCAGAATGACGGTCTGTGCGTTGCCTGGCCGCACGCCCGGCTGCGCCCCAGAACGCCCACGCGCGCGACGCTCTGCAAGGCTGGCGCGAAGCTCCTTAAGTAGTTCCGGATGCCGCAAAAGATGCCCGCACGCGGCCCAGATCTGTCGGGCTTTTACCGCATCGACAAAGCGCTGATAGCGCAACGCACGCACCAGCCCGGCCCGGCGCTCTGCAAGGATCTGGTGCAACTCTGTGTCTGTTGTCGTGGCGTTGTCATGCGCCGCAATCAGCCGTTCCAGCGCCGTCACACTCAACCGATGCGAAATCGAATGAGCGTGCCTGCGATAGAGGTACATCGGGTCGGCCACGGCCATAAAGCACGCGCCCGAGAGCAAAAGCCTGCCATAAAGATCAAAGTCTTCGCCGATACGCAGGGCCTCGTCATAGCGTATGTCGCCCAAGGCGCTGCGCCGAATGATCGGTTTCAGATACCCAAAAGACGCAAAACCCGACCCAGCGGTATCACTGCGAAAAAAGGCAGCCGGGGTGACCCGTATCGTTGCATCACTGACGTGGTCATACAAAAGTGTCTGGCCCGCTGTTTCCGGCGCGCCAAAGCTGACCAGATCATCAGCGATCAGATCTGCATCGTGGCTTTTCGCATGGTTCATAAGCCGGGCGATACGGTCCGGATGCACCAAATCATCGGCGTCCACAATTGCCAGCCAATCGCCCTGCGCCGCTTCAATCGCGGCGTTGCGCGCCCCTGCAGGACCTTTATTTTCGGTCAGGGCAACCGTCTTTAGCCGTGGATCATCCTCAGCCAAGCGGTTGAGAATTGCGACACTGTCATCGGTGGAGGCATCATCGGCAACGATCACTTCAAGCGCGCCATAGGACTGCGCCAGAACGGATGTGACAGCTGCCTCAAGATACGCCGCACCGTTGAAGTTCGACATGACCACCGACACAAGCGGCAGCGCATCGCGCGATGTCACGACGTTTCGCTGGACCGGATGGCCGCCGGCAGCGTCTGCGCCAGAATGGCAATATCCGTCGCCGTGCTGAACTTTGTCACATAGGCGCGGTCATATGCGATGCGGCGCTGATAGGTCGTCGTGTTGCGGCCGCTCACCTGCCACAAACCGGTGATCCCGGGCCGCGCGCGCAGATAAAAGCGGCTGGATTTGCCATAGCGCTGCAGCTCGTCATTGGGCACCGGGCGGGGACCGACCAGGCTCATATCGCCGCGCAGCACATTGTAGAGCTGGGGCAACTCATCAAGGCTCAGCTTGCGAAGCACATGGCCCACCGGGGTCACGCGCGGGTCGTCTTTCAACTTACGGGTCTCTTCCCACTCGCGGCACGCATCAGGGCTGCGTTGCAGATGGCGTTTGAGCACTTCATCGCCATTCACGACCATTGTGCGCAATTTGAGGCAACGAAACGGACGATTGCGATATCCGACACGCCGGTGCGGATACAGCACCGGTCCGGGCGACGAACTATAGACCAGCAATGCAAGCCCCGCGATCAGGGGCGAAAAGACAATCAGCATCGTCAGCGCCACCGCGACGTCGAAAGAGCGCTTGGTCCACCCGCCAACGGGTGTCTCGAAAGGGTTCGATTTGAGCCAAACCGCAAGGGCCAACATCGTTGCAACGGACCCTTTGGCGGGCGCGTGGTCTGTATTGATCGCTTTCATCCGTCTACATCCTTGTCTTTAATCGCCCGTCGCCGGGCCGTTTGACCTGCCTCAAAAAGAGGCATGGACTATCGCTTGGAAGGATCGTTACTCATGCGCTTGTGACGCTTGGGCGCCGCCTTGCTGGAACTCATGGACCTTTTCTTTCAAGTCACTGCTAAGAAGGTATGACAATTTCTGCAGATGCAAACGCCAATGTGACCACAGGCAAAGCATTGCCGAGCCTTTAGGCGAGTTTCGCTTAGTTTCCGCACATCTTGGCTCAGGAAGTGCGCAGCTTTTGATTTTTTGAAAACACCGATGCACAAAACAACGGCAAGGCTCTGATCTTTCGCGCAATCTTTTTTAAGGATATTGCGACTCACCTTTAAGGTGAGTCGGTCACTTTCAGGAACCGACACCGTGGCAGAGCATATTCATGGCCCCTTCAAGCCGCCCCGCTTCAAGGCATCAAAGAGCTTCTTTGATTGCCTTATGCTGCATTGCAGCGTCACGCTTTGATGACAGCGTATGATCCCGATATGAAACCGATGCGGATCCTCTTTGGCAGCGCGCATCCCTACTTCCCGCAAATGTATGGTGGCGCACAATCAAGCACACACGAGCTTGTCACCCGGCTGCGCGCGCGCGGCCATGATGTTGCCGTTCTGGCCGGGCTGACCGGCGATGGCTGGCTTGGGCTGCGCGCGCGGGTTCTGCTCAAGCTGACTCGTCAAGGCTATGTGCGCGATGACAGTTTGGGCTACCCGGTCTTTCGCGCCTGGTTTGCCGACCAATTGGCCCAGCGTGTGGTTTCTGACTTCAACGCCGATGTCGCCATCTTTCAGTCGCGCCTGCCTGTCGCCATGGCTCAGGCGATCGACCGCGATAAAACCCGCACCTTCATCTATCTGCGCAACGTCGAAACGGTCGATCTGGGCGGTCGTTTGTCGGCGGCGACCAAGACCGGCTTTATCGCCAATTCGCACTTCACAGCCAATCGGTTTGCCGAAACCGATGGCGTCACCGCCCATGTGATCCACCCCATGGTCGAGGCGGCGACTTACCGCGTCACGTCCTCCCGGCAGAACGTCACATTCATCAACCCGCACCCCAACAAAGGTGTCGATGTCGCGTTGCAACTTGCCGCCGCCTGCCCTGATGTGCCATTTGTATTCGTGCGCGGATGGGGGCTGACCGCAGATCAGGAAACGCATCTGCAAACCCATCTGGCCCAGCTGCCCAATGTGACGCTGCGCCCCGCAACGACCGATATGCGCAGCGTCTACAAAGACGCGCGGATCGTGCTGGCGCCCAGCCAATGGGAAGAGGCTTTCGGGCGGATCGCAGCCGAAGCACAAGTTAGCGGCATTCCTGTGATCGCATCTGCCATTGGCGGTCTGCCCGAAGCTGTGGGCGATGGCGGCATCTTGCTGCCTGCAGACGCCCCGATCGCAGACTGGGCGACCGCGTTGCGCCACCTTTGGCACGATGCTACAGAATATGAAGCCGTCTCGAACCGGGCCTTGGCCCATGCGCAACGCGACGAGATGATCCCGGAGCGGCAGATCGACCGGCTCCTAGATATCCTCAGGACACCGCAACAAAGCGTTGCTCAGGATGGCGGCACTTTGCGCGTTTGATCGCTTGAGGGCTTTGAAGACATATCCGGTGACACGACCGATTGCGGAGTTTCCAGCGTCGGCTGGGGCGCCTGTCCCGACATCGGTTCCGGCAAACGACGAATGGGGATCGTGTCATTATCTGTTGGTGCACGCAGCGTCACCTCAAGTACATCCCCCCCTTCGACGCGATCATCGCGCCCCACGTCAAATGTCTGCGGACCTTCGGGCCCGGTGCGGGTGATCTGAAACGCCGCTGACGTCATCGCAGACAGGCTGACAACGCCAGTGCCTGTGCGCATCGAGTCCGAGAAAAGCGCCGCTTCGGTTTCCATGCGGATCCGCAATTCGCCAATGGCCGCACGTTGGTCTTGCAACCCCTGAACCCGGTCGCGGTTGCGCTGATTGGTCAGATCCAACCTGTCACGCCGGGTTTCATTCAACTGCTGTTCGGCATTCAGACGCGCGGTTTCAACCTCAAGCAAACGCACCTGCTGATCGGCCAGTTCACGTTTGAGATTGCTGGCGCGCGCGGCGGTCGACAGGCCCCGCTCGACCAGGGACGAGGCGTTTTCTAGCTCTTCGTCCAAAAGCGCAAGCTGCTCTTGGCGCAGCCCAGCCTGGGTGTTCAGGCGACTGATCCGCTCAAGCAAAAGCGCTTCAAGCTCATCGATTTGCGCAAGGCTTGAAGCCAGTGCGGTGCTTTGCGCCTCCATGATCCGGCGCTCTTGTGCCATCAATTCGGCCCCCATCGGCGTTGCGGCCAGTTCGTCAGGGGTGACCATATCGGTGCCGGCCTCTTCGGCTTCAAGACGCGACAGCGTTGCCAGCCTGCGAAGCAATTCCAACTCCATCACCCGGTAGCTGCCCATCGAGCTAAGCGCGCCGCGTTCCCCGCGCAGCAATTGCGGGCTGACGCTGTCAACCCCGCCCGCCAGACTAAGCGCCTGCAGAACAGTCATGTTGGGTGCATGCGGATAGGCTCCCGGCGCGCCGACATCGCCCAGAATATAGATCGGTGCATACTCGGTAATTGTGACAACCGCCTGCACATCCCCGCGCAGACCCATCCGGTCCTGAACCCGCTGCGCGATGTCCATGCTCAGCGCATCCGGCGTCAGTCCCGACACAGACATGGTACCAATCAACGGAAGCGTGACCGTGCCCGCAGCACTGATCTGGAAACTGCCGCCAATCGCATCCCAATTGGCATAGGTTTCCTGAATCGGATCCCAGCGCCCCACGCGCACCTCAATCGTCTGCTGCGCGCCCAGTGTTTCAACCGCCACCTCAGCCGTCTCGGACGAAGATTGCGCAAAGGCTGGCATCGCCAGAAGCAGCGTCAGCACCACCCAAAGCACGCGCCCAGTCCATCCAGCGTCAGGCATTGATCTCAAGCTCCTCATAGCTTCCGGGGCTGATGTAGCGGCGTGCGACGGACAACATGGCATCCTCAAGCACAGTCGTCGCAAGGCTCTCGCGAAAGCGCGGATGATCCATCAGCGCGTCAGCGATAAAGCTGGGCAGAACCTTGCCCCAGGCAATCCGCAGGATCGTCATGTCATAGGCCCATGCATGCGGGTCCGACCGATCCGCAGTGCTCAGCGGCGCCATGTCCAGCAGGATAAAACTGTATTGATCGCGCAGCTCATCGGTCAGTGCTTTGAAATCAACCGGCTTGCCGGGCACCGCCACTTCGCTGCGGCTCGTCCACGCCTCAAGCACCATTTCGAGGCTGGCGGTTTCGACGTTTGGCTGACTGGCCGTCTTGCGCAACAGCTTGGGCGTAATGCTCTCGTGGATCACCAGAACCCGGTGCGCCCCGTCGCGGGCCAAATGTGAGGCCAACGCGTTTGGAAGGCCAAACGGATCCTCCAGATCAGCTGCAAGCGGCGCGACACCAACCAGCACGCCCCCTGTGGGGCGTAAATTCGCCTCGCAGGCCTGCGCCAGACGTTCCACCGTGCGCAAACGCGTGCGCTGCGCGCTGGCCCCATCGCGGCTTTTCTGCCGGGGCAGCAAACCGGCACAATTCACACCGATCTCCTGGCGCAAGGTCGAGGCCGTGCGCACCGGCTTTGGCAGCAATTCGCGCCCTGCCCCGATCAGCACACCCAAAAACCCGCCAAGCATGAGCCCCGCAAACAGCATCGCTTTTTTCTGCGGGCTGGAGGCCCCCTTGGGCACTGTTGCAGGCGAAATGATCTTGACCGCAGCGATGGGGAAGTTTTGCTGCTGCATCGTCACTTCGAGCCGTGCAAGATAATCGCGGTAGACCTGCGCATAGGTTTCCGAGATGGCCTGAAGTTGTTGCAACCGGCCCCGCAAGGCGACGTTTTCATCCTGCGTCCCGGTGATCGCCCGCAGATCCGAGCGCAAAGACTGCTCGCGGCTGCGGGCCATATTGTAGGACACACGCGCGGCTTCGGTCGATTGTTCCAACTCGACCTTGATGGTTTCGCGCAGCTGCTCAAGGCTGGCATTCAACTGACGAGCCTGAGGATGCTCTTCGCCAAACTGCGCAACAAGGCGGCGGTAACGCAGACTTGCATCCAGATAGTCGCGACCAAGCGTCTGCACATCCCCGCCGCGCTGACCGTCCAGCGGCGGTACGGTGATGATCTCTTCGCCATTTTGCGCGCGTTCCAGAAGCGACGCCATGCTTTCAAGCTGTGCTTCGGCCTCGGCGGCATCTGCCGCAGCGGTCATCAACTCGCTTGCCAGTTCGGATTGCTGCTGCTCGGTCAACAGGTTGCCGCGGACCTGAACCAGATCATTGGCGGACCGAAATTCCTGCAGCTCAGCCGCCGCCTGAATGCTCTTTTGCTCCAGAACCTCAAGCCGCTCGCGCAGCCAGTCTTCGGCCTTTGCGGCCACCTCGTTCGTGGTGGCCAGCTGGAAATTCTCATAGGCGGCGCCATAGCCGCGCGCGATCATCGCGGCGCGGGTGGGATCAAAATCGGTAAAACCGATTTCGATGACCAGACTGCGCCCCGAACGCGAGACCGAAAGCCTGTCGCGCAGGATTTGCGCCGCGCGGTCACGCTCGGTCAGGGTCAGATCAAAAGGCGGCGCTGGGGCCGCTTCAGCAACCCCGGACGGTGCCGCACCGCTTGTTTCGGGCGGCGCGGGCGTCAACAGCCGCGCAATCGGATCGGTCAGCGACGACACCGCGCCCATGATCTGCTGGGTCATGCCAACCGGCGGCGACAGAAAATCTTCGTCCTGATCCAGTTGCAGCACACCGACCACCTCATAGGCCAGCGCACGGGATCTGATGATCTCGATCTCGCTTTGAATGGCCGTGTCGGACCGCACCGCATTGGGCAAAGGCGAGACCTCGTTCAAAAGCTCACCGCGCTCTTCGTCCAGAAGAACGGTTTCAACCGCCGTATAGTGCGGCACCGAGCCCAGGATCATAAAGACAGCAATGGCGATCCCGACCGACGCACAGGCCACAACGATCAGCATTTGCCGCCGAACGGCGCGGATAATGCTGCCCACATCAATGCGCGGCTCGTCTCGATACCCCGCCAGCGGATGGGCGTTGTCTTTGGTCCAGGTGATGCGGCGTTCTTGAACGGGACGGGTCATTGGCAGACCTTTTTATAGGTGAACATGCTCATTCCAGCACCGTTTGAGGTGCGCCAAGCGACGGGTGACGCCGTTTCGCGCTGGGTTTTGTCAGATGAAGTGCGTGGCGCACATCGCGGTTGTGATCGAAAAGGCGCAGCAGGATAAAGGCGACCAGAAACGAGCCCACTGTATGAGGCGTGATAAAATCGACCTCGGCCACCGAGCGCACCAAAAACAGGATCGCAAGCCCCGAAAAAAGCATGATCGAGCCGACGCTGCCCTGCCCCAGTGCCGCGCTCAGCGGCATCACGAACAGCAAAATGCAAAGCCCGACAACCAGTGCGAGCCCCACAAGGCCAAGGCCCACATAGGTCTCGATCAGCAGGTTATGGAAATGAAAGCCCGTGCGTGCGGTGATATAGAAATCCTGCCACAGCTGTTCAGCAGCCGGCCTGCCATGCACCCAGAACGCATTATACCCCAAGCCCAGGATCGGGCGGTCAGCGCCAAACACGATGGCCTCGCTCCACAGATAGGTGCGCCCGGTCAGGCTGGTATCACGGCCAAACGCGCCCAAAAGCGCATTGAACGCCCCAAGGCGAAGGCTGGCAAAGCCCAGCACCACGGTGCCGCCGATGACCAGAAACACGATGGCCCGGCGCAACGCAGGCGCCAGGTTCAACACGATCCCCATGAACGTGATCGCGGCAAATGCGGCAATGGCCGATAGCAGCGATGTGGCGGAATCCGACATCCACAGCAAAACCGCCCCCAACGCCGCCGTGGCCAGCGCAAAAGGATGCACCGCGCGGTGGCTGCGAAAGATAAAGACCAAAGACAGCGAGAAAAGGATCGCCAGCGTCGCAAAGTAGCCCAGCTGATTTTTCGAGGAAAACGCCCCGTTGAAGGCAAAATCACCGTCGATATAGTCGTAGGAATAGCCCCCGTTTACCGCCGAATACAGCAGCACAATAGCCCCGCCAATCGTGCCGCCCAACGCCAAATTGCCGACTGATGTGATCCGCGCAGCCACCAACCCCGCAAAGATCGTGATCCCGTACTGGATGGCGGCGCGCAAGGTCGTCCCGGCCGCATCGCTCCAGACCATCGACAAGGTGAAGAAGATGGGGATGACAAGCAACAGCACGACCGGGCCCGGGCGCCCCAAAACGACGCGCGGCGCGATGATAAAGGGCAACAACCAGCAGCCGTAAAAGGCAAGGATCGAAATCGGACCGAAATTGACCGAATAGGCAAAGACAAACATCGACAACGCGATTGCGGGCAGAACATAGGCGCTGTTCTGCTCGGGATCGACAATCGCGGCTTGGCGTATCTTCATCTGCTTTGCAGCCCATGTTTTGCTGTTTGAAAACGCAAGGAAAGCCCGGACTGGTATGCCGACCGGGGGCGAAAACACGTTAAGACAGGTACAGTTTCCGACGATCGGCCAGACAAAAGCGCCAGCGACCGCCAGACTTTGTTCAATATCCCCAGCACATGCGCTTTGCGAGAGAAACGCAAGAAAAACGCACCTTTAAGGCGAGCAAAACAGCGCCTTTGATCGAAATCTAGGCACTCCGAGATGGCAGGTGCGCGGCTCATTGGGTGCTTTCGACCCCTTCGACGCATAAAACCGATTGCTCGAACGTGCAGTCCTCGCCCGGCGCCGTGTAGGCGACCCAATCAACCTCGAGCACCTGCGCGCCCGAGCTTGCCTCGAAGACCCCCATCCAGTCTGTCAGCGTGTCGGTCGACCACAGACTCAGATAGATCTTTTGCGGCTCATCCGGCAGATCGCCGCCCTGCACATCGCGAATAAGCGTGCCGTCGATATACCACCGGATCCGGTCCGGCTCCCAGATAAAGGCGTAGTTGCGGAAAGCGCCATCCGCCGCCACCGGGTGCAGATCGGTGTTTTCACTGCTGCGCGCGGTATGAAAGTTTGTCTGCAAAACCGGTTCTTGTGGCGCGATAAATTCGAAATCGATCTCATTATGCGGGCGATCCTGCGGCGCACCGATGAAAGTAAAGAGATTTGCATTCATGCCACGGGCGTAGGGCACTTTCATGCGCGCCTCGAAGGTGCCATAGCCAAACCGCTCTTCCGACTGGATCTCACCACAACTGAAATCGCGGTCTTCCTTGGCGTCTGCGGTCAAGGACAGGCGCAAGATGCCCTCCTCAATCGCAACCCGGTCGCGATGCCACAGACAGCTTTGATGATCGCCATTGGCCCACCCGCTTGAGACGAACCAGCGGCTGTCCGACAGCGTCTCGAACGGTTCAAAAAAGGACGCGCCGCTTTGCGCTGCAACGCCCATCGGGATCCCGCACGCAAGGGCGACAAGACCGACATATCCGAAAGGTCTGTTCATGGCATCTCTCATCCTGCATGTTCTTGAAACCGTGGTGTGGTAAGGCTAAATCCGCGCGCAGCCCCGCACAATCGGGCCGCCTTCGCATACGCAGCATTTCGCCGAGCTTTGTCAAAGACCACACGGATCACTGCGAAAAACCGGGCCAGACCCGGCTCAGATCCTTGTCAATCAGCGCAGAAAGCCCTGCATTTCGGTCTGAAAGATGCTGACACAGATATGCGCGTGTTTTTGCCCGCATCGGGCTTGGCGGCTGGTCTTCGGTCAAAACCCGTCGGGATACGAACCCAAACCACCGCCGATAAGCGGCATGCGCAAGGCGCGCGGACAGCTTTCGGTCTTGCCCCAGATGCCGGGCATAGCGCGCACGCACCAGCACCCGGCCCACCCGGTTCAACCGCAAAAGCGTCTTCATCTGCGCGGGATATTTAGTGCGGTTATGCCAGGCGGGCATGTCATCACGCACCAGATCAGAAACGCCCAAAAACGCCGTCACCCCATCCAGAACGGCTTGCCGGTTGGCATTGAAATCCTCAAAGATCACGACATGCACCTGCTCTGGCCCAAAGACGTCGCGAAACTCGCGCAAGGCTGGCGCATAGGTCGAGCCAAGCAAGATCGACGGATGACGGGTCAGCGTTTTCTCAAAGCTATCGCTTGTGCGTCCCGATCGCAGCAGGTGCCAATATTGCGAGAACGCCCGTTTGACCGGATCGCGCAGCATAAAGATAAGCTTTACTTCGGGATTGGCCGCCTTGATCCGCGCAGGCGCCACGGCCGACATCAGATAGGTCGTCGTGTCCTCCCCGATCAGCGCGCCCTCAGGGGCATCGGCAAAGCGCGCATCATACCAGGCGCGAACCTGCGGATCATTCGGATCGCGCCAGCACAGTTCGCCCTGTTCGATCTTCAGAAAATCACCATGCGCCACCGGATCATCTGCATCAAAATGATAGACCTCGTTGCGGGCGACCCAGATGTCGGGATGCTGGTCAAGCACCTGATGCAACGTGGTTGTTCCACATTTCGGAGCACCACCAATGATAAAGTTAGGCGCCATCCGACGTGCCCCTTTTCTTGCTGCGTGGCCCTCCCCGACGCCGATGACGCCACAGAGCGGATGAAAAACGCAACCTGAGCGTGTCGCGATCAGCGGTAGATTGCCAGTTGCGGCAAGATCGGTATCGTGATGGCCAAGATGCGGCCTTGCGCCTGACATCGCGGCCTCTTCCCGAAAAATCAGGCAAATTGCCACAATTGTGCCACATTTGCGCCCTTTTCAGGCCCGCTTTGCGTTGCAGCCTTTTCAAATTATCCGCAAAAGATCAAAAAATACGGGGGACAGTGAAGGCAGATCATAACTCTCGCAAAGGGACACAGGCACATGTCACAACCGCAACCACAGCAGCCGCAACCGGCCCCCGCTCCTGCAAAAGAAGCGCAACCCCAGCCGGTCTATACCGACTACGCAAGCATCTGAAACACCCGCCCGGCCTTTTTGATTTGGTGCAGCGCCGGGCGTGGCCGAGGCTCTTTTGACCTCCCCGAAAGACACGCCTCAATTCTGAACGCGGTCTGCGACCTCCCGCCTCCAGGGTCCGTCGCAACCGCGTTTTTCTTTTGCGCAAATGTCGCTAGACTTGCGCCATGGCAGCGATCAGCAGCATCCGAAATCTTGGCCCCGCGATGGAAGACGCTTTCAACCGCGTCGGCATCACATCAGCCGAACACCTGCGCGAGATGGGCGCAGATGCGGCTTATGCCGCGCTTTTGGAAAATGGCTCCCGCCCGCATTTCATCGCCTATTATGCGCTTGTCATGGCGCTTCAGGGGCGGCCCTGGAATGACTGTAAAGGCAAGGAAAAAGACGCGCTGCGGGTGAAGTTTGATGCGCTGAAAGCGGCCAAACATGACAAGGGCCGCTCCGAATTGGAAGCGGCCCTCGATGCGTTGGGTGTAGTGGAAAAGAAGGCTTAGCCGACCAGTTCCAGACCCGAGAAGAAATACGCAATCTCTTCGGCAGCTGTCTCAGGCGCGTCCGAGCCGTGCACCGAGTTCTCACCAACCGATTCCGCAAACTCAGCGCGCACCGTGCCGGGGGCCGCATCAGCGGGGTTCGTGGCCCCCATCACTTCGCGGTTCTTGGCAATGGCACCCTCGCCTTCCAGAACCTGCACGACAACCGGCGCAGAGGCCATGAATTCGCACAGCTCACCGTAAAACGGACGCTCGGCATGCACTTCGTAGAATTTGCCAGCCTGCGCCGGTGTCAGGTGAATGCGCTTTTGCGCAACGATGCGCAGGCCCGCCTCTTCGAACTTGGCATTGATCTTGCCGGTCAGGTTGCGCTTGGTGGCATCGGGTTTGATGATGGACAGGGTGCGTTCGACAGCCATTTTGAGCCTCATTTAAGTCGGGGCGGACAGCCCGCCGTTTCAAATCGACGCCCGCCTAGCATGCCGCGCACCCCTTGAAAAGCTGCGATTGACGGCGCGCGTTCCATACGGCAGAGGTGCGCCATGCTTAAGCTCCATGATATCAGCTATTCCATCGACGGCCGCCCTTTGTTTGAGGGCGCGTCAGCCACGATCCCGACCGGCCACAAGGTGGGTCTGGTGGGGCCAAACGGCGCTGGCAAAACGACGCTGTTCAAGCTGATCCGGGGCGATCTGGTACTCGAAGGCGGCGCCATCGAGCTGCCATCGCGCGCCCGCATCGGCGGTGTCAGCCAGGAAGTTCCCGCCTCGGCAACCTCCCTGCTCGACACGGTGCTGGAAGCCGATACCGAACGCGCAGCCCTGCTGGCCGAAGCTGAAACCGCGACCGACCCCACACGCATTGCCGACATCCAGACCCGGCTCGCCGATATTGATGCATGGTCCGCCGAAGGGCGCGCCGCCGCGATCCTCAAGGGGCTTGGCTTTGACGATACCGAACAGCAAATGCCCTGCTCGGATTTCTCGGGCGGCTGGCGGATGCGTGTGGCCTTGGCCGCCGTGCTTTTCTCACAGCCTGACCTGTTGTTGCTGGATGAGCCGACCAACTATCTGGACCTCGAAGGCGCGGTCTGGCTTGAAACATACCTCGCCCGCTACCCCCATACGGTGCTGATTATCTCGCATGATCGCGGCCTGCTCAACCGGGCGGTCGGCGCGATCCTGCATCTGGACGCGCGCAAGCTGACGCTCTGGCAAGGCCCCTACGACCAGTTCGCCCGCCAACGCGCGGAACAGCGTGCCGTGCAAGCGGCAGCAGCCAAGAAACAAGCCGCCCACCGCGAGCATCTGGAGGCGTTCGTAGCGCGCTTCAAAGCGAAAGCCTCAAAGGCCAAGCAAGCCCAAAGCCGCGTCAAAATGCTTGAAAAGATGGAGACAATCACCGCCCCCGAAGACGTCGCCAAGCGCGTCTTCACCTTCCCCTCGCCCGAGGAAATGTCGCCCCCGATCATCAACGTGGAGAACGGTGTCGCAGGCTATGGCGACACAACTGTGCTGAAAAAGCTCGATCTGCGGATCGATCAGGACGACCGTATCGCGCTGCTGGGCAAGAACGGGCAAGGCAAATCCACGCTGGCCAAACTGCTGTCGGACCGGCTGGATCCGCTTGGCGGGCGCGTTGTAAAATCCTCAAAATTGCGGATCGGCTACTTCGCCCAGCATCAGGTAGACGAGCTGCATATCGACGAAACACCCCTGCAACATCTGGCCCGCGAATTGCCCGAAATGATGCCACCGAAACTGCGCGCCAAGCTGGCCGGTTTCGGCCTTGGCGCAGATCAGGCCGACACCGTTGTCGGGCGCCTGTCCGGTGGTCAAAAAGCCCGTCTTTCCTTGCTGTTAGCGACACTGGACGCCCCGCATCTACTGATCCTGGACGAACCCACAAACCACCTCGATATGGAAAGCCGCGAAGCGCTGGTCGAAGCGCTGACCGCCTATACCGGCGCGGTTATTCTGGTGAGCCACGACATGCATCTGCTAAGCCTTGTGGCCGACCGGCTCTGGCTGGTCAAAGACGGTGCTGTAACGCCTTATCAGGACGATCTTGAGGCCTATCGCAAATTGCTGCTGCAAAGTGATAAGCCATTGAAAAAGGAAGAAAAGCCCAAACCGAAACGCGCCTCTCGTGACGAGGTTCTTGCGCTCAAATCCGAGGTGCGCAAAAACGAGGAACGGGTCGAAAAGCTGAATGCGATGCGCGACAAGCTGGCCAAGAAACTAGCCGATCCGGCGCTTTATGAACCCGGCAAAGGTGGCGAGGTTGAGGTCTGGCAAAAGAAATACGCCGAAGTAATGAACGGTCTGGACCGGGCCGAGGCGATGTGGATGACGTCACTTGAAAAGCTCGAAAAAGCAACGGCCTAGCGATGGAAGCTCAAGTTATCATCACCGCTTTTGCGACGCTTTTCGTGATTATCGATCCCATTGGCCTGACCCCTCTTTTCGTGGCCTTGACCCAAGGCATGCCCGATCAGGCTCGCCGTGCGATTGCGCTTCGAGCGTGCATTATATCCGCGATAATACTGCTGGTCTTCGCCCTCTTTGGCGAGGCTGCACTTGGCTTTGCAGGCATCTCTTTGCCCGCATTTCGCATTGCTGGCGGCATCCTTTTGTTCCTCACAGCGCTTGAAATGCTCTTCGAACGCCGTTCAAAACGGCGCGAGGATCAGGCCGAGGATGACCGCCCCGACCCGTCTGTTTTCCCCCTCGCGATCCCGCTGATCGCGGGTCCGGGCGCGATTGCATCGATGATCCTGCTGACCGGTGACGGTGATGTGATCCAGCTTGCAACCATTTCGGGCGTGATGCTGAGCGTCATTGCGGTTGTCTTCATCCTGTTTCTGCTGGCCGGAAAGATCGAACGTTTGCTGGGCAAAACTGGGATCAACGTCGTCTCCCGCTTGCTGGGCATGATGCTGGCCGCGCTATCGGTGCAATTTGTGCTGGACGGCCTGCGCGACTTTGGCCTTGCGGGGGGCTGAAATCGCGTCGCGGCCCGCCTATCTTATGGCCGGTAACCGGAGGGCGACATGAGTTCTGACCAAATCGCGCAACTGATCTATCTAGGCCTGCTGGTCACGGTGATCGCGGGCTATTTCTTTATGCAAAACCGCTTGAAGCTTGGCAAAACCCTGCAGATGGCGGGGATCTGGGTGCTGATTTTCATCGGCGCAATTGCCGGGGTCGGCCTGTGGCAAGACATCCGCAGCACCGTCTTGCCCCAGCAGGCGGCGTTTGTGGACAGCGGCGAAATCGTGGTGCCCCGCGCTCGGGACGGGCATTACTATCTTAACATTAATATCAACGGAGAACCCATTGATTTTGTTGTAGATACCGGTGCAACAGATATCGTTTTGACGCGCGCGGATGCAACGCGCATCGGGCTGCGCCCCGAGGATCTGAACTTTCTGGGACAAGCGATGACCGCGAACGGGATCGTCCAGACGGCGATGGTGCGCCTTGACGAGATGGAGCTTGGACCGTTCACAGACCGCGCAGTTCGCGCGTCGGTCAATGGCGGGGAGATGTCACAATCACTGCTGGGGATGAGCTATCTGCAGCGCTTTGCGAGCATTCAGATCGCCGACAATCAGCTGGTTCTTACGCGCTAGCTTTCGGCCTTTTTTTCCCAGCGCCCAGTTTCTTGCGACCAGTATTGCGCTGAACATCCGGCATCTGTCAGGGCTTTCCACTGAACGCGCGCCGCTTGCACGGCAGTCTCGTCATTGCCGTCAAACAGAATGCAGACACGTTCCAGCGCAGTCACTTCGGCCTGCGATATTTCGGCCCCATCAACGCACATCACGCAGGCCGGGTCATTGGCCGCAACCGCTTGATCTGTCAGCAAAATCGGCTGATCGGCATCATGTGAGCCACCAGCCCTGCCATGGGGCAAGAACGACCCGTCGCCGATCAACCACAGTTTTTCGTCCAACCAATCAAGCCGCGCAGCATCTGTTCCGCGCACCGCAACGCGCCAGCCCGCACCACGGCATTTTTCAAGCAGCATGGGCAAGGTCTGCTCAAGCGGCGTTTGCGTCAGATGATAGAAATAGGCCGCCCCCATCGGTGGTTTGTCACCCTTCGATCGTGTCGCGTACAAGACGGTCCAATGCGCGCACGCCCCAGCCTGTGCAACCTTTCGGCGCAAAGGCTGTGTCGGATTTGACCGATGCGACGCCCGCGATATCCAAGTGGATCCACGGCATGTCATCAAGTACAAAGCGCTGCAAAAACTGCGCTGCCGTGATCGAGCCTGCTGGCCGTCCGCCGACGTTCTTCATATCTGCGATCTGCGATTTGAGCTGTTTGTCGTAAGCCGGATCAAGCGGCAGGCGCCACGCCCCTTCGCCCTCAGCTTTGGCCGCATTCAGGAACTGGCCCGCCAGATCATCATTGTTGGAGAACACGCCCGCCATCTCGTGGCCCAACCCGATGATGACAGCGCCTGTGAGCGTCGCCAGATCGATCACGCCACGCGGTTCGAACTTTTCCTGAGCGTACCAAAGTACATCCGCCAGAACCAACCGACCTTCGGCGTCGGTGTTGATGATTTCGACAGTGTCGCCTTTCATCGAGGTGACAACATCGCCTGGGCGGGTTGCGCGTCCGTCCGGCATGTTTTCAACCAGCCCGACAAGGCCCACGACATTGGCCTTGGCTTTGCGCAGCGCAAGCGTGCGCATCACGCCTGCCACGACGCCCGCGCCGCCCATATCCATGGTCATGTCTTCCATGCCAGCCGCCGGTTTCAGGCTGATCCCACCGGTATCAAAGACGACCCCCTTACCGACGAGCGCCAGCGGCGCATCGCCCACCGTGCCGCCCTGCCATTCCATGACCACAACTTTCGACGGGCTTTCCGAGCCTTGGCCGACCGACAACAACGTGCGCATGCCCAGCGTTTCCAGCTCTGGCTCGTCCAGCACGGTGACCTTGAGGCCCAGATCTGACATCGCCTCGAGACGGTTGGCAAATTCCGTTGTGGTCAGCACATTTGCAGGTTCAGAGGTCAGATCGCGGGTCATGAAGACACCTTCGGCGACGGCGGTGATCGCTGCGGCCTCGCCCTCCAGCGCCTTTGCATCGCTGACATAAAAGACGGTGTCTTTCATCGCCGTCTGATCGGCGGTCTTGTGATCGGTAAAAGCGTAGGCCCGCAGGGTCGCGCCCAGCGCCACATGCGTGACCTGTTTGAGGTTGCCTGCAAGCACGTGCAGCGCGTCGGCCCCCTTGGCCTTGCCAAGACCGGCACCCGCCTTTCGCGCGGCTTCGATGGTGGGTTTGCGGTCCAGCTTTACCACGTTGAGCCATTCGGCGACCATGCCTGTTGGATAGGCCAACTCTTTGGTGTCGCCCGGCGCCATATCGTTGAAAGCGGCGCTTTCGGCAAAGCGTTCAAGCGCCCCTTTGGTCAGGCGGTTTACTCGCCGGGCGGTTTGATCCAGCTTGCCGCTTTCGGACACGAAAACAGCAACACGGCCCGTCATGGCCCCGATCTCATCAAGATCGACATCGGTGAAGTGTAAGGCGGCGGGGCTTGTCATGAGGGCTCTCCGGAAATGCGAAATTTCAAGTCGTCGCTTACACCTAATACGCGTCTTGCAGCTTGACCAGTGCGCGGCGCAGATTGCAGTTTCGCGAGCGGTTTTATTGGGTTAGGTTGGCAAAAATGCAGGCGGCCCTAGGGGGGCAGACATGTTCGCGAGATTCGACAGATATCTGCTGTCGCAACTCATGGTTCTATTCGGGTTCTTCTCGCTGATCCTGGTGCTGGTCTACTGGTTGAACCGGGCCGTTATCCTGTTTGACCAGCTGATCTCGGACGGGCAATCCGCCGCCGTCGTGCTTGAGTTCACGGCCCTGACCCTGCCCAATGTCATCCGGCTTGTTTTGCCGATGTCGGCCTTTGCCGCAACGATCTATGTTACCAATCGGCTGACCTCTGAAAGTGAGTTGGTCGTCATGCAGGCGACCGGGTTCAGCGCGTTTCGCATGGCGCGCCCGGTTCTGGTTTTCGGGGCGATCGTGGCGCTTTTGGTGTCAATTCTGACGCATTTCCTCGTGCCCATGGCCGAAAAACGGCTGGCCGAGCGAGAGGCCGAGATCTCGCAGAACCTGATCTCGGGCTTGCTGAATGAAGGGGCGTTTGTGCATCCTTCGGACGGGATCACCTTCTATTCGCGGATGATCGATAGCGAGGGGGTCTTGCATGATATCTTCATGTCTGACGCCCGCAGCGACGGGCAACGGATCACCTATGTCGCCCAGCGCGCCCTTCTGGTGCGCAGCGAAACCGGGCCGCGTATCGTGATGTTTGACGGCAATACCCAAACCTTTGACACCGCCACCCAGCGCCTGTCGCAAACCTATTTCGAAGAATCGACCTATGATATCGGCGGCTTGATTGAGCCTCCCAGAATCGGGCGGCCGTCGCCCGAGATCATGCCGACATCCATGTTGCTGTTTCCCACCGCAGAGGTGAGCGAGATCGTCGACCGCTCCCCTGCGCGGCTGTCACAAGAGGGGCACCACCGCTTTGCGCAGGCGTTCTTGTGCATTGCGGCGGCGCTGATCGGCTTCAGCACGCTTCTGCTGGGCGG